>JANMYB010000096.1:0-36611 GCA_031381645.1 Methylotenera sp.
AAGCGGCGGATTTACTTGCCACGACTGTGAACAAACTATCAGAAGAAACGTTGCAGGACGCGCTTAACTCGGTACATGCCAGCATCGAAAACTAGCGCTTAGTGCGCTTTTTAGCTCAACTGTGAATTGCTTTCCTCAATCAACTTTATTGATTACTGCGCTAGGTCTCAGTTTGTTTACGGCTGGTTGTGCAAATCTACCATATCAAGCCAAACCGCTAGACTCTGCACAAACTTCCGCTAAATTGCTGAACAAAGACACTAATAGCGCTGAGTTTAAAGCCTATTTAATCAAACAAGGCTATACAGAAAAAGACTTGCCGTTTGCCGAATGGGGCTTAAACGAACTGACACTATGTGCGTTGCAATTCAATAGCAATTTAGATATTGCCAAGGCGCAACTGACACTAGCCAATGCTAACTTAGAAAAGGCTGAACAAAAACAGAACCCCACTTTAGGCGGCAACATTGCGCGTAGCAATCAAAAAAATGGTGATATTCGGCCGTGGGCGTATGGCTTACATGTGGAAATTCCTATAGAAACTGGTAATAAACGTGAAATCCGCGTTGAAGAAGCCCAACACTTGGTCGAGGCTGCGCGTATTGATGTGGCGGATGCAGCTTGGCAACTGCGTAGCCAAATCGCCAAAGATTTACTGCGTTATCACGAAAATATTGCGCAGCAAAAACAACTAAGCAACGAAGTTAAAACACAAGAAGTGTTAATAAAAATATTAGAAAAACGCGTACAACTTGGCGCGCTTTCCAATACTGAGTTGAGCGCGGCTAAATTACTACAACAAAAAACTTTATTTTCACTTAGTTCTGAAATTGCCAAATCTGCTGAAGTCCTCGCTGCGCTTGCCGCTGACGTTGGCATCACAAGCGAGAAATTTAATCAACTCAAATTAAAACCATTAGATTTGGACGCCAGTTTAGCAAAACAGCGCTCTGCTTTAGTTTCACTCAAAGACTCTCAAGAAAAAGCCCTGCTGAACCGCTTGGATATTAGGCGTAGCTTGTCTAAATACGCGGCTGCAGAAAGTAAAATTAAATTAGAAGTCGCCAAACAAACGCCTGATATTTCACTCAGCCCAGGCTTTGCCTTTGAGTTTGGTGACAGCATTTGGTCGCTTGGATTTTCCACTTTACTCAATTTACTGAATAAAAATCAAACACTTATTGCAGAGGCCACAGCCATGCGCGAGATCGAAGGTGCGCAATTTGAAGCATTACAAGCCAAAATTATTGGTGACTTAAGCCAAGCTTTGGCGGCTTATCAAGCTAGTTTACAAAACATTGACCAAATAAAACTTCAACAAATATCACAAGTACAATATAGCCAAAAGCTACAAAAACAGCTAGACGCAGGGCTGATAGATCGCCTAGCATTGACCCAGAATGCCCTAAATACAGGCCTACTAGAGCAGCAATTGTTAAATGCGCAATTTAGCAACTTAAATGTAGCGCTAGTAATTGAAGACATGATGCAGCATCCTCTTTTTGATCAGTTTACAGTGCCGAAAATTGAGCCATGACTAAAAAACTAACTTTAATTATTGTATTACAAGCCATATTAATCATCGCCCTATTTTGGGTGCTAGTTTTTTATGGTAAAGATGAGTACGAAGCTTATCAATCTGAACAAAAAGAAGAGATTGAAAGCCCTAGTCGAGTAACCGAAAATGCGGGCATAAGTATTGTGAGCTTACCGGCTGCAACCCAACAAAATAGCGGTATTCTGACTGCAAAAGTAACCGCTGCATCATATCAAGGTGAGATCAAAAGCTTCGGCAATGTAGTCAGCATTGATAGCTTGATTGAAGCAAAATCCAATTATTTAACCTTGAAAACTAATGCCAACTTGACACATGCTGCTAGCGAACAAAATAGCCAGCAATATCAACGCCTTAAAACACTTAATGAGGATGATAAAAACGTTTCTGACCACGCGGTGCAAGAGGCATTAGCGGCGGTGAATACTGATAAAGCCAATGTTATCGCGAATGAATTGCAACTAAAAAATCTACAAACCAACATGAAACTAAAATGGGGCGAAGCGCTAGCAAAATTGGCTTTTAACGACAAATTACCACCACATTTAGAAAGTCTACTCAGCAGAAAAAACGTGCTTATTCAGGTGAGCTTGCCACTTAGCAACGCTACGCCAAAAGCGGGTTCTAGTATTGATGTCACGCCGCTAAATGAATCAAGTTCGCCGATTAAAGCAATGTATGTGTCGCCTGCATCCATCTCTGATAGTAACGGCTTTGGCAAAACTTTTTATTACAGCGCACCTGCAGACCAACTGCGCATTGGCATGCGCGTCAATGTAGAAGCAGCAACTAGCGGTAGCACGAATGGCATCATTATCCCCAGCAACGCCGTGGTTTGGTATGCAGGTACACCCTGGGCATATTTTAGACAGGGAAAAGATCAGTTTGTACGCAAACCTATTTCTGCTGATACCGAAGTTGAAGCCGGTTGGTTCAACCAAGGCTTGGATGCAAATAGTGAAGTCGTCGTGAACGGCGCGCAGTTGCTGCTTTCAGAAGAATTTAAGTATTTGATTAAAAATGAAAACGAGGATTAACTTGAAAAAGCTAACTCGAGTTTCAGTGCAGACTCATATCGCGAAGCGATGTGATGTCGGAGCTAAAATGAAGACAGGTACATATAAAGTATGATGTCGGCTATTGTCCGCTTCTCAATCCGATTTTATGGCGTGATTATTGGTCTAGCTTGTCTAGTCGTGCTGTACGGCTTATACAGTCTCACACGCAGTAATTTAGACGTATTCCCCGAGTTTTCGCCCACGCAAATCATCATTCAGACTGAATCACCAGGCCTATCGGCAGAGTTAGTCGAAAACCTAGTCTCTCAACCAATAGAAACAAGCATTGCAGGCACGGTTGGCGTGTTAGATATGCGCTCGCAATCAATTCCAGGCTTATCGATTGTCACGGTGATTTTTGATGAAGACACTGATATTTACCGCAATCGTCAAGTGGTTGCAGAACGCTTAAGCACGCTCACCAACCAGATTCCACGAGGCATTACGCCCAATATAACGCCACTTACCTCATCTGCCAGCACAGTGTTGGGCTTTGGGTTAACTTCAAAAAAACGTAGCTTAATGGAGCTAAGAACTATCGTCGACTGGACCGTAGTGCCGCATTTATTGGCGATTCCAGGCGTAGCGGATGTCAACGTGTTTGGTGGTGAAGTGCGTCAGTTTCAGGTACAAATTGACCCCGCAAAATTGGTGCAATACCAACTCAATATCAATGATGTCGTCACGGCCGCACAAAAAGCCACTGGCGTGAGCGGCGCGGGCTTTATTCAAAATAGCAATCAGCGCATTATTATCAACACCGAAGGTCAAGCCGCCAGCGCCGCCACTTTAGCCAAAGCGGTTTTAGTGCATAAAAACGGCATCAGCATTAAGTTAAGCGATATCGGCCGCGTGATGGAAGGCGCAGCACCTTCCATCAGTAGCGCAATCATTAATGAAGAAACAGGTATTTATTTATCTGTGCAAGGGCAGCTGGGAGCCAATACCCATGCAGTTACCCAGGCCATTGAGTCTGCTATAAAAGAGTTAAAACCAACGCTTGAAAACGAGCAGGTGACGCTTCATGAAGGCTTGTTTCGCCCTGCCAACTTTATCGAAACCGCGATTGACGGCGTTCGCAACGATATCCTCGTCGGATCGATTTTAGTCATCACCATTTTATACTTATTTTTGTTTAATGCGCGTACAGCGTTTATTTCCGCCACCGCTATCCCGCTTTCGTTATTAAGTGCCATTGTGGTGTTAGGATATTTTGAAATAGGATTAAATATCATGGTATTAGGAGGTTTAGCTATTGCATTAGGTGAGGTTGTAGACGATGCGATTATCGATACCGAAAATATATTTAGGCGCCTAAAAGAGAATCGCCTTCTCACAAAACCTTTACCTATCTACAAAGTCGTGTTCGACGCCTCGATGGAAGTGCGCAGTTCGGTGGTTTACGCGACAATTATTGTGGCGCTGGTGTTCATGCCACTGCTCACTTTATCTGGCGTGGCGGGCAAATTATTCGCGCCACTGGGCTTTGCTTATATCGCGGCTATTATGGCCTCGCTAGTGGTTGCGCTCACGCTCACACCTGCGCTTTGTTATGTGATGTTGGGCAACGCAAAATTGGACGCCGAAGATTCGCCCATTATTAAATCCATCAAAAAAAGTTACGTTAAATTACTCTATCTTATTGAAAAAAAATACAAATTAGTTATTTTTATTAGTTTTTTATTGATTGCTCTAGGCATGAGTATTTTACCTTTATTCAAAAGCCAGTTTATCCCAGCCCTGCACGAAGGCCATTTTATTATGCACATGACAGCTGTGCCAGGAACATCAGAGCAAGAGTCTTTGCGGTTGGGCAGGCAAGTCGCCAAAGTTTTACGCGAGATTAAAGGCGTTAAGTCGGTCACACAATGGGTGGGTCGCGCGCAAAATGGTGCCGATACTTTTGGTACGCATTACAGCGAATTTGAAATCGAAATCGGCACACTGTCAGGACAAGAACAAGACCGCATTTTGGCAGACATTCGTGAAGAGCTCGCTGGCGAAGCCGTGGATGGTGACGGTGACGGTAAAGCAGAAATCGGATTTGTTGGTGTCAATTTCGCCATCAACACCTTTTTAACTGAGCGCATCGAAGAAACCATTTCGGGTTACGCGGCTTCAACCGTCATCAATATTTATGGCAATGATTTAGATGCGCTGGATCGCGACGCGCAAAAAATCGCCAGCTTGGTCAGTGGAATCAAGGGTGCGACTGATGTGCTGGTGCAATCGCCGCCAGGCACGCCACAAGTGGCAATTCGCCTGCGTCCTGACAAGCTTGTAATGTGGGGTTTACAAGCTGTTGATGTGCTCGACACCGTGCGTGCGAGCTATGAAAGCGTACCAATCGCGCAAATTTATATGGGTAGCCGCGTGGTCGGTTTGAGCGTGGTGCTAGAGGAAGAAGCACGCGACGATATTGGCGATATTGGCAATATTCCGCTGTTCAATCCTGAAGGCAAATTGTTGCATTTAAAGGATATTGCGTTCATCAGCCAAGAAAATGGTCGCTCAAAAATTCTACACGCCAGCGCAAAACGCATCCAAACCGTCACCGCCAATGTGGAAGGTCGTGACGTAGAAAGCTTTAATACCGAGCTTAAAAAACGCATCAAAACTAACATTAATTTAAACAATGGCAATTACTTGGAGTTTACAGGCGAAGCTGAAGCCAATGCACAGTCACGCGAAGACTTAGTCGTACATTCATTGCTGGCTGGTGTGGCGATTTTCCTCATGCTCTACATCGCGTTTGGTAGATTGCGTAATTTGCTACTCACTTTTGCCAATCTGCCCTTCGCGCTCATCGGCGGCGTGCTGGCGGCTTTATTTACTGGCGGATGGATTTCACTCGGCTCATTAGTTGGCTTCGTCACATTGTTCGGCATTACACTGCGCAACTCCATCATGATGGTCTCACATTTTCAACATTTAATTGATGAAGAAAACTGTGTTTGGAACTTAGAAACTTGCATTCGCGGCGCGACTGAGCGCTTACCTTCTGTGCTGATGACTGCGCTAGTGACTGCACTGGGATTACTTCCGTTAGCCATTGGTAGCGGTCAACCTGGGCGTGAAATTGAGGGGCCAATGGCGACGATTATTGTGGGTGGTTTGATTACTTCAACGATTTTGAATTTGCTTATTTTGCCCACGATTATGTTGCATTTTGGACGGTTTGAAAAACACTTAGAAAGCTAATTAATCGTACTTGATGTACTTAAATCTGGCATCCTCATTGGGTGTGCCCTCTAATGCGCCGCCTTTCAACGCAGGTTGCCAGCTGATGACTTGCTCAATTTTTGTGGCCAATTCAAAATCTTTGTCGCTAATACCTTTGGCATCATGCGTCATTAATTTCACGATGACAAACGCGTAAGAAATCGTTAAATCGGGGTGATGCCAAGCCGCTTCGGCTAGGTGACCAATGGTATTCACCACCATCAGCGTGGCTTTCCAACCGCTGGTTTTGTATTTGCGGCGAATCCATCCATTTTCAAAATACCAGTGCGGAAGCTCGGTTTCAAGCTTTTTCTTAACTTCTTGTTCTGAATAAACTTTTGTAATCATTAGTGAATAGATGAACCGAATTTAGTTAAAGTCAGCGAATTCACACCTTCTAAAAAATGCTCATAATCAGTTTTTTTCAGCATCCAGCGACCAAACGCCTTATTGCTGACAAAATCACTAAATGCTTCATCTACTACACCATCTTTTGTCATCATTTTCAAGCAAAGCTCAGATTTATCAGGCTTGTCCGATTTTAACAAAATCAGATTTTTTGCATCTAACTTCTCTGCCAGCCAAGCCGCAATACTATCCGAAGTGACATCCCAACTTTTTGGAATAGAGTCGTCAGCAAGCACCATCGTGCTTGGCAGCCAGATAATCGCGCGATGCTGCCAAGTACGCTCATCTATCTCCAGTGCTGTTCTTGCGATTGCTAAACCGGGATTCATATTTGCCAATAACAGGCCAAACTGATCCATCGCCAATACCGCCAAGCGATGTGCGCAAGCATCACTAATTTTAGATACTTTTTGAGATTCTCGCACAGCGTCTGCAAATACTCCGCCGCCAGGCACAATGATGATATGACCATCGCTAAACTTTACAAAGATTTCTAACCAGCGTTCTAACTCTGGCGAGCCCAAAAGGCTACCACCAACTTTTATCACCCACATGGAGTTTCCTTTAAAATTATTTTCCAATGTGGCCATGATTTTATTTTAGACTTAATAAGTAAAGTCGAAATTTATAACAGTCATTAGTTGTTATCACCCTTAAAAATGTTTGGGTTATTGTTGTTTTTATCATAGTTAAGAAGCGTTAATCAGAGCCTCGTAAAATGCTTTATTACTGCCGTAAAGCTGGAGGCTTTATCTAACGTTTCGGTGTACTCTTTTAACACGTCTGAATCAGAAACTATACCACCGCCAGCATAAAAACTAAGTTTATTTTTACATACGATTGCAGTACGGATTGCTATATTTGTATCCATATTGCTATCAAAACCGATGTAGCCAATTGTGCCGCAGTAAATCCCACGTCGCTGCGGCTCTAGCTCTTCAATAATTTGCATCGATCTTAATTTTGGCGCCCCAGTAATCGAACCGCCTGGAAAACAGCTTCGCAACACATCTACAGCGGTTTTTCCTACCTTTAATTTGGCCACAATAATACTCACCAAATGATGTACGTTAGCAAAGCTTTGTAACTGAAATAGTTGATTTACCTGTACTTTTTCACAGCTCTTGCTTAAATCGTTACGTAGTAAATCCACTATCATCAGATTTTCCGCCTTATCCTTCTCGCTCGTCAATAGCCCGTTTGAGTTGGTCAAATCTTCTTCTGGGTTGCTCGAGCGCGGCCGAGTGCCTTTAATAGGGCGGGTTTCCACGTGATTACCTGTCACTTGAATAAAGCGTTCAGGCGAGTTTGAAAGTACTTGAAAAGTTTCCGTTTTATTCAAAGGCAAATCCATGTAAGCCATGAATGGTGCTGGGCTAATCTCGCGTAATTTTTTATACATCTGCCAGCTATCGCCAGCAACTTCAGCCGAAAAGCGTTGCGCCAAATTCACTTGGTAGCAATCGCCTGCAGTAATATAGGCTTTGATTTTGGCAAAAGCTTTGGCGTATTGCGGCTCAGACAAATTGGAAACAACAGGTGTTTTTACTTCAAAGTTATTCAAAGAAAGTGCTTTGAAAGGCTTATGGATCTTGGTCTGTAGGGCATGCCATTTTTCATCTATTTCGGCATTTAAACCTTGGCAAACTAAAAAACTACGCTGCTCGCGATGATCCACCACAATCGCGCTATCGTATAGGCCGACCATCATTTCAGGAACTTCTTCTGCCACAATGGCATTACTCTGCAGCTTTTCGATGCGTCGTGCTAAATCGTAGGCAAAATAACCAACGGCTCCGCCAGCAAATGGTAAGCCTCCGTCCGCAAACGGAAGGTCTGTTTTAGGCGTTGGATATCGTTGAAGCAAATTTTTAAGCAGTAAAAATGGATCTTCTTCGGAAGTATCTATCTCGCCATTTTGCGTAATACTGGTAACTTTCCCGAGCGTTACCAGCGTAATAAAAGGCTCGGCGACGATGATATCGTAACGCCCATATTGACTACCAGGCTTTCCAGTGCTGGCGTCCAGCATTTGGCCGCTATCTAAAAACATCGGCCAAGCCATGTGTTGAATACGCTCAAAAAGTTGCGCGCTGTCATGATTATAGGGAATTTCGTGTTTAAACATCTAAATCTGTCGTTTGTATCTTGGTCAGCTGGTTTTTTGCCAAAGTTGCGACTGCAAATGCAGTAAAACAAGTTTCTAATGCTTTTAAATCTACATTTATATTGTCTGGAAGAGTTATGGATATTGGGCTGCAGGCAGGCATAAACTCATGTTTTAAATCACCTGCAATTTGTTTTACTAAAAAACTGCCCACGCCTGCGCCGATGATTGTCATTTTAGGTTTCAAATGTTTTAAAACCGCAGTTTTAATTTGATTTACTTGCAAAGCTTTACAGGCTTCTGCCAAGTTTTTCCAAATTTCCATCGAATGATTTTCAACGTCATGGCCTAGCATGCGCGCCAATCTCCGTGCACTTTCCAGCGCAGTTTTGCCCTTGCTGTCAGCAGTTTCTGCTTGGTCATATTCTGGTAAAAGCTCGCCCGTTAGTCGATAAACATCCGCCATCGTTGCAAAATATTCTGCCGCAATGTTGGTTTCTAAGTTTTCGAAAACTAATTTTTGCGTCAACGCCATTACAGGTGTGCGCACCACACCCGTATAAACCAAGCTGTCATCAGTCATGCGGCTTGCATCACTTAAGCTTAAACTTTTTACTTTGCCACGTTCTATCGCAACAATATCTGTCGTGGTGCTGCCAATATCAATCAATAGTGCATCTTGCACATACATTGCAAGCGCGCTGGCGCTTGCGTGCCAGTTGGAGGAGGCAACAGAAGCTGAAAATTTAGAAACGCGCTCTAAGCGCACAAAACCTGCGCCAGAACCGTTATCAACTGCGTAAAAAAGTGTGTCTTTGCCAAACAGTTTCGTCACCGAGTTGGAAATTTCTACAACGCCTTCGTGGCGATTAACGAACAAATCGACCAACTCACCCGTCATAGTGATTGCATGATGTACTCCAGCAGGCTCTATTTTAAAGGCGCGCAGGGCATAATTAATTGCAATTTCTAAATGATTTAAACCGCGCCAAAGCGTACATGGCAACTGCAACACTTGCAACACTGCGCCACTTTCATCCAGTAAAACCGCTTTGAGATGTGCGCCGCCGATATCCCAACCAATCGTTTTAGACATCAATGCGAACCTGATTTTGCTGCAATTTTGGCCATTTAGCGCGCGGATTTATGCGTGTGCTAATAATCAACTCAGCTGGATTTTTGCCAGTCGCCTCGCGCAGCGCAATATAGCTAGTTGTTAGACGTGGATTGATTTCCACCACGATAATTTCATCATTATCTACGATCACATCAACGCCGACATAACCCGCTAAATCTGGCAGCGCTTTTGCAATTTGGTTGGCGACCAACTCAAATTGTTGCCAATGCTCACGCATGCCATTCACAATACCGCCTTTGTAGCTAAGCATATGATTATTAATCTCAATTTTCTGCGTATTGCAACTTAGCACATGCGCTTTTCCTTTTTTCATCACACAAGAAATGCTGGCAGAATCGCCTGGTTGATAAGCTTGAATCACATGCGTGAGTTGCTTATCATTTTGCTCTATCCAATCCTGCAAATCATCCGCATTATTAAAACATGCCGTGTCGCTGCAACCAGCGCCATCGTTGGGTTTTGCCAGCCAAATCCAATGACTTTTTGGCCAGTTTTCTAACGTATAAGTGGGAATCGTGGCGATGCCAGCCGCTTCTAAAGCAAAATAAGTTGCCATTTTGTCAGCCGCAATTGCAATTGAAGTAAGCCCGCAACCCAATACCAGAGAGGATTCCAGGTCTGCAATCTGCGTTAAGTAATGCAAGGTACCATCGGTTTCTGGCGCGATGACGAAAACCGCATCTGCAGCGCGAATTTGCGCTTTCCAAACCTGCCAAACATCAACATCGGCCTGTACTACAACACACTCGGCGCAGTTTTCTGGCACTTTCAAGCGCGCATCCACCGTGGTGCTGACGCTGTAAGGTAGCTCGGACAAATCTCTTAGTAGTGAGTCGCGCATTAGCGCACCTTCATGCGTCAATGACTCCGAAAGCGGCGCTGCACACAAGCCACCGCCAGTGATAAACTCACATACAAATATTTTATTAAGTTTAATGATGCAAATTATCCCTGTAATCGATTTACTCAATGGCGCTATAGTGCATGCCCAGCAAGGTCAAAGGCAAAACTATAAGCCCATAAAATCATTACTAACCCACTCTAACAAGCCGCTAGCTATTGTGGCGGCTTTGCTCGATGTTTACCCTTTTTCGCAATTATATATCGCCGATTTAAACGCCATTCAACAATCTGGCGACAACTTTAACGTGATTCGCACCATCGCACAAAAATTTCCACAACTTAAGCTGTGGATTGATGCGGGCGCTCATTCAATACAGCCGATTGCACATTCTAACGTGATTTTGGGCAGCGAAAACTTTCCTGAATTAGAAATTTTTTTAGCTTGTAAAAATCAACAAAAAGAGTGCTTTGTATTGTCTTTAGACTTTATGCCGAACGGCTATCAAGGCCCAGCCGAATTGTTAGAAAGTAGTCAGTATTGGCCGCAAGATGTGATTGTGATGTCGCTGCAAAATGTAGGCGCCAACCAAGGCGCGAATGCAAATTTAATGCAAAAAATAATGACACTTGCATCAGGAAAAAATCTTTATGCGGCTGGGGGAATAAGACATGCACAGGATTTAAATCTACTAAAAAAAATGGGTGTGCACGGCGCTCTAATCGCCACCGCTTTGCATCAGAAACAACTTTTAACTGATGAAATTAAAAGTTTGAGCCAATAAAAAACCCGAGCAAGCTCGGGGTTTTTAAAGTTTGAAAAACTTACTCCAAATTTGCGTGAATCGCGCGCATACCTTCTTCGGTTAAGCCCTTAGTATGAACGATATCAGAAATGACGGCCTCTAAGAAAATCAAGGCCGATAACTCAAATTGCGCGCCCATTGGCATGCCATTTGTAAGAGGAAAGCTATTGTCATTACCAATTTGAATGTTCAAATCAGCTACTTCTGCCATCGCTGATTTTGCTTTCATTGAAACCACCGCTAATTTAGCGCCGACTGATTTTGCTTTTTTAACAAAAGGCAACAAAGTTTCTGTGCCACCAGAGCCTGAAACCAGTACCAGTAAATCACCTGCTTTGATTGCTGGGGTGACGATTTCGCCAATCATGTTCACCTGATAACCGCTGTGCACCAAACGCATGGCAAAAAAACGCGATACCAAACCTGAACGGCCTGCACCGCCAATGAATATGCGACCAGCGCCATCGACTAATTGCATGAGTTTTGCGGCATTACTATTATCGGTTTCAGATAAAATCGTAGTTAAACGACTTAAAATTAATTGTTGAGAATCCATCTTAATTTCCTTTTTTTCATTTCATAGTTGTAAAAAATCCCGACGCATTGCTGGGCCGGGATTTTATCAGCTCATATCAATAATTAATTATTGATAATGTTAAATTAACCATGAGCAATTTTTGTGATTTCTGCAGCAGAAGCAGCAGGATCAGCAGCGCCGTAAATTGCAGCACCAGCTACAATGATTGTTGCGCCAGCATCACGTACTTGTGCAGCTGTTGCCGCTTTTACACCACCAGCAACTGAGATTTCTAAACCTAAGTTTAAACCAGCAACCATTGCTAAGTCAGCAAATGGTGTTTGGCCAGCAGCTTGTTGATCTAAACCAGTGTGCACACCAATGATGTGTGCGCCTAATTTAGCCACTTCTTTAGTGCGTGCAGCTTTGTCAGCAACGTTGATCAAGTCAACTTGTGCTTTTTTGCCGTATTTGTTTGCAACATCGATAATGCCTTTGATAGTACCGATATCAGCACAACCTAACACTGTACAGATATCTGCACCAGCTTTGTAGAATGGCTCAGCTTCGTAGAAACCAGCGTCCATTGTTTTTAAGTCAACTAAGATTTTGTTGTTTGGAAATTTAGCGCGCAATGTTTCAAGCAATTTGATACCGTTGTGCTTGATGCATGGTGTGCCGATTTCTAAGATGTCAACGTGTGGTGCAACTGTTGTTGCCAACGCTACTGTTGCGTCAAAATCTAATGAATCTAATGCCATTTGGGTTTGTGCCATGGTGTACTCTCCGATTAAAAATTTTTATTAACAATAAACACTTAAAGTATTTATTAAATATTGGTTGTAACTACATAATTTAGCTACAAATTTAGTACTAATACTACTAAACCATCTTGCTAGCTGCCTGTGAGCTAAGTGACAACAGGCTTTTAGCGAATTTAAAGCTCGACTCTTATCTTAAGTGCCCAGCCTATTATTGTCAATGTTAAACCGCAAATATTACATGTTAGTTACAGTTTTAAAATCAAGCGTTACGTTTTAACATGACTTTTGCTAGCTTTGAAAGCTATTTTATATCTTAAAGTTTTGTAGCTAGAGCCACCTCTAATTTAATTTGGTCCGCCACAAAGCCTCGAATACCTTCAGACAACTTTTCAATCGCCATCGCATCTTGGTTTAACTCAAAACGAAACTCTGCTTCTGTCATTTTGGCTGGTGGTGTTGCTGTTTTGCCGCCATCTGTTAATACGCGCGTTAAGGTACCTTCTGTTGCCGCTAAATCTTGTAACAAGTTTGGCGATACAGTTAAACGATCGCAACCTGCCAAGGCAATCAATTCGCCCACATTACGGAAGCTAGCACCCATTACCACAGTTTTGTAACCATTTGCTTTGTAATAAGCATAAATTGCACGCACAGAAACCACACCTGGGTCAGTTTCTTGTGTGTATGTTTCGCCAGTTTTGGCTTTGTACCAATCTAAAATACGGCCCACGAATGGTGAAATCAAGAATACACCAGCTTCAGCACAGGCGCGCGCTTGGCCAAAGCCAAATAGCAATGTTAAGTTACATTGAATACCTTCTTTTTCAAGAATCTCACCGGCTTTAATGCCTTCCCAAGTTGAAGCTAATTTAATCAATACGCGATCTTTGCTGATGCCAGAATCTGCGTAAAGTTGGATTAATTTACGGCCTTTAGCCACCATCGCTTCTAAGTTAAAAGATAAGCGCGCATCGACTTCAGTTGAAATACGGCCTGGCACAACTTTAGTAATTTCTGCACCAATTAATACGGCTAATTTATCAGCCGCGTTATCAATTTGCTGTTCCTTGCTACCGCCTTGCGCTTTTGCATACGCAATGGCTGTTTCAATCAATGGCGCATATTGTGGCAATGTGCTAGCTTTTAAAACTAATGATGGATTCGTTGTAGCATCTACTGGTTTCACGCTTTTAATCGCTTCTACATCACCTGTATCAGCCACGATTGTAGTCATGCTTTTGAGTTGGTCTAATAAATTTGCCATTGCATCCTCCTAAAAAATTTAACGAGATTCTTATTGAAATTCAGACCGAGAATTATATATTAAAATATTTCTCAAAAATATTTTTTGTCACTTAAAAAGTTTTATTTTCAATACGTTTAAAGCTCACAAAAGTGCGTGCAGAAGCAAAGTAGCCACCGTTAAGTCGGCACTAGTACCAGGGTTTAAGCCACGTTTTTTAAGCGCCGCATCAAATAACAACAATTCTGCTTGATAGTTTTTGGGGTTAAACACTTTTGAAAACTCCATCTCATGCTCACGCGCTTCGTTTTGCACTAGGCTGGCAATTGTTTCGCCATATTTGCGCACAATATGACTATCTAGAAAATGTGCCATATAGTGCAAATGCACCGCCGTTGCTGACCAAGCTGGGCGCTGCCACTTGTTCAACGCTTTTTGGTAACAAGCCAAGCCATCAAATACGTGGATAAAATTATTAGTATATTGCTGAGCAATCATATCTTTATCCATAGCTTGCTGCATGGCTTCCAGCAAAGTGCAGCAAGCAGGATCTTGCACGTCGTGCTGATCACTCTCGCCCAAACCCGCTGGGTTCGCCAAACGAATCGCTGCAAAACAAGCTTCTGCATCTTCTACTGTAGTGCCGCTGAGAACTCTATGGATATTGGCCTGCAGGCCAGCGCTATATTGATTTAAATTGGCATGAGTCGCTGCGTGAATTAATGGCGCGCATAGCAATATCACGCCCAAATTGGTGTTCATATGTACCGCGTCTTGCGTAGCTTGTACGCTCAATAAAATGCGTTCGCCTAAACTCAAATCGGGTTGCGCAATCACCTCACTCACCGCATCAGCGCTAGCAATAAAATCGTGCACCGTCATGCCGTGACCATCGGCAAAAATATGCACATTGCCAGGCTTCAATGCCTCAAGCTCCGCCATGCAAGCAGCTTTAAAGGCATTTGCAAGCTGCAGTGAATTCATGGCTTACTCATTATAATATGGCTTAAAAAATCATCGACTAAAATTTGTGCGACATTTATATCAGAAACACCCTGCAGCCCTCGCCAAGCAGGAATGCTGTTCACTTCCAGCACAAATAATTCTCCATTTTTGTCACGAATCACGTCTACACCACAGTAGGCAATGTCAAGCACAGATGCAGCTTGCAGGGCAATATCTAGCACATCTACTTCTGCGCTTTTATCTATAATATTTTCACATTTCGCACCTTGCGCTACGTTATGCAACCATGTTTCGCCAGACCTTTTCATCGCGGCAACTACTTGATTATTTATAATAAATACGCGGTAATCGTGTGGCGCTTCTATCAATGTTTGCAAGTAAAATACGCCATCCACAAACGCATCCATCGGTAGCGGCAAATTTTTATCATCCACCAAGCGCACGCCTTGCCCCTGCGAGCCAAATAGGGGCTTGATTGCTAATTGTGAGTTTTGAGAAATGATTTCATGTGCTTGCTTGCGTGATTCACACACCCAAGTTTGCGGTGTCGAGATACCATTATTGTGCAACAAAAAGCTAGTCATGGCTTTATCCACCGTGCGCTCAATCGCCTTGCCATCGTTGTAAACAGGTACTCCCAGCGCTTTTAACATATGTAACACATTGAGCCGCGTGGTGACTTGCTGCAAAGTGCCACCCGCAATACCGCGCACAAATGCGCCCTTTGGAAGACCCTCAAAATGTGGAGTTTTTATATGCGGCTTTTTGCCCGAACAATCAATCACACAACCTTGAAGCGACGCAAAAACTATTTCCACATTGCGCGTTGCAAAAGCTTGCTTTAGCTGTGCGCCGTGCCAGCCAGCATCATCGGTAAACACCACTATTTTCATTAATATTTTACTTTAATTAATTATTATAATTATTTGATTTAATTATTAAAAGATTTATTTATTAATGCCGCACTAAACTCACCCGCATTAAAAATATTGCCAGTTTTTAGATTGGTAATTTTTACTTTTGCTGGGGAAAATAGCAGCGGATCAATCTGGTAAAAATCCATCTTGTAAAATTTAAACACTTCCGCAAACGTTTTGCCGTAATCTTTAGAGGCGCTACTGGGCAATGCGTTCGCCAGCTTTTCAGCATCTGCATCGCTAGAATTCACATTCAATTCAACAAATCCACCAAATAAAATCGCATCGTTAGTACGTCCCATTGCAGTCATAAAATCGCCAGAAACTGGCGGCAATGGCGCAATGCCACGACCACTTATAATACAATCCAACGGAAAATGTAGCGTATGCGCTTTATGCAGCGCTACCTCCAAAACCCGCGCCACGATTTGGGTTGCACCTGCAATACTGGTGGTTGGCGTTAAAATAAAGGTGAGATTTTCTACTTTAACATTGGTGTCGCGCGACACTTTTTCAATAATTTCAACAGGCGGGATTTTGTCAGTTTCTAGCACCAAAACCGTCGCGTCGCCACTATCTCGATAGTTTAATTCTTTAAATAATTCTTCGCGCTGGGCAAGCGCCCGCGCAGGCCCAGAACCTAACGAAAAAAACTTTTCGTGCTGTAGCGCCCAACCTGCATATTGACTGCCGAGACAAGCCAGCACTGGGTTTTCTGACTTTACATGAATGCTCGAAGGCCATTTTTTGAAAGCTGTGCTCTGTTGAAAACTCAAATCTCCCAAACCACCCATACAAATTTCTGCAATCAGGCGTCCCGCCTCCGCGCCGCCAGCGTGCGCAATGCCAGCATCAACAATCGTCGCACCAGTGGTATGCTGCGAAACGCCAATATTCAATGCTTTTGCTTGGGCTAAAAAAACTTCAATCAATGGCCTGCAAGCCTCATGGATACTAGGTTGCAGGCCTGCTATTTTTAAGTCAAGTTTAATCATTGATATAACATTTCTTTCAGTTTATCAGACCGTTGTCGTACCAGCGCATGTGCAACCTCTGCACTTTCAGCATGCGCAAATACGCTACAAATCGGCATATGTTGAGGAATTCTAACACTGGATTCTCCAACGTCTAAAGCGGGAGTATCCGCCGCCCAATTTGGCCAAATAAAGTCCTTGGAAATGTCTAATACTTCATCCGCATACAAAATAAGCTGAGCTTTTGAAGCGTTAATTTTAGGCAGAGAGTCCGTTAAACTTCCCGCACAGCCTTGCACATGCAAAGAAAATAAGTTTTCATATAAATCAAAAGTCGCACTTAATCTTGGGTTCAATTCCAAAACCCACAAGCTTTCACCCTCTAAAATGGCATCCAAACTATTAACTCCACACAAATTTAAAGCACCCGTTAATTGCTGCGCAGCATGCTTGAAAGCCGCATAGATATTGGGCTGTACGGCAACGCTTCCAACCGCTCCCGCAAAACGATAAGGCATTTCATCCGTTGGCGCGATAAGCTGTTGGTTAAAACCAATGGGTTGTGCTGTTTTGCCATCGGCCACAAACAGCATGGATATTGGCGTTCCAGCCTGTTTTTTTTGAAAATAAGCTTGCTGCAAATAGTCAGCAGGTTTAGCCTGATTTGCAGGCTTAATATGCGTTCCGCCAGAGCCGCCAAGTTTCTTCGCAAGCCACTGCGCAGTGTTATCAGGCATTTGCAAACAGACTTCAGGATGCTGAATGCCCAAATCATCCAACAGCGCGAAAAAACTGAAGTCTTTAGCGCGTTTCAACACTTCTTTCTTGTTGCCGATAATCGTCACACGCTCAGCCACCCAAGACAGTAAATCTGGGCAATTATCGAACAAACTGCCGTACAAAAAACCGTCAACTTCAGCTAAATTAATACCCGAAAAAACGCTTTTAAAATCTTCTTCATCCAAACTTAAGCCTTGATCGTTTATATGCATTTTTAGCTTGTGGGTTTTGGAGGAAGCTCGCTGCGTATCCTCATCAACAAAGGCATCCAGCACAATCACGTCATGCCCATAAGCCACTGCCATCTCTGCAAATCCGCGGGCAGAGAGTGCCGCGATAATAAATTTAGCCACTTTTAGCTACTGGCTAAATTTTGCGCCGTTTCAAATGCCGCCATAAACTCTATATACACTGGTTTTTCTGCGCTAAGCATTTGTTTTAAAAGCTGATGTTGCGTGGCATATTTTAAATTGCCTATCGCCAGCGCGCCGACTCCTAATACTTTGGTCTCCGCAATCTGCATGCCATCCATCATCACCGCCACGCCCTCAGCACCGCTTGGCGGCACTGCATTAACATCAGCGATGATTTTTAAATGTTTGGAATGTGCAATTTGCTCAGCAGAAAGCACGCGAACGCCCGCTGCAGCGCAGCAAAGTACCACGTCCGCATCATCCAAAATTACTTGCTTTGCTGCTTCCGATGCACCATCCACCAAGCCAATATCGACGCTATAGTGCTGATTATAGTTTTGTGCTTTTTCGCGCACGCTTTCCATGCCGCGATACGCTACCAATTGCACCTGTGCGCCTTGTTTGGCAGCTATCAGCGCTGCGCAACCACCTACTGGACCAGTTGCACCAAATATGGCGATTTTTTTATCTTTTAAGTTGATTTTAAAATGACGATTTAAATGCAAATCGACTTTTGCCAGCATCGCTGCTGCGGTGGTAAATGCACCTGATGGATCAGCAAACATCGATATCTGAAACGGTGGAAATGTGGCTTTTTGTGAGACCTCCAGCATATCCATAGCCAAATCTATATCGCGCCCACCGATAAAAATCGCCTCACGTTTTAAACCGCTACTGCTGCGCGAAAAAATAGCATCTTGCGTTAAACCTGCAACTTCGCCCAAGCCCACATTGGTGTAAGGCATAATCTTGTCGAAACCAGCGTCATATGCCATATTCACGTCAAACGGGCTGGCGTTTTTAGCCGCAGTAAACAAATGTAAAATTGAGACTTTTTCCATAATTTTTTAACCTAATTGAATGCTTGCGCCAGTGTTTTTACCGCGACAACATTGAAAACCAATATTCGATTTACCTGCAAAGGCAAGCTGAGCTTTAGTTTTCAGCAATTCAGCTTGTTGCTGATTTTCTAAAACTGCAAACCCAGTCGGACCCCACGAACTTTGCCCGACGCAAGCTGCACCATTTTGTTGCAGCCAACGTAATACTTCGGCCACATCTTGGCTAGCAAAACGCCCGCCTTGAATTGGTGCAAAATAATCACCATTATAAGCCTGCAAATCGGCCATAAGTGCACCAAATGCAAGCAAATTGCTCTGTTGCAGGGCAGGCAAAATGTGCTGTAGTACCAAATCTCGCAAATGGTGCTGCGCAGGCTTTAATTTTGTAAAGGCTGCAGCCTCCGTAGCACCATGCACACCCACATGGGCGCTATCTTGCACCAATAATACACGCCAATTTGAGGGGAAATCTTGTCGAAACGCGATTTCAGGCAGTGTGTCATTCATTTTACCCGTATCCACCAAAAACCCACCTTGTAAAAACGCCGCGATACCTATGCCAGAACGCGCTCCACGCTTGGCTTCCAGCGCAATGTGATTTACATCAAAACTCAAGCCAAATAAAGCATTTAAACCCATGCCAATCGCCAGCGCCATCTGTGTGCCCGAACCCAAGCCCGCGTGTTCTGGAATGGCCTGCTGCACTTTCAATGAAAAATTATTTTGTATTTTTAACGATTTAACTAAATTTTCGACGATTTTATCGACATTTTGACCACTTTTAGACTCAATTAATAGACTTTTATTTTTTGTAATTTCAAGCTGCGTGCAGGGCGCATCAATCGCCAACCCCACACTACCAAACATGCGCTCTGAGCTGCCGGTTAAATCAAAAAACCCCATATGTAAACGGGCGGAGGTACTGATACTCACTTTTTGTATTGTCGGCAGGTGTTTCAATTGATTAGTAATCATTATTGCTTATTTTAGCTTAAACATTGCGCTATATCATTTAATCGCTAATTGAACCATACTTCTCGCGTGACATTAGGCCGCAAATTTGGCACAATCACGTAATAAATAAGCCTGTAACGTTAATTCGCATTAATTGTTTGGGTGTCAATAATGCATTTGCAATGTTAAGGGAAAAAAATGTCAGCGCACGCAATTCCATTTGAACAACTTCGCAATACTGATGTAGGTACAGTTGGTGGTAAAAACGCCTCGCTAGGTGAGATGATTTCACAATTATCTGCCAAAGGAGTGCGCGTACCTACTGGCTTTGCGACCACTGCGCATGCATATCGTGAATTTTTAGCCCAAAATGGGTTAGACAAAAAAATTAATGATTTGCTCGATAAACTCAATGCAGATGATACACAAGCGCTTGCAATCTGCGGCACACAAATTCGCGAATGGATTATGGCCGAACCTTTTCCTGCTGCGTTAGACAAAGCCATTGCGGACAACTATGCTACTTTAACTGCTAAATCAGGCGAGGGCGCAACTTTTGCTGTGCGCTCGTCTGCCACGGCTGAAGATTTACCAGACGCTTCATTCGCAGGCCAACAAGAATCATTCCTGAATATTCAAGGTTTAGATAACATCAAGCACGCCATTCAGGAGGTATTCGCTTCTTTATACAATGACCGCGCTATTTCTTACCGAGTACACAAAGGCTTTGTGCATGCCGATGTAGCGCTATCGGCAGGTATCCAACAAATGGTACGTAGCGATATTGGCTGTGCCGGCGTAATGTTCACTATTGATACCGAATCTGGCTTTAAGGATGTAGTGTTTATTACATCAAGCTATGGTTTAGGCGAGACCGTAGTGCAAGGCGCGGTAAACCCTGATGAATTTTATGTACATAAACCTACCTTAGCGCTTGGCAAGCCTTCGATTGTGCGCCGCACCATGGGCTCAAAACTCATCAAAATGGTGTTTAGCGATGCCACACGTGCTGGTAAAAGTACACATACCATTGATGTAGAAAATACAGATAGCGACCGCTACTCACTCTGTGATGCCGATGTTTTAGAGTTAGCGCGCTATGCTATGACGATTGAAACACATTATGGCTGCCCGATGGATATTGAATGGGGGAAAAATGGTGTTGATAATAAACTATACATCTTACAAGCACGCCCAGAGACAGTTAAATCACAAGAGTCTTTAAATAACGTCACAGAAACTTTTAAATTAAACAAACACAGCGAAAAGCCATTGGTAATCGGTCGTGCGGTGACACAAAAGGTCGGCGTTGGTCCAGTGCGTATTGTACTAGATCCTGCAGAAATGCACTTAGTGCAACCAGGTGATGTATTAGTTGCCGACATGACAGACCCGAACTGGGAGCCAGTGATGAAGCGCGCCAGCGCACTTGTTACTAACCGTGGTGGCCGCACCTGCCATGCCGCAATTATTGCACGCGAACTTGGCATCCCAGCGATTGTTGGCGCAGTCAATGCAACAGACGTACTGCGTGAAGGCGAAATTGTCACCGTTTCATGTGCGGAAGGTGAATCTGGCTTTGTGTATCATGGTGCCATTGAATATAGCGTAGATACTCAAGCACAATCAGCCCTGCCTCCTGCTCCATGTAAAATCATGATGAACGTAGGCAACCCTGACATGGCGTTTGGCTTTGCTAAAACCCCAAATGACGGTGTAGGTTTAGCGCGTTTAGAGTTCGTCATCAATAACATGGTGGGCATTCACCCTAAAGCCATTTTAAATGCAGAAGCCATGCCGACTGCAGTTAAAACAATCATTCAAAACCGTGCACGCGGCTATGCCAGTCCTAAACAATTTTACATTGATAAAGTAGCAGAAGGCGTTGCAACCATTGCCGCAGCGTTCTACCCAAAACCAGTGATTGTGCGAACTTCAGACTTTAAATCCAACGAGTACAAAAAACTGGTTGGTGGTGAGATTTACGAGCCAGATGAAGAAAACCCAATGATTGGCTTCCGTGGCGCAGCACGTTATATGGCCGAGGACTTTAAAGAATGCTTTGCCATGGAATGCATGGCCATGAAAAAAGTACGCGACGAAATGGGATTGACCAATGTAGAACTGATGCTCCCCTTTGTACGCACAATAGACGAAGCAAAAGCTGTGACGGAAATCATGGCAGCTAACGGGCTTAAACGTGGTGAAAATGGCTTGCGTTTAATCATGATGTGCGAAATTCCCTCCAATGCCTTGTTGGCAGAACAATTTTTGGAGTATTTCGATGGATTCTCAATTGGCTCAAACGACCTTACCCAGCTTACATTAGGCATGGATAGGGATTCTGGCATCTTGGCAGAAGGTTTCGATGAACGTAACGACGCAGTGAAAGTGCTGCTGAAAATGGCGATTAGTACTTGTAACCGCCTAGGCAAGTATGTGGGCATTTGTGGTCAAGGTCCATCTGATCATCCTGATTTTGCCGAATGGCTGGTAGCCGAAGGCATACAATCAGTCTCACTCAATCCTGACACTGTAATTGCCACTTGGCAACGTTTAGCTAAATAAAGAATAGTTAAAAAGAGTGAAGCGCACGGCGTTTTTTATTTCCGATGGTACTGGTACCACGGCAAGCTCTCTGGGCGGCTTGCTGGCGCACTTTCCAAACACACAGTTTGAGTATGTACGTCTACCATTCACCGATTCCATCGATAAAATTTTGGACGCACAAAAACGCATTGCGGAAAATAAGGTGAAAGACAATGTGCGCCCCATTGTGATCATGTCTATCGGCGACATGATGCTGCGCAAGCAACTAAAAGAAGTTGATGCTTTTTACATTGATTTATTTGACTCATTTATTGACCCGCTCGGCAAAGAGTTTGACGAAAAACCGCTTACAGGTGCCAGCATTGCGCACAGCAACACGGGTGAAAGCTACCACGCGCGTATCGATGCCATTAATTTCAGCTTGAACCATGATGATGGCATTACCAACAATGGCCTAGAAGAAGCGCAAGTCATTTTAATAGGCGTCTCGCGTTGTGGTAAAACACCGACCAGCCTTTATTTAGCGATGCAGTATTCTATTAAAGCTGCGAATTATCCGCTAATCCCAGAGGATTTCGAGCGCGGGACTTTGCCTGCTGCGCTCATACCGCATCGGCACAAAATTTTTGGCTTATCTATTCAACCGGAACGCTTGCATTCCGTGCGCACCGAGCGCCGCCCCGATAGCTTATACGCCTCGCTAGAAAACTGCCGCAAAGAAATCGCTACCGCAGAACGTATGATGAAAAATGCCGGCATCACCTGGACAGACTCCTCCACACGCTCCATCGAGGAGCTTTCCGCCATTATTCTGCAAAAAATCCGCCAGCCCGCAAAATAAACTACACCAGCGCGTGATGTAGCAAGCCTAGCACGGCGAATGCGGTAATCAGAAGCATGATATTCGCTTTAAACTTAAATAAAATAAAACACGCCGCTAAAATAGCTGCCCCAGTAGCCGCATCGATATTGCCTTGCAGGCCATGCGGCCAAACAATATGTTGTACAAAAAATAAAGCCAAACTCACAATAACGCCTACTACGGCAGCGGTAATTGCCGTTAAAGGCACAGTAAATTTAAGATTATTTTGTGTAGATTCGATAAACGGCGCGCCGACAAAAATAAAAATAAATGACGGCAAAAATGTAAAGAATGTAACGATGCAGGCCGCTATAATGCCTGCCACGAGAGGGTTCTGGACAATCTCATGTGACCATCCACCAACAAAACCCACAAATGCCACCACCATAATCAATGGCCCTGGCGTGGTTTCTCCTAGCGCTAAGCCATCCATCATTTGCGCTGGTGTTAGCCAAGCATAATGCTCTACAGCGCCCTGGTAAACATAGGGTAAAACAGCATAAGCGCCACCAAAAGTCAGTAGCGCAGCTTTGGTAAAAAACCAAGCCATTTGCGTATAAATCGCATCCCAACCATAGCACAACACTAATAGCAGCATGGCAGCAATCCATATTGCAACGCCAATCACGATAAATTTTATCAATGTTTTAATATTAAATTTTGCATGTGCGGGTGTTGGCGTGTCATCATCAATGACGGCGCTTCCATAGTTTTTTTGGTTGATCTTATGCGCAGCACTGCTTGCAAATAAAGTTGGCTGATAACGATTCACTAAAAATCCAATCAATGCTGCAGCTAATACAATCAACGGAAATGGTATTTTAAACACAGCAATCGCGATAAATGAGGCAAAAGAGATGCTCCACAATACCCTATTGACAAGGCTTCTAGCGCCTATTCTATACGCTGCAAATAGCACAATCGCCACTACTGCAGGCTTAATGCCATACAACACGCCCGCCACTGCAGGCAAGTCGCCAAAGCGCATATAAATATAGCTCAAGCCAATTAAAATTAGTAGTGATGGTAATACAAATAAAACGCCAGCAATCAAACCACCACGCGTCTTATGCATCAGCCAGCCAATGTAAGTCGCCAATTGTTGCGCCTCTGGGCCAGGCAATACCATGCAATAATTCAGTGCGTGTAAAAAACGTTTTTCCGAAATCCAGCGTTTATTTTCCACCAAATCTTGATGCATGATGGCAATCTGTCCCGCAGGCCCACCAAAGCTAATGAATCCGAGCTTAAGCCAATACCAAAACGCCTCTTTCAGGCTAGGCGCAACTGGAACTTCGAATGCAATCTGTTTCATGGTTATATTCTATCGGCAAAACCGACTTTAGCATAAAAGGTTTAATTTTAAACTTGGCACGCAATATGCTTATTATTACTTACTAGCGAATGGCTAGTTTAGAAATACTGAAAGGTTGGTTTTAATATGTCTACCACAACAAAAACAAGTC
This sequence comes from Methylotenera sp., assembly GCA_031381645.1. Taxonomy (GTDB): domain Bacteria; phylum Pseudomonadota; class Gammaproteobacteria; order Burkholderiales; family Methylophilaceae; genus Methylotenera_A. The sequence goes on from JANMYB010000096.1 coordinate 24,383, forward strand.
CAGATAAAATTAAATTACTTGATCAAATGTTAGAAGATTTAGCAGGCGATGAGTTTGAAGAGTACGATGCGACTGAAAGCAGCGCAGGTGCTAGCGTTAAGCGTCATGATCTCACGGAAGATTTAGACATCATCGATCTTTTGCACTAACTATTGGCGGAGAGAGCGAGATTCGAACTCGCGACAAGGTTACCCCTGTGCCACCTTTCCAGGGTGGTGACTTAAACCGCTCATCCATCTCTCCGTGTGCGGTGCGGATTATAGTCGAAATGCCGCGTAAGACCAATGTATCTAGCTAGACCAAAACCTAGTCAAACATATATTCAACTCAAGCTACAACGACGAGCTTTAGACAAAACTGTTTAACTTTTGAGCAAGTAAGTATTTACTTCGCCTTTGCCTTTAATTTGTACCAGACCGCGAGACTCGAAACTAAAATGGTTTTTTAACAGTCTGTACGTCGTCTCGCTCACTTGAATTGCATCTGGCAAGCAAGTACCTTCCATACGGCTGGCCATATTCACAGGATCTCCCCAAATATCATAAGCAAACTTACTGGTACCTATCACACCAGCCACCACCGGGCCGCTACTAATACCGATACGTAATTGCATATTTTTGCCGATTTGCGCATTAAACTCCACCAGTTCTAGCCGCATGTCTAACGCCAATTGCGCGATTACTTTAGCATGGTCCTCGCGCGCAACTGGTGCGCCGCCCACCACCATATAACCATCGCCGATGGTTTTAATTTTCTCCAAACCATGCTGTTCTGCAAGCTTATCAAAACGCGAAAATAGTTGGCTGAGCAAATCCACCAGCTCGGCTGGCGGCATCGAGGCTGTCATTTTGGTAAAGCCAACAATATCTGCAAATAAAATAGTCACGGATTCATGACTATCGGCAATACGCATATCATTATCTTTTAGTCGATTAGCAATCGACTTGGGTAAAATATTCAGTAATAGCTTTTCAGATCTAGCTTGCTCCAAACTCAATTCTTGTAAAGTGCGTTCTTTTTGACTTTGAAAAAAGCGCATTACTGCATATAAAATACAAGCAACGCCCATAATATTCATTAGAAAAAATGTATCTTTTATATGTTGCGGAATTGGCAAAATGTTGCTGACGAACATATAGTTGAGCTTCCAAGAAAGACCTGCTAGCAAACCAAACAAAATAAACCAAGGCGTAGACTGGCGCGTACCGAGAATCATCAAGGCGCCAATCGGTGAAAGTATTGACCAAATCGCAATGCCGCTAGAGGCTTCGTATCCACCAATTGCCCACTGCATAAAAAACGGCATCACCAGCAACATGACTAATTGCGTAAAAGTAATATATTCGAATTTTTTGCTACGATAAAAAAACAATAAACTTGCATATGAAACAATAATATAAGCATAAGGCACAGCCGCCATCATGGCATAGCCCTCGCCCAACCCAGAAAGCGTATATATCCAAAAAACGCACACTAGACTCTCAGCAAACACTAAAATGGTAAGTATAGCTTTGCCTAAAGTTAAGTCCGTTGGATGACTAAGGCTATGCCAAAACTCTCTCGTGTTGATGCCAAAGGATGTGCTTGTATCGGGCATATATAAAGGGGATTTCCTAAAATAAATGTAGCTAATATCTAGCCATGCGCAAACTATATAGCATGCGGCAAATGCGCGCCACAATCTCTCAACAAAAATTTAACGGAAATAGCGATTTTTACTTGATTTACCAATCACTAAGGTTTATTGTTTAGGTCGAGCTTATTTCTAAAATCCTTATAGTTGACAAAGGGATACAAGAGATTGGGCTGACTTTTGAATCAGCTAAAAAATTTAACAATGCAATGCGGGTCAACTGGTAGAAATACTACATTTATAACAGAAAAACTATAGGAGTTAGCATGGACAGCGACAATAAGGTAAGCACTGCAAGTTTGGAAACACTATCAGGTCTTGGTGTAAAACATCCTTACAAGGCTAAATATGACAATTACATCGGTGGCAAATGGGTTAAGCCTGTTGATGGTGCTTATTTTGATAATGTGAGCCCTGTTACTGGCAAAAACTTCTGTCAAATTGCACGCTCTACTGAAAAAGACGTCAATCTAGCGCTGGACGCTGCGCACGCTGCTAAGGATGCTTGGGGCAAAACCTCATACGCAGCTCGTGCTGTCATTTTGAATAAAATCGCTGATGCGATGGAGGCTAACCTAGAGGCCATTGCCATTGCCGAAACAATTGATAATGGCAAACCATTACGCGAAACTACTTATGTGGATATTCCGTTAGCGATTGACCATTTCCGTTACTTTGCAGGCTGCATACGCGCACAAGAAGGTTCCGTTTGTGAAGTGGATGAAACTACGGTTGCGTACCACTTCCACGAACCACTTGGTGTTGTTGGACAAATTATTCCATGGAACTTCCCAATTTTAATGGCAGTTTGGAAACTGGCCCCAGCATTAGCCGCTGGTAACTGTATCGTGCTAAAACCTGCTGAACAAACGCCAGCTTCAATTATGGTGTTGTTAGAATTTATAGGCAGTTTATTACCAGCTGGCGTATTAAACGTGGTGAATGGCTTCGGTTTAGAAGCAGGAAAACCGTTGGCAAGTAGCAAGCGCATCGCTAAAATTGCATTTACAGGTGAGACTTCAACTGGCCGCTTGATTATGCAATACGCATCGCAAAACTTGATTCCAGTCACCCTAGAGTTAGGCGGCAAATCACCTAATATCTTCTTCGAAGACATCATGGATGCGGACGATGCGTTCTTCGACAAAGCGATTGAAGGCTTTGTGCTGTACTTGGTCAACCAAGGTGAAGTGTGCACCTGCCCATCTCGTGCACTGATTCAAGAGTCGATTTACGACAAATTCATGGCTCGCGTCTTGGAGCGTATCAAAGCAGTTAAGCAAGGTAGCCCGCTCGACATGAACACCATGATTGGTGCACAAGCTTCACATGAGCAAGTGGAAAAAATCATGAGCTACATGAAAATTGGTAAAGACGAAGGTGCTGAACTATTAATCGGCGGCGAGCGCAAAGTACAATCTGACCCTGCAATTAAAGACGGCTTTTACATTCAGCCAACCGTGTTTAAAGGCCACAACAAAATGCGTATTTTCCAAGAAGAAATTTTTGGCCCAGTCGTTTCTGTCACTACATTTAAGGACGAAACTGAAGCATTGGCCATCGCCAATGACACGTTATATGGCTTAGGCGCTGGCGTTTGGAGCCGTAACGGCAATCGTGCCTACCGTGTAGGCAAGGCCATTCAAGCAGGCCGCGTATGGACTAACTGTTACCACCTCTACCCTGCTCACGCAGCGTTTGGTGGCTATAAACAATCTGGTATCGGTCGTGAAAATCACAAAATGATGCTCGACCATTACCAACAAACTAAAAACTTGTTAGTAAGCTACAGCGAAAATAAACTAGGTTTCTTTTAATTAAGATAACTTAGAAAAAGGGATGGGGCAACAAGGGCGAGGTTAATCCTCGCCCTTGTTGTTTCTAGTGTTTGTTTTAGAGTAAACTAACTTAAAGCAAACGAAGCTTTTCAGGAGTCACATATGGGCGACATTAAAACCGGAAAAAAAGTCACACGCGTGGATAGCACAGAAGCGGCGAATCAACTCATCGACATGTTGCGCGCCAAATATGGCGAGTTGATGATTCACCAATCGGGCGGCTGTTGCGATGGCAGCACACCGATGTGCTTTGGCAAAGGTGAATTTTTACTTGGCGACTCTGACGTGCAACTAGGCGAAGTGCACGGCGTCGGCTTTTACATGTCCGAAAGCCAATTTGCCTATTGGGAACACACACACTTAACGCTAGACGCTATCCCTGGTATGGGCGGACAATTCTCTTACGATAATGGCACTGGGATGCGCTTCCACATTCGCTCGCGGCTGTATTCTGACGAAGAATGGGCTGTGTTAGAAAAAAATCCTGTTAAACATTGCGGATAGCATTAAAATGCACCGCCCTGCAACCCGCATGGATATTGCCTCGCAGAGCAGTTATTTTAGTTATTTTTACTGCAACTAACTATTCAAAAAGCTCAGGCCTGGCCACGCCATAGCCTTGTGCATAATCTACACCAATTTTTTTGAGCACATCAATAATTTCGTCATTTTCGGCAAATTCAGCAATGGTATGTAAACCCATCACATGTCCAATATTATTGATGGATTCGACCATGGCACGATCGATTTTATTATTGACGATGGCTTTAACAAACATACCATCGATTTTAAGAAAATCCACTTCCAAATTCTTTAAATAACCGAAAGAAGATAAGCCGCTACCAAAGTCATCCAGCGAGAATCGGCATCCAATCTCACGTAGCGCATGTATAAAGTGGCGCGCTTTGTTTAGATTGGCAATCACTGCGGTCTCAGTAATTTCAAAACAAACCCGCTTGGCGTCCACACCATGCAGATTGATTTGATCGATTACATAATTTAAAAAACCTTCTTCCGACAAAGTCTGGCCAGATAAATTAATGGCGCATATGTAGGGGAAATCATCACCTTTGCGCGCCATAATCGAAAGCGCCTCAGAAACGACCCAGCGATCGATTTTTGGCATTAAGTGATAGCGCTCTGCTGTTGGCAAAAAGAATCCTGGTGGGTGCAAGGTACCATCTTCACCGTGCATACGAATCAGCAGTTCACAATGCAGTTCTTGACTAAGCCCCAAACTCTCCATGCGTTGAACATATAAAACAAACTGCTGTTGCTCTAACGCAAGATGAATGCGCGACACCCATTCCAGCTGGTTACTGCGCTCTTTCATATCACTGTCATCAAGACGATGAGAATAAACACGATTTCCACCATCCTGCTTGGCCGCGTAACAGGCAGAATCTGCCGTACTAACAAGCTCGCTCAACGTAAGGTTTTGGACTGGTGAGATTTCCGTCAGGCCAATACTAGCGCCAACCTTGAACACTTTATCATCAAAAGTAAAACGGAAATTACGTACCACATCAAGCAAGTCATCTGCAATTATTTGCGATTTTTTCAAATTACATCCCATCAAAAGCAACGCAAACTCATCGCCGCCCAAGCGCGCTAAAGTGTCAGCATTACGCACTTTTGCTTTAAGATTATCCGCTAATTGACGTAGCAATTGATCTCCAGCTGCATGGCCACAGGTATCATTCACTACTTTGAATTGATCCAAATCGATGTATGCTAAACAGTGCGTGCGATTTTCTGCTATAGAATCATCAATGGCTTCTTGTGTTTTACGGTCAAATTCATAACGGTTGATCAGGCCAGTAAGTGCATCATGCCGCGCTTGATAAGAAAGCTGGTTAGACAATGAACGTAGCATAGTAACATCGTGCAGCACAGTCACGTAGCCAAAAAGCTCGCCATTTTGGGCATGCAGTGGAGAAGCCGATTTAGTAATGATAAACGATGCTCCATCGTCACGCTCCAACACCACCTCGTCAAAACCACTACCAGAATCGGTTAGCCAATTGCTATCCACCAATGCGGTCTTATCTTCATTCATTAGGTGGAATAGTGACTGCAAAGTTTTGCTATTTGCATCGTGACTGTAAACACCAGTAAGTCGCTCTGCGGTAGTATTCATATAGAGTACACAACCAGCAGTATCGCTGGTAATCACCGCATCGGCAATGCCCGCTAGGGTTACTTGGGCACGTTCTTTTTCAAACATCAGCGCAAGCTGCGATTCATCTAGGCGTGCTAACATAACATTGATGCCATGAGCAAGATCCGCCACTTCATCGTACCCACCAAGCTCGTCTACACGCCCCCCCATAGCGGCAGATTTACCAATACGTTTTACGTTATCTCTCAAATATGATAACCGCCTTAGCACCAGTTTATCTAGCAGTATGCTAAAAGCTGCTAGCAATAGCGCAATCATTAGCAAAGACCCATACAAAAACTTTAGTGTTGACTGACCTTGTTCAAAAATTTTGCGGTCACTTGCTGTGCTTAAAACAAGCTTAGTATCCCCTGAAATAGGCTTTAGTAAGGCAAAACCTGCTACTTGGTTATTACTCATTGGTATGACTGCTTTTTCACCTTTAATTAAATTTGGCGATAAAACAGCAATCTCATCATCCCGCATAGCTTCTACAGAAAGTTTGGTGCCAAGAATTTCCCCAATATGTTGTAGTAAAGGCTCGTCAAGTAAACGAATCATAATTAGAGTCCCCCGACGAGGCCCCTTTTCTTGACTATCTAATATATCAAACGCTGAAACAATACAGATGCCTTGAGGAGTCCAAAACAAGCCAGACTGGTCACTTTTCGATGGGTCTATGAGCACGCCACCATCTCTAACTGCCTGTATTATTAACTCTGGTATGCGCCATGAATTTCCATTTGTATTGTTAAGGCTTTTTTTAACTAAGATTTCCCCTTTAATACTCACTATTAAAATAGCATTAACCTTAACATTGGTAAGCGTGGCATCGGCGAAGCTAGATTCAATGAAGTCAGGATTTTGTTGATGCATGTATTGATACAAGTCATCCCAATGCGCATTATCGCGAACAGTAGTGCTGAGTTGAGTGGATTGCTCATTGAGTAAACTTATTGCGCTATTAATTTGAATGTTTGTTTTTTCTCTTTCCAGCCTAGAGTAACCATCCAACAACACTGTTTTGGCGGCAAAAAATAGTATCGCAAACAGCAATGCTAGGCCTAAGGCTAGTGCCAGCAGCATTTTGGTTCGTAATCCAATATGGTGTGTGCGTGTCATTTATTTCTCTAAAAATATTATTGTGCTTTGCTAATACTCAGCAAAACTCATGCCACAGAGACTTCGCTCTGCGACATTAGAAATGCTTAAAAATGACAGTCTATTTAAAAGTCTAAACTATCAAGCAAATCATCCACTTGCGCTTGACTTGCAACCACACCCACCGCATGCGGATTAATTTGCGGCTCATTCAATAGCGTGGAGTTAGTCTCGATTTTTGTCGTAGTTGGCGAAAAATTAATTAATACCTGCACCAGTTTCTGCGCTAAGCACATGATTTATCAACATTAACCTACCCAATTACTTTCTGCACAACTTCGATCAAACGCCTAGGATCAAATGGTTTAACCAACCAACCATTGGCACCTGCAGCTTTGCCTTTAGCTTTCATTTCATCACTTGATTCTGTTGTTAGCATTAAAATTGGCACTTTTTGGTATGAGCCTAAGCCACGCAAGTTTTTAATGAGTGTCAGACCATCCATAATTGGCATATTCTGATCTGTGAGTACGAGATCAACCTTTTTTTCTTTTGCCTTATCTAACCCGTCTTGCCCATCAACAGCTTGTACGACGTCGTAACCAGCCATTTTAAGACTAAATGCCACCATCTGGCGAAGAGAGCCTGAGTTATCTACTGTTAGAATTGTTTTTGCCATTTTATTTACTCACTTTTTATAATTTAATTAATTATTTAAAGTTTTTAAATTTAAAGTTTTTAACTAAATTTATTTATTAAAATGCATTGAGTGCCTTATAACTACTACTCTAAGGCCAAAGTCACACACGTTTAGCTACCTATCCTAAAACAGCTCAATTTCCCCAGAAGCCATGTTCTGTTGCTCTACTGAACGCCGTAATCCCCCAGAAAGTGCATGGCTACCTATATGCAAACTTTGGCTCATTTTTTCCAAAATTTTGACTATCTCTTGGTGTTCATGTTCTGTATCTATCTGGTCGCCGTAAACATCTAGCTCTTGAAGTAGATTTTTTAGTCCATTCACGCGTTTGATAGCTCTAGAAAGTAGCTGACTGGTAATATCTTGAAATTGCAAACCAGTAATAGCCACATTCACTTCTTCACCGATAATTTGGTTGAACATTTCAAGCTGCTTGGTTTCATCAACCGATAGTTGATGCTGTTGAGTAAGGAAAACTAAGGTTACTTGTTGATTAATGACAGCAGTATGCACAGCAATAAAGCTCGCGCTGAGTTTTTCAATAGCCTTACTTAACAGGTAAGTTGTTTGCGATAGATCAGCCTCTACCTCAGCTAAATGTTGTTTGCCATGATCTGTCACTGCAGCCAGCAGACTTCTAACTTCAGTAATTGGTAGTGTTTTCATACTAATGCAATCATGTGCTTAGTATCCTAGTATCAATCTATTGAATACGATAATAAAAATGTTTCAATTCAAACTCCAAGCAAGTTAAGTTTATGGTACTTGTGTTGCTTCCTTAATATCAGACTCACTGGCAGACGAGGATAGATTTACGGCCTCATCATCTCTAATCACGTTCTCTTCAGCTTGTTTGTTCATCACAATAATACTGATGCGTCGATTTGTTGGGCTTAATGGATCTTCCTTATTAAACAAATTAGCTGAGGACAATCCAACCACACGCAACAACTTGCTTTCGTCCATGCCACCTGCTATCAACTCTCGACGCGATGCATTTGCTCGATCTGATGACAACTCCCAGTTACTATAGCCCTTATCACCACTAGGATATGGCACGGCATCGGTATGCCCAGATAGGCTAATTTTGTTGGTAACCCCGTTGAGCATCTTGCCTATTTCTTGCAGAATCTGCTGCGCATAGGGCTGCATATCAGCCTTGGATGAAGCAAACATCGCTCTATTCTGCTCATCCACAATCTGAATACGCAAGCCTTCAGAAGTGATATCTAATAGCAATTGATTCTTAAATTTACTTAAAGCAGGACTATCTTCAATCGATTTTTCAATTTTCGCCTTCATCTCTTCCAATTTTTCCGTTTCGGCTTTTTCTAAGGCTTTTTTTGCTTCTTCCGCATCGATTGTTGTTTTCTTGCCGTCAGGCCCATCCACCTTCTTAACTTGCCCTTGTTTTTTGGTCATGTCTTTGCCACCACCACCTTTTATCAAAGTGTCACTGGCACCAACTGCAGTGCCGCCCGTCAACGCCACCATTAAAGGTGTTTTAAAGTAATCAGAAATACCTTCCTTTTGTGCTTTTGAAGTTGAGCCTAGCAGCCACATCAACAGAAAAAAAGCCATCATGGCGGTGACGAAGTCAGCGTAGGCAATCTTCCAAGCACCGCCATGGTGGCCGCCAGCCGTCTTTTTAATCTTTTTAACAATAATCGGTCGAACGCGATCTTCAGCCATGACGAACTCCGTCTAAAACTAATATTGGGTTTAATAGCATTGGCATTATTTAGCAGCTTTAGCTTGCTTAACGTGGGTTTCAAGCTCGGCAAAGCCTGGACGCTCAGTTGAATAAAGTATTTTCCGACCAAACTCAACAGCGATTGCAGGCGCATAACCATTCAGGCTCGCAAGCAAAGTCACCTTTACTGTTTGATACATTTTTGTGCTCTCTTCCAGTTTTTGCTCTAACAAGCCAGAAAGTGGGCCAACAAAGCCATAAGCCAGCAAAATACCTAAAAATGTTCCTACCAAGGCATGCCCAATCAGAACGCCTAGCTCGTTTGGTGGCAAGTGCAAACTTTCCATAGTGTGCACTACTCCCATCACCGCTGCCACAATACCAAAAGCAGGCAAAGCATCTCCAAGCTTGGCAATACAATGTGCTGGCACATGGCCTTCCATGTGATGGGTTTCAATTTCGTTATCCATCAGATTTTCTACCTGAAATGCATCCATGTTGCCAGAGACCATCAAACGTAAATAATCAGTAATAAACTCAACCAAATGGTGATCGTGTAATATCTTCGGATACTTACTGAATAGCGGACTCGCTTCTGGGTTTTCTACGTCATTTTCAATTGACATCATGCCATCTTTACGAATTTTGCTAAGTATCTCGAAAAGAAGTGCCAGCAAATCCATGTAAAGTGCTTTGTTAAATTTAGAGCCTTTAAATATCGTTGGTATTGCTTTTACAGTTGCTTTAATGGCTTTATTATCATTGCCAACAACAAAGGCACCAATTGCACCACCAAAAATCATTAGCACTTCTAATGGTTGCCATAAACCGCCTAGATGACCGCCAGCCATTGCATAGCCACCAAATATTGTGCCGCATATAACAATGTATCCAATAATGACAAACATACCTGCTCACTCCTAAATTAAATCTTCTGATGAGTTAATAATTAGAATCAGAATACCAAGACGGCAAGCAAATCAATCGATAGAATAAAGGGATGTTTTTGGGTTTGTATTGAATATAAGAAATTTCTGAAAAACTATTGTTATGGGCAATGCTAGCAATAGTGAGGCTTAGCACCACCGAGATCAATCCAAAATTAAGTCTCTAAGGTAAGCGCCACACATAAATCATCGGAGAATGTTCGCTGCCTGCAATCCGCATGCTTGGGTTAGCGCCAGGAATTTCGAACTCCAAACTAATAAGAAAACTACCAGATTTCATTTCTTGATTCGCTTTTTCCCATAAAGCCAGCATTGCAGCAGGCGATAAATAGGCAAAAATCATGTCATATCCTGAAAAATCTAGAGTCCGATAGTCGCCTAACTTAAAAATTGCAGATGAACGACGAATCTTGCCACGAACAAAACTCACCAGCCATGGCAAAGGTGCGATTTCAATACCTTCGATATGACACTCTGGTCTCATTTTGGCGACATACATAGGCATATCACCTAGGCCACTACCAATATCAATTAGTCTTAACGATTTGTCCATTGGCATCAACTTTACCACCTGTTTCCACACTGCTGGTCGAGAAGGAAAAAATGGTACTTGGCTACGAAAAGTCGTCCAAAACAAGCTGAGACTCACCACAAAGCCTGCTAAATAAAATTCATTAGGCACATGCCAATTCGACATACCCCAAATTGCAATTGGGAAGCACAAGTGAATCCAACGCCACCAACTAGCCATTCCTGCAAAATTTGAAAAAGCTGCGGCTAATAAAGCCTGCATCAACACCAAAGCAAAGATAGGTAGAACTGTATCTGCACTTAAATGAATAAGTCTTGAAAACATCAACACCGTTAATGCTGCTGCGCATTGCAACAAAACAGCCAAAGTCGCAGGTTTAAAAGGCTGCCTGAGACTATTTGATATCTCAGGGTTGTCCTTTTGAAGTAACTGGCGTTTCATTTGAAAATGCTTGTTCAATATTCTGCTCATAAATAAAGTTATGCTGTCATTGAAACTAGTTTATAGGTAAGCTCTTTAGCTTTCTTGGTTTTACCAGCACGCGAAGGCACGTGGCATAAATTGCATACATAATTATGGTTCAAGTCATAAGTGTTCACGATAAACTCACCGCTACAACATGTACATGTTTTCATTTTCAACATTTTGCTTTCCACAAAACGTACCAATGTCCATGCCCGCGTCATCGACAAAACTGGCTCCACTTCCGAATCCTGCTCAACCACTTGCTGTTGATATAAGCTGTAAGCTTTGATGATGGCGTCAATACCTTTTACATCTGCATAATCCACCATAAACTTATAAATATTGTAAAAAATAGAAGAATGAATGTTCGGCTGCCAAGTCAAGAACCAGTCTGTAGAGAAAGGCAGCATACCTTTTGGCGGAGAAACACCTTTCAACTCCTTATATAACTTAATCAAGCGTTCGCGAGATAAAGTTGTTTGCGACTCAAGCAATTGCAACCTAGCGCCAAGCTTAATCATGCGAATTGCCAGTTGGATTTGTTCTGATTCATTTACTACACTTTTCGTTTTCATCATCATCACCTTTTATCTAAAATCGATATCCATTTAATGTTATAAAATTTAACGTAATCACTACGCCATCGCATCGGCACTTTGACCCGCCATCAGGACGGCAGTATGTAAATGGGCTTGAGAGCGGTCTTTCGTATAGTTGGTCAACATGCCCAAAATTGTGCTGTCATCAAACCTAAAACGCGCTAACATCATGTTGGTGCTGCACAGCTTAAGTAACTGCAAGGTGCTTAAGCCTTCTAATAAGTCTGCAATATCTTTACTGATGCCCAAGCGGAAGATTGCACTCGCTTTATCTGCACGAATCAATTGTTGAGCCAACAATAAATAATTTAAGTTTGCATCTTTAATTTCTGACATTATTTCTGCTTCGTTCATTTTATTTCTCCGTCTAATTGAGTTATTGAAAATTCATTTGCTGCGTTAGACGTACTTTGAACCTTCTATTCAAAACAAAATATCGGAGTTTGTCGGTTTTTTAGGTAGGACAATAGAGCCTGCGTCAGTAGGCATTTTTCATTTTTTACGTAGGGAAAGCGGGTGCACCCTTGTAGGTGTTTGTCTTACAAACACCTACAAGGGGC
>JANMYB010000066.1:0-23458 GCA_031381645.1 Methylotenera sp.
ATGAGCATTATCTGCCGCTTCGCGTTTATCCATTGGCCGCTCGCGTGGGTCTTGAATACTCAACACGCTGGCAATAATCAATATTTCGCTCAAACAGCCTTCACGTTTTGCCGCTAAAATCATGCGGCCTACGCGTGGGTCCAACGGCAATTTAGCAAGCTGCAAACCAATTTCAGTAATTTGGCGTTTACTATCCACTGCGCCCAATTCTTGCAATAATTGGTAGCCATCGGCAATCAAGCGTGAAGATGGCGCTTCTATAAACGGAAAATCTTCAATGTCACCCAGCCGCAGCGCCGCCATGCGCAAAATCACGCTGGCGAGCGAGCTACGTAAAATTTCTGGCTCAGTAAACTCTGGGCGACTATTAAAATCTTCTTCTGAATAAAGCCGTACGCAAATGCCGTTTGAAACGCGCCCACAACGGCCTGCGCGCTGCTTTGCAGCCGCTTGCGATATTTTCTCTATCTGCAACTGCTCTACTTTGGCACGCGTACTGTAGCGATTCACCCGCGCTAAACCAGCATCAATCACGTATTTGATGCCTGGCACGGTGAGCGAGGTTTCCGCCACATTGGTGGCTAAAACAATGCGCCGTGAACTATGACTTTTGAATATTTTTTGTTGGTCTTCAATCGAAAGTCGCGCAAATAACGGCAACACTTCAATGTGTTTTAATTTGGTGGAACGACCCTGATATTTACGGAGATGGTCGGCTACATCTCGAATCTCGCGCTCGCCTGGCAAAAACACCAAAATATCACCATCACCCTGACGCAGCAAGTCATCTGCCGCGTCCATTACCGCCTCTTCAATCGCTTCCTCGAAATCATCCTCCTCCACTTCCATTAGCGGCCGATAGCGAATTTCAACTGGATAAGTACGCCCAGAAACCTCAATCACTGGAGCACCATTAAAGTGGCTGGAGAAGCGCTCTGCGTCTATCGTAGCGGAAGTAACAATGATTTTTAGATCGGGACGTTTCGGTAATAACTGCTTAAGGTAACCCAGCAGAAAATCAATATTCAGGCTGCGTTCGTGCGCCTCATCGATAATAATCGTGTCGTAAGCATTGAGGAATTTATCGCCCTGCGTTTCCGCCAGCAAGATGCCGTCGGTCATTAACTTAACATAGCTGGAATCGGTAATTTTGTCGTTAAAACGCACTTTATAGCCGACGACTTCACCTAAGGGTGAATTGAGTTCCTGCGCAATGCGGCTTGCCACAGAACGCGCTGCAATGCGGCGCGGTTGTGTGTGGCCGATTAAACCTGATATACCGCGGCCAAGTGCCAAGCAGATTTTAGGCAATTGCGTGGTTTTGCCGCTACCCGTTTCGCCGCACACAATCACGACCTGATTTTTCTTGATGGCTTCAGAAATTTCATCGCGTCGTGCAGAAACTGGCAGCTCGAGCGGATATGCTGGCTTGGGTAAATTGGCGAGTCGAGCGGAAAATTTTTGCTGTGAACTACGCACTTTTTGTGCAATTTCACCCAATAAACGCTGCGCTTTTAGCTTGGCATTTTCATCAACCAACTTCTGCAAATCTGCCACATCGCGCAGCTTGCGCCGCAGCGCGTGACGATCTGCCAGCATGCAGGTTTGTAATTGCTGATTAAGTGAATTGAGATTCAACGGAGTTGTCATACTGCGCGCATTTTAACACGCTAGCAGTCTTGGTTTTAAAGTCAGATAGACTACTAAATACTTTATTCACCAGTTTAGGGCTGTTACACTGTAATGATGAATATTAAATTGATGCCAACAACTTAACTACTCCAAAATGCCATCAGCAAAACTAAAAAAATCAGCCGTCACTAAACGTGAAAAACTTGAAGAGTCCGTAAAGGAATCTACCGATAAAGTCCGGTATCTTTTTTACTTTTTCTTAGCTCCACTTATTTACGTTCTAATGTCAGTATTTTTCACAACGGACACAATGCTATTGCTGGCTGATGTCAATCTCAAGCTACCAGTTATTGAACTAAATGTTCCATTGATTGGATTTTATTTTTTAATCCCACTGTTTGTGGTTATATTTCACTTCTATTTACTAAAAAATTTAGAAAGCCATCAAGACAAACTGATGAAATGGCAACGGGCTTGGAACGGCTCCATACCACGCGAAAACATCCCCTTATTGCTATTTAACTTATCCTCACTAGATAAAGAAGCGCCATTAAAGTTTTGGGTAAACCTAGCCAGTAATATTTTCTACATTTACTTAGCCACATTTACGCTAGCCATTATATTTTGGCGCTTCGCAGACTATCAAAGCGGTTATATGTCGACGTGGCATTTAATCTTGTTATTAATTGACATGTATTTTGTTATAAAAATAAATCAGGCCTTTGCCAAGAATTCATCTGCTAATAATCAGCCTAAAAGTAAATGGGTTTCCAAAGCCATGTGGCTACTAATCGCATTAGTAATGACTATAAAGATAATGGCAGTAATTTGGATAGATTTCACAGAAGATAATACCTTTGCAAAACAGTCATATTGGATTGAATATGAATATAAAAAAATTATAACGACACCCTTTTGCAATGTTACTAATTGGCTTCATGTTGACTTTTTAGGTTGCCACGATATTACAAACTTTGTCTTTTGGAATATTCTCCCTCACATTTCAATACCTCCAGGGGAAAATTTATTACCTCCAGATAGCAAACTGTCAGCATTAGCGCAGAGTGCAATATCAAAAGAAGATCCTGTACTATCCGACTTCAATCATCGTGATGTTAGCATTGAGCTTAGCGGCAGGTCACTACGGATGGCTTTTTTAGGAAGCGCTGTACTACCTAATGTAGGCATTAACTAATGCAAGGCTTCAAGGTGCCACGCTAGTGCTTGCACTTTTAGGAAAGTCGAACTTAAAATGGGCTGGATTGCAAAATGCAAATTTAGAATTAACTCATTTAGAAGGTGCTGATTTGCATGGTAGCAATCTACAAAATGCAGACTTAGCAAATGCAAGCTTAATAAAAACCCGATTAACGAACGCTGACTTAACAAACGCTAAATTAGAAGGCGTAAAGTGGGCTGGTGCATATATATTAGGCGCTAAGTTGAACAAGGCAGACCTAGAAAAAGCGCTATCGCAGGGAGCTGTACTGGAAGAAGAAAAGTAAGATTAAAATTTGTCCAAAAATAATAAAAATAAATGCTCTGCAAGCCAATACTCATGCGGCTTGCATGATAGGTGTTTTATGGCTTATTCATTACGCTCGCGCAAAAAGCTGGCAAACTTTGGCTTACCACTTGGCGTTTTATCGCGGTAAGTATAGGTGACGAGACTGCCGATTTTAGGCGGATGCTCACGTTGAGCATCACTAAAACCCGTGCCGAGTTTAAAGCACAATCCTTCGGGTGTTTCCACCACCAGCGCGCCAAGTTTGCCTTTGTGTTTGCCGCGACCTGGCGTGTGCGCAACCACGGTCGCCTCAGCATCGAATAAGGGTTTTAGCTTAAGTAGCGCGTCACTGCGCCCCGTGGTATAAAGCGCGTCGGCGCGATGCAACATCAACCCCTCGCCGCCCTGCGCGACAACTTTGTTAAGCCGCACCTTTAACTCTATTTCATCTTTAACGCGAAATTGCGCAACAGCTTTTAGGTAAGGTGCTTTCTTTTCCTTATGGGCTTGGTTGACGATTTCGACAATGCGCTTGGCGCGCGCTTCAAACGTGCCCTCTGCGTTTGGCAACTCAAAAATTAAGTATGAAATTCCGCGCCATTCTTCATCAATCGGCACGTCCTTGCGTACCGCGCCAGAAAGCGCGTCGAACTTAGCTCTCGCCAGCCACAACTCGCCATCCATCGGCGTGGCGGGGAAATCTTTTACAAACCAATTGGGCGCGTTAATCACGTTGCCTGCGCGGGTGCGCAACACTTTTCCATCCCAAATTGCGCGCACGCCATCAAACTTTTCGCTCACTAAAAATTGCTGTACATTTGTGCCAGATTGATAAATTTGAGCAAGCAATACATCTGGCGCGGCCTGCCCTGCAAGCATCGTAGATAAGGGTGCACAGAGCAGCGCAATTAAAAGCAAACGACGCGTTAAATGTATCAATTAAAAACCGATATTTAAAAAACGATGTTGTAAATCTTGCAGATTAAATTCGCTCAAAATCGCATCCATTCTTTCGCGCGCATTTTTGCGCGGCTGACCTGTGTATTTGGCGATAATCAGCTCATTTTTCATGGAATGCTCCCAACCGACTAATTCTGTCACCGTCACGCTATAACCAGCCGCTTCCAGCTGCAAACAGCGCAGCACATTGGTGATTTGGCTACCAAATTCGCGCGTATGAATCGGGTGGCGCCAGATTTCACTTAATGGCGTTTTGCCAAAGCTTTCGTTTTTATGTTTACGTAGCACTTCTGCTACTTCTGCCTGACAGCAAGGCACCAACACCATAAACTTAGCTTTTTTTTGTAGCCCAAACTGAATCGCATCATCGGTCGCCGTGTTGCAAGCGTGCAGTGCGGTGACAATATCCACTCGGCTTGGCAAGGTATTTGAGGTAATAGATTCTTCCACTGTTAAATGCTCAAAACGCATTCGTTCAAAACCACAATCCACGGCTAGTTGACGTGATTTCTCGACTAAATCCGCACGCGTTTCAATGCCGATGACTTCGCCAACTTCAAGTTGCTTCATCAACAAATCGTACAAAATAAACCCTAAATACGATTTACCTGCACCGTGATCCGCCAGCACAGGAGTTGGATTGCTAGCCAATACCTCGTTAAACAATGGCACTATAAAATTCACCAAATGGTTCACCTGCTTGAGCTTGCGGCGACTATCTTGATTCAGCTTGCCATCAATGGTAAGTATGTGCAGCGCCTTGAGCAACTCGAGTGATTGGTTAGGTTTGATTTCGGGAATTAATGCCATGCGCTATTTTAACTTAGGTTGTGCATGCATAAGCCATGTAAAATAACGAAAATTTATTTGAGTTCAAAATTATGGCAATTCAATGGTACCCAGGTCACATGACTCAGGCTAGAAAGAAGGCCGAAGAAACCATGGAATTTACCGACATCGTGATTGAGGTGTTGGACGCGCGCGTGCCAGAAGCCAGCCATAACCCAGTGATTAACGAGATGCGTTTGTTTCGACAACGCCCTAACCTGAAAATACTCAACAAGGCAGACCTAGCCGACCCCAAAGTGACACAAGATTGGTTGAATTATTTCAACGCGCAACCCAATACCAAAGCAGTGGCGCTGAGCTGCAAAAAACCTGGTGACGCGAATAAAATCCCCAAGCACTGTTTGGCGCTAACGCCGCACCGCGGAACGCATTTGAAGCCGCTGCGCATGTTGATTATGGGCATTCCGAATGTGGGTAAATCAACACTCATGAACGCGCTGCTAAACCGCCGTGTGGCGAAGGTGGGTGATGAACCTGCTGTGACCAAAAGCCAACAACGTTTTGATCTATCTGAAACAATGAGCATTACCGACACGCCAGGCATGATGTGGCCAAAAATTCAATATGAGAGCGATGGTTACATGCTGGCCGCGAGTCACGCCATTGGCCGCAATGCGGTGATTGACGAAGATGTGGCGCTATTTTTAGCGGATAATTTGCTCAAAACCTATCCTGAACTGCTGAATGCGCGCTACAAACTAGATGTGACCAATATGGACGGCGTGGATTTGCTCGAAGCCATTGCCAAGCGCCGTAGTTACAAACGCCATGACGGATTATGGGATACCGAAAAAACTGCTGTGGCTTTTTTGACCGACTACAGAAGTGGTGCAATAGGCCGAGTAAGCTTAGAAAGCCCTAGTTCTAGAGCAGAGATGATTGAAGCCAGCAAAAATCTTACGCCCCAAGTTTAGTGTCGCGTGTAATCTGCGTGTAGCTGACCACGCGATTTCGACCGCTATTTTTAGCACCATACATGGCGCTATCTGCAGAAGCCACCAAGCCTTTAAAATCGTAACCTGCGCGCACTGAGTCTGCCACGCCAATGCTCACCGTGGCTTTAATATTTGCTTTGTTCACTTTAAGCGGACTCGCCTCGACCGCTGCACGTATGCGCTCGGCTAAACCTAACGCATCACTCTCGGTTGTATTCGGCAAAAATACGCAAAACTCCTCCCCACCGTAGCGACCCATCACATCACTAGAACGCAAAATACCTGAAATTACTTTGGCCAGATGCCTTAGCACATCATCACCAATCAAGTGCCCATATTGATCGTTCACTTTTTTAAAGTGATCAATGTCTATCAACAATACGCCCATACTCAAATTGATGCGCTTACAAATATCTCGCATTTTTAAGGCCGCTTCTTCTAAGCCACGGCGATTTAACACGTTGGTGAGACTGTCGATAGTTGCTATTGACTCCAGATTTTGACTCAGTTTATAACTTAGCATCAACACAAATAAGCTGGAGATAAAAAACTGCGAAACCGCGCCCAGCATGAAGGTGTAAGAATTTACAGGCCAAGCAGCAAAAGAGTCAAACACCTCAATGTCCATCTGCGAAGCATATATTGCGCGGGCAACCATTAATATCGCCATCAACAAATATAAGCTTGAGGCAATCCAATATAAATTACCCACCACGCCTTCATCGCGCGAAAACGTGAGCCGAGCACAATAGAGATAAATCGCTGCAAAAATAATCGCACTCAGGATGACAGTCGTTCTTATGTCCTGCTTGGTCAACATAAAATAGGCATCAATGGTCATCAGTAGCAAAAAAACAGCCATGGGAATGCGATGATTTGGCGCTTTGCCTATAAACGCTTGAATGCCATTGATATACAAGCTTAAACCAGCGCCAATTAAGGCCATTCCTGGCAACAAAAGTACCTTAGTCGAATCCAGCTGAATGAGCACCAGCACCATACCCAAGCCAATTACTAAATTACCCACCGCCCAGTAACCTGGGCCGCGTAGTTCTTTGTGATGTGTTCGTGTAATCGCCAACAGCATGGATAGCATGAAAGTGAGTAACATCGACATGAAAATAATGGTTCTTAAATCAAATTTTGGCATCGCGATTCGGCGCTAGTTATTGTTAGCAGGTACAATCATACTATAAAGATATAGCAACCAAAACTGCTCGGCAGAATATCGTGCCAGTTGTTTCAAATATATAAGAAAAATGTTAAATAGTCTTAACTCCCCTCAGCGTGAAGCAGTCAAATACCTCGATGGACCCTTGCTAGTGCTGGCTGGCGCTGGTAGCGGCAAAACGCGTGTAATTACCGAAAAAATTGGCTATTTGATTAATGATGCTGGTTACAACCCAAAAGAAATCGCTGCGATTACCTTTACCAATAAAGCTGCGCGCGAGATGCAAGAGCGTGTAGGCAAACTCATGATGGGTAAAAATAGTAAAGGTTTAACTATTGCGACATTTCATTCGCTCGGCTTGCAAATGCTACGTGCAGAGGCTTCTTTATTGGGTTACAAGCCACAATTTTCTATTTTGGACTCTTCTGATAGCTTTAAAATTGTGGCAGATATTTTAGCCACCACCGATAAGCAATTGCTGCGAAAAACGCAGTACCAAATTTCTCACTGGAAAAATGGTTTTATTAGCCCAGACCAAGCGAAAGCAACAGCCGAAGAAGATTTAACGCACCTAGCAGCCAAGGTATATCAACTTTATCAACAAACACTCAAGGCCTATCAAGCGGTTGATTTTGATGATTTAATTAAATTGCCCGTTGAGCTTCTTGAGCAACACGAATGCGCGCTGAATAAATGGCAACGCAAACTACAATATTTGCTGATTGACGAATATCAAGACACCAACGCCTGCCAATATAAATTGGTAAAAATGCTCACCAGCGTGCGCGGTCAATTTACTGCTGTGGGCGATGACGACCAAGCGATTTACGGCTGGCGCGGTGCTGATGTGGAAAATTTGCGTCAACTCACTGAAGATTTTAGTAAACTAAAAGTCATCAAACTTGAGCAAAATTATCGCTCTACCGTGCGCATTTTACGCGCTGCCAACGCTGTGATAGCGAATAACCCTAAGCTGTTCGAGAAGAAATTATGGAGCGATTTAGGCACTGGTGACATGATTCAAGTTTCTGCGCAGCAAAGCGAAGAGTCCGAAGCAGAGTCTGTGTTGATGAAGTTGCAAGCACACAAATTTGAAAACCGCACCAAGTTTATGGATTACGCCATTTTGTACCGCGGCAATTATCAAGCACGCATTTTCGAGCAGCAATTGCGCAACAACAAAATCCCTTACACCATCTCTGGCGGCCAATCATTTTTCGATAAAGCCGAGATTAAAGATTTAGTTAGTTATTTAAGATTAGTTGCCAATGAAGATGACGACCCCGCCTTTGTTCGTGCAGCAACAACACCGAAAAAAGGCATTGGTAATACCACATTAGAGAGGCTTGGCGAGTATGCTAGCGCGCACAAAATGTCGCTGTTTGCAGCAGCGTTTGAGCAAAGTTTTCAAGCAGAAATCGGTCATAAGCAATTAGATGATTTAATGAGTTTTTGTCAATATATCAATAAGTTACAAACCCGCGCTGTGCGTGACTCCGCGGGAGAAGTGCTAAATGATTTGCTGGCAACGATTCAGTATGAAGCTTTTTTATACGACAACGAAGAACCGCGCGCTGCTGAGGGCAAATGGGCGAATGTGTTGGAGTTTGTCGCTTGGCTCACCAAAAAAAGTGAGGATATAGAGAATGAGAGAAATCTACTCGAGCTCACACAAATGGTGTCACTCATGAGCATGCTAGAAGGTCGTGAGGATGGCGAGCCGGACGCAGTCAAACTGTCTACCCTGCACGCCGCTAAGGGCTTAGAGTTTGGCCATGTATTTTTAATCGGTGTGGAAGAAGGGATTTTGCCGCATCGCGAATCAGTGGATGCTGGTGTGTTTGACCCTAGTAAAATTGAAGAAGAACGCCGCCTGATGTACGTCGGGATTACACGTGCGCAAAAAAGCTTAAATATTTCGTGGTGCAAAAAAAGAAAACGCGCAGGCGAAGTGCAAGTGTGTGAACCTAGCCGCTTTATCGCTGAGTTGCCTTTAGCTGACGTACGCCATTTTGGCAACCCATTTAACGATCCTGATGTCAGCAAAGATTTTGGGAAAGAAAGAATGGCAAATATTCGCGCCATGCTAAATAAATAGAATAAAATCTATTTTTTGTTTGATAGATATTCTTGATATTAATAATGTTGGCACAAGTATTGCCGTTCAATCAAATTATGCGCAAATTTATATCCTAATCGGCCGTTTATCATGAATGTGGGTCGCAAACTTATGTTAATTGTCGTCACAAGTGTCGCGCTGGTGACGATTCCTGCTGCGGTAGGCATATACCAATTCACAAAAAGTAAATTACTGACCAGTGAAGCAGTTGGATTAGAAAAAGAAACTAACTCCATCATTGCAACAGCCTCACAAAACTTATCGGGCTACGAGCTAAGCATGCAAGCGTTATCTAACACGCTCACTAAAACGCTTAGCATGCCACCACAAAAGGGTGAAGAGGCCGCTTTTGACCTGTTAATAGAACAATCTCCTGATGGCGCTTGGCGCAGCAAGCATAAAAGCAAAGTCGGTGAGATCGAAAGTGGCTTATTTTTGCCACCAGATGCTCTAATGGATGCTGACCAAAAACGGCTACACTTGCGCAGCAAACGCGTGCTAGATGCATTTGCCAACTCAATTACCTCGCCTACAGGCAATGTATGGCTGCTTACTATGGCCAAAACTGAAGTGATTTTCGATTACAGCTTTCCAAACTTTGTTAATCAGATGCCAGCAGACAATGATTATACCAAAACACCTTGGATGACATTGGGCGACCCAGCAACCAATCCTAAACGCAGTCTGCGCTGGACGCCACCAAGCTACGATGCGCCATCTAAACTGTGGCTGATAAGCGCTGTGATGCCCGTAGATGTCAATGGTCGCTGGATTGGCACTGTTGGACGTGACTTTACCCTGAATGAAGTGCTGTCCACGCTTCTGCAGCATAACAAGCACTATGAAGGCGAGCAACAATTTTTGTTAGATGCCGAAGGTAATTACATACAAGCTGGGCCGTGGCAGGCAGAGTTGGAAGCTAAGCAAGAAAATTTTAAACCCGACCTCAGTAATGAGCCTGATCTTGCCAAACTATTGAGTCTTAAAGATGCGGGCTCAAAAGGGCATTTATTTGATGAAAAAGTATTATTGCAAGGGCGCGAATACCTATCTGTTGATATTCCTGTTACCGCCACAGGTTGGCATTTTTATCGACTTGTTCCGACCAGTAAAATTTTAGCGCCTTTGCGCCAGTTATTTTACGCCTTGGTAGCGATGGTGCTGGCTACTGGCTTACTGGTTGGTTTTTTGATTGATGTCGCAGTGAAACGCAATATTGTGAATCGGCTACAAGTATTGGCTAACGCTGTGCGCAGATATGGTTTGGGCGAATTAGATGCGCGCGCAGATTTGAAAGGCGATGATGAAATCGCCAAAACATCACAAGAGTTCGATGCTATGGCTAGTCAAATGAAAGCTACACTGGATGCGATTCCCGACATGCTATTTGAATTTGGGCTCGATGGCACATACCACAGCGTCCACACACCGACTGACGATTATCTGCTTGTACCTAAAAAAGAATTACTCGGTAAAACCGTGGCTCAGGTGCTACCACCTGAGCAGGCGGCAATCGTAATGGAGGCCATACAAGAAGCGAACGAAACTGGCTATTCGCAAGGCAAACAATATCAACGCGCCACCTCACAAGGCCTGATGTGGTTTGAACTTTCAATTACCAAAAAATCTAGTAATAACGATCAAAACGCACATTTTATGGCACTGTCTCGCAATATCACTGAACGCAAACTAGCTGCAGAAAAAATTCAACATCTCGCGTTCTATGACTCTCTCACTGGATTGCCAAATCGACGCTTACTGCTTGATAGACTCAACCACGCGCTTTCCACCAGCGCGCGCAGTGGGCGATCTGGGGCAATAATATTTCTTGATCTAGATAACTTTAAAACGCTTAACGACACGCTCGGGCATGGCGTTGGTGACCAATTGCTCCAAGAAGTGGGTAAACGCTTGACTGAATGCCTGCGTGAAGGCGATACAGTCGCGCGCTTAGGCGGCGATGAGTACGTGGCAGTGCTGGAAGACTTAAGCGATCAAGACATTGAAACTGCTGGGCAAGCGGAAAATATCGCCAATAAAATTCTGTCAGCGCTAAATAGACCTTATAAACTAGCCGCGCGTGATTATCACAATACTCCAAGCATTGGTGTTACTTTATTTAAAGGTCACGAGACAGGAGTAGAGGAATTATTAAGACAAGCCGATATTGCCATGTACCAAGCCAAAAAAGCTGGCCGCAATACTGTACGCTTTTTTAACCTGCAAATGCAAGAAAATATCACACACCGTGCCGCATTAGAGAACGAATTGCGCGTGGCGCTTGAACAGCAACAGTTTAAAATATACTATCAAATTCAGGTAGATAACCTAGGCCACCCCTTGGGAGCAGAAGCGCTTCTTCGCTGGGCGCACCCAGAGCGTGGCTTATTACCGCCGCTTCAATTTATTCCGTTGGCAGAAGAAACTGGCTTGATTTTACCCATTGGTGATTGGGTCTTAGAAACAGCTTGCGCACAACTAAAAGCTTGGCAAAGAAACCAGCACACTAGCAATTTTGTGCTTTCTATTAATGTGAGCGCCAAGCAGTTTCACCAAGAGTATTTCGTAGAACAAGTGCAGGCAACGTTGCTGGATAACGGCATCAACCCAGCTCTGCTTAAATTAGAACTGACTGAAAGCATGCTTTTGAACGATGTAGATAGCACCATTGAAACCATGAGCGCGCTGAAAGAAATTGGTGTGCAATTCTCGCTAGATGACTTTGGTACAGGTTTTTCATCGCTACAATATCTCAAGCGCTTACCCTTAAATCAGTTAAAAATCGATCAAACATTTGTACGCGATATTGAGGCAGATAGCAGTGACCAAGCCATCGTGCAAACGATTATCGCTATGGCAAGAACGCTAAATCTCAATGTGATTGCCGAAGGTGTAGAAACAAAAAATCAACATGAACTATTACTGGCTAGCGGCTGTAAGCACTTCCAAGGTTATTTATTTGGCAACCCGCTGCCTATTAGTGAGTTTGAGAAAAAACTAAAAAGCTAGTTTTTTGTTTTAATTTTAACGTCGCTAGCAGTTCAAACTCCTCGCTACTGCAGTATAATCAACGCCCTTCAAGATTTACCTTTACTATTCACCTATGCCTTTTATTACCTTAGATAATGCCTCACTCGCTTTCGGCCATCACGCCCTGCTCGACCACGCAGCCTTTCAGCTAGACGCTGGCGAGCGTGTTGGCCTGATTGGTCGCAATGGCGCGGGGAAATCCAGCTTGCTCAAAGCTATCGCGGGCGCGATTAAATTGGACGACGGCACGATTTGGCGCGCCTCAAACGCACGCATCGTCTATGTGCCGCAAGAGCCAGAGCTGGACACCACACATACGGTATTTGAAGCAGTCGCTGAAGGTTTAGGCGCGTTGCAGCAGATTATTATCGATTATCACGCGGTGACGCACGACATGGGCATGCCAGATGCAGATATTGATGCGCTAATGGAAAAAATGCAGCATTTGCAACATGATCTGGATGTGCAAAATGGCTGGGCTGCGCAAAGCCGTGTAGAAACGGTGCTAACGCGCTTAAATTTAGATGCCGATGCCTTAGTTTCAACGCTTTCGGGCGGTTGGCGCAAACGTGTGGCGCTAGGCCGTGCGCTGGTGGCAGAGCCAGAGGTATTGTTACTAGACGAGCCGACTAACCACTTAGATTTAGAAGCGATTGAATGGCTAGAAGACTTGTTATTGAGCTTTCAAGGCAGCGTGCTTTTTATTACGCATGACAGGCGTTTTTTGGATAAGCTCGCAACGCGCATCACTGAGCTAGACCGCGGTAATCTCACAGATTTTGTTGGCAACTTTACCCAATATCAAGTTAAAAAAGAAGAATTAGTTGCGGTGGAAGAAACCCATGCCGCCAAGTTTGATAAAGTGTTAGCGCAAGAAGAAGTGTGGATTCGCCAAGGCATAAAAGCGCGCCGCACCCGCAACGAAGGCCGTGTGCGCAGGCTAGAGGCGCTACGCTTAGAGCGCGCCGCCCGACGCGAGCATCAAGGCAACGTGAAGTTGAATTTAGACGCTGGCGAGCGCAGTGGTAAGTTGGTAGCCGAGCTTGAAAACGTAAGCAAATCATACGGTGACAAAACGCTCATCAAAAATTTCAGCACACGCATTTTACGTGGCGATAAAATCGGCTTGCTTGGCCCCAACGGTATTGGTAAAACCACTCTGCTAAAATTAATTCTTGGCGACATCGAAGCTGATAGCGGGGGCATTCAAAGAGGCACAAAAATCAACGTCGCTTACTTTGACCAGATGCGCGAACAATTAGACGAAGAAGCCACGCTGGCAGACACCATTAGCCCAGGCTCAGATTTTGTGGAAATCGGTAATGAGCGCAAGCACGTCATCAGCTATTTAGAAGACTTTTTGTTCCCGCCGCAACGTTCGCGCTCACCTGTAAAATCGCTCTCTGGCGGCGAACGAAATCGTCTATTACTCGCTCGCCTATTCGCCCGCCCAGCCAATGTGCTAGTGCTGGATGAGCCAACCAACGATTTGGATATTGACACCTTAGAATTACTAGAAAGCTTACTGCAAGAGTTCAGCGGCACGCTATTTTTGGTGAGCCACGACCGTGCATTCTTAGAAAATACTGTCACGCAAGTGATTGCGTTTGAGGGTAACGGTGTGCTCACTGAGTTTGGTGGCGGTTACGATGATTGGCAACGCTTCAATTCACAGCAAAAGAATCAAAAAACATCTGTCCTGCAACCCAATATTCATGTGCCTTCTGGAGCATCTAAATCGGATATTAAAACAGAAAAATTAAGCTTTAAAGAGCAAAAAGAGCTGGAAGAAATCCCCACAAAAATTGAGCTGCTAGAAGCTGAACAAGCTAATATTAATCAACAACTGAGTGATGGTGAGCTTTACAAAAATCAAGCTGAAAAAGCAAAAGCTTTACAAGTAAAGTTACTCGAAATTGATCGCTTGCTAGAGAAGCACCTCGCGCGCTGGGAAGTGCTTGATTCAAAGAATTAATGTTGCCAGACCATAGGTTGCATTGAATCGCGTTAGAATACGGTTTTGTGTCCTTGTGGTGAAACGGATATCACCGGCCCCTCCTAAGGGTCAGTTTCAGGTTCGAGTCCTGACGGGGACACCATTAAAATAGTTTTACGACCGCCGCTTTGGGCGTAAACTATTGGTTAAATTAACACTCTTAACCTAAACAATTCTAAAGCTTATGTTAATGAAAATTACTTTTTATAGCGTTATTTTGTTGATTGCCTTTTTAGGTTATAGGAGCATCAGTATGGCGGCGACCACCCCAAAAATTGGCGAGCAAGCGCCCGATTTTAATCTGCCCGATGCTAAAAATGAGATGGTGAGTTTGGCCAGTCTTAAGGGCAATTGGATAGTGCTATATTTTTACCCGAAAGATGATACACCGGGCTGCACCAAAGAGGCTTGCAGCTTTCGTGATGACATGCACAAACTGGAAAAGCTGGGTGCAAAAGTGGTGGGCGTGAGCGTGGATGACGGCAAAAGTCATACCGAATTCGCCAAAAAATATAGTTTGCCATTTCCATTGTTAAGCGACAAAGACGGCGCGGTTGCCAACAAATATGGCGCACTTAGTAATTTTTTGGTGATGAAAATCGCCAAACGTTACACGTTTTTAATCGATGACAATGGCATTTTAAGAAAAAGTTATTTGAGCGTCGACACTTCGCGCCACTCACAACAAATTATTGATGATTTAACGGCAATTCAACAAAATAAGTGATGCCATGCAACCGCACCTGGTTATTAATATGCGAAACCCTCATGGATATTGTCTTACAGGCCGATTAATCTGAATTATTTTTAGGTAAATTATAATGAAAAAAGTGATTAAAACTGATGCCGAATGGCAACAACAACTCACGCCGATGCAATATCAAGTGACGCGCCATGCCGCCACCGAGCGCGCTGGCACGGGTGAATACACCGACCATAACCAAGCAGGTATTTACACCTGCGTGTGCTGCAACACACCGCTATTCGAATCGGATACCAAATTCGATTCTGGCTGCGGCTGGCCAAGCTATTTTAAAGCGCTAAACCCCACCAATGTGCGCGAGCTTCTAGATACCTCACATGGCAGAACACGCACCGAAGTTATCTGCAACGTGTGCGACGCACATCTCGGCCACGTATTTAACGATGGCCCGCCACCCACTGGATTACGCTACTGCATCAACTCTGCCTCGCTGAGTTTTGAAGCTAAACAACCAAGCACAAACGCCCTGCACCCCTCATAGATATTGGGCTTTAGGGAAGATATTTTTAATATTTACGTGTTGATTTTAAAGCGGAATTTGGTGCCCGGAGCCGGAATCGAACCGGCACGACCGTAAAGTCGAGAGATTTTAAGTCTCTTGTGTCTACCAATTTCACCACCCGGGCGGGAGATTACTGCAGAACTAATTGCGGTGCGTATTCTATCACCGTAAGCAAGTTTTTATAAGGCTAATTGTCGCTTTTTTGTAGTTTCATGGCTAAAAAAAATAACGGAGGCAGTTGCCTCCGTTATTTATTAGTCATTTAATATTTTTTAAGTTTATTTTTGACGAATAAGCTCAACGCGGCGATTCGCCTTGTTACCCTCTTTTGGGTCATTTTCTGCGACAGGGTTATCAAAACCATAGCCTTTTGCTATTAAGCGCTTTGCATCAATGCCATGTTTAACTAGATAATCACTGACTGATTTAGCGCGTTTTTCTGAAAGTTTTTGGTTGTAATCGGCTTTAGAAGTATCACGCTTGTCAGTATGACCAGCCACCTCAACGTTTGAATCACCCCAATCTTTAAGCGTTTTAATCGCATTATCCAATACAGGGTAAGAAACCGGTTTGATTTTGGCGCTATTGGTCTCAAACTCGACATCTGGCACAACTTTATCGCTTAGCACAATCACATCTTTTGGTTTTTCAACCGCTGGCATCGGTTTCGGGGCGATGGAAAGTGGTTTTGCATTTGCTAATAAAGCTTCTTTATCAACGTTTACTTGAGTTGCTGCAACTGCTTCGCACACATTGGCGCCATCCATATAAGCTTCGCGGCTGACCTCAGGCAAGCCTTGGCGTGTTGAACCAATTTTATTCAACAACTCACCTTGGCTGGCATAAAGTCGCGTATAAGCAGTTTGAATATCATATTCGGTGTTTGAATAAGCGCGTCTAGCCTGAAAATATTCATTCTCTGTATCTAACAAATCTAGCAAAGTACGTTGTCCAATATCGAACTGTTTACGATACGCTTCGCGCGCATTTTCAATGGCTTTTTGGTGCCTGTCGCGATATTCCATTTGTTCTTTAAGTTGAACAATGTCGTTATAGGCAATTGTGACTAACTGACGCGTATCAACACATGCTTTATCGCGTTGATCGGTAGCGGTATTCATTTTTTCAATGGTTTGGCTAACCAAGGCTTTATCTGTACCACCGTTAAACAGATTGAAATTCATGGTGAGTTCTAACAAATCTGCCGCGCTGGTGCTGTCGCGGCCATCGTTACTAGTGCCTAAGTTTTTACGCGCTTGTAAATCTAGGCGCGGCAAATATTTGGCTTCTCTTGTTTTTACTTCGTCTTTAGCTGCTTGTATATCTTCACTGGTCGATAAAATATTTGGGTTACGCAGATAAGCGACCCTCAGCGCATCTGTTGCTGTTGGCTCTGTGCCAGCTTTATAAAACTCAGGCTGCTCTAAGGTTGCTGGTGGTAACTCACCCATTAGGCGCTGCATACGCGCTGTAACATCGTGCAAATTAGTAGACTCAGTCAATAAATTAGACTCTGCAAGCGCTAAACGTCCAGATGCCTGCTCCAAATCCACCTTCCGTGCAACGCCAGCATCTACACGCTCTTTAATGCGATCATAAAGTTGCCGGTGTACTACATAATTAGTTTTAGCATAATCAGAAAGTTGGCGATAACGAAGTGTATCGATGTATGAACGCATAAATTCTTGCGTGGTCTCTTGCATAGCAGCTTGCAGCTCATAAAAGCGAACGCGCTTTGCATGGCCTAGGCGATTCACCTCGCTTGAGGTTGCAAAGCCATCAAAAATCATTTGGCGTAGCACTAACTCATTATTAAACCTTGGTACTGCCGTGCCATTACGCCTGCTAATGCCACCATCCATTTCCTCTTGTTTGCGGTAAGTAGAAATAACGTCCGCCTTAGGCAGAAAACCGCCTTTGACCGCATCTTGCTCGTAGCCAGCGCCTAAATAATCGTGGTATCTTGCCTGCACCTCAGGGTTAGATGAAATCACCTTCTCGACCATCTGCTTTAGCGGCACTAATGGCTCAGCACTTGCTTGCTGAGCGAAAAACAACCCCGCCAATGCTAGTATTAATCTATTTTTTGTAGTTCTAGTAGCAAATTTCAACTGTTACACCCTTTACTTTCCAACTCGTAGCTATGTTAAAGCATCACATAGTATTGTCAACCCTAATGCTTGCCGATAGCACAATCAAGCAATCCGCATGCCAACTTACTGCTAATTTTGCAACATTTTCATGAAGTTGCTAGGTTATTTTAAAATAATCAGACATTATTTCGTAAATTTTGATAAAAAAGGCCGACTTATTATCAAAGTCGGCCTTTCTAATTGACAGCTTATTGAGCTTAGTTAATCAGTGATTAACTTGTTGTTAGTCAGTAAGTTTTGAATAATAGCTTGGTCATCCGCAAAACCCGTCACTAAATCCACACCTGTTAATGTAATTCTTTGTACATCTTTTGTTGGACTAAAGCCGTTAGAGAACCCGCCATTATTGCTAACATGGATGATTGTATTTGCCCCCACCACTTCAAAATGCAGATACGAAGCTAAATTACCAGCACCCTGTTCGCCTGTTAACAAATCTCGTAAATCAAGCACATCACCACCCACTGCCGCAGGGTCAAAATCTGTAATGACATCAGTTGCAGGGCTGCTCGTTGTGCCTCTATCAGCAAGCTCCCAACGGAATACATCAACACCAGCACCGCCAGTTAAGGTGTCGTTTCCTGCGCCGCCTATGATGACATCAGCACCTAAACCGCCAGTAATAATGTCGTTGCCATCACCGCCTGCTATGAAGTCATCGCCATCATTGCCATTTAACGTATCGTTACCAGCATCGCCATAGATAGTATCCTTGCCTGTGCCGCCACTAATCGTATCATTGCCTGCATTGCCGTAGAGTTGGTCATCATCAGCACCGCCATCAATAATGTCGTTACCATCGCCGCCACGTACAATGTCAAAGCCTGCGCCAGCGTTAATGATATCGTCACCAGCTAAGCCAGAAATATTTTCGTTTCTAGCGCCGCCGTTAATCGTATTGTTAGCCGCAGTACCTGCAATATCATCAATAATATTATTTAAAGTTAACGTTGCAGAAGACGTATCGCCATCAGTATCTGTAAGCGTATAAGTAATGACCTCTGGTGCAGGCGCTGCCACGACAACTGTATCTAAAATGCTTGAATATTGCACTGCAGATATGCTACCTGCCGCACCAGAATAGGCACCAATCCCACCTGCATCAATTACAATCTTAGCAATCCCAGTTAGATTGATTGGCATTGCAACTGCGCCCTCTTGGGCACTTGCAAACTGCCCTATGATCTCGCCGTGGACATTGTAAATAGTATAATTAAAGGCTTCGCGATTGCCACCACCTAAATTGCTATTAGAGACATCAACTGTGATCGTCACACCCTGTACTCCATGGCGATGTACGCTGGTATCAAAATTAATGACCAAGCTTTCTAAGCTGTTAATTTGTGTGTCGTTAGCATTGCCTATGATACCAACACCGTCTGCATTAGGCGTATTGACTGTTGCACTACCTTCAGCCGCGCTCGTTCTTGCAATGCCAGCTAAGGTCATGCCAGCGGTCGCTGCAGTCGTTACCAATCCAGCACTAGTCAGTGTGTAATTGGTAGATGCACCTGTGACGTTATTCACAATTTCAGCGGTCGGTGGAGTGTATTTATAATAGCCCTCCTCATTAAACACCAATGAAGATCCACCTGCTGACGCTGTCCAAGTTAGGGTTTTAACGCCAGCAATTGAGGTTACCGTATAGTTGCCACCTAATGCGGGTGTAGAGCCAACAAGCGTAGTCAAATCAAAAGTAACGCCTTTAAACACCACTGAAGAAACATTGCCATTATCACCAGGATTATCTTCACCAGAGCGCCCAGCACTAAATGAGGTTAACTGTAGATTATCGCCACCATCAGTACCAATAGCTGATATTACATTACCCTCAAAGAACGTAGAGTTACCCATCAGCGTATCGATATCATTATTTGCATCTGGTTTGCCATCTACAATTTGTACTGTTTGCTTACCAGTTGCAGTGTCGCCATCGCCATCGGTGGCTACAAATTTAATATCAAACTGTTCACCTTCTACCGCAAAACCAGCAGTTTGGTATACGTACTCACCCGTTCTAAAGTTAAATATCAAAATACCATCTTCAAATCCTCTGGCATCATTTAGAGTGAGTGTATCACTGGTTATTGGGAAGCCAGTCTGGACTGCCCCACCACCTACGACACTAATTTGCCCAGTCGTTGGATTGAAATTAAAAGTCACATCTGCATCAGGCACATTGTCGCCATTGGTATCTAAGCGCATGATTAAACTACTAATATAGCCGCCATCTGCGCCAAAGTTAAGACTGGAGCTAGCTGCACTACCTGCCACAGAACCACCAAAACTGGTTGGCACTGAAGCTAACAATACATCATCTAATGTCGCCACATTGGTAACAATAATCGCAGCATCTTTGACACCACTATTGTCGCTGTCTACATTATGAATATTATTAAGCTCTGTTGGATCAGAGATGTCTGATGCGATACCAATCGCATAAGTTGTAATATTATTTGCAGTTGCAAAAGCACGGTATCCATTGGCCGCAGGGTCAGTAATATCACCAGCAGTAGGCACACCGTCCGAGATAAAATAGGTCGTATATCTTTCACCAACAACAGGTGGGGTCATTGCAGCTTGCGCTACTGTTAACGCAGCTTCGTAATTTGTACTGCCGCCCACTGTAAAGTTTGCAGGATTATTTAACGCAGCAATAGCTGAGGCCGCTGTGGTAAACGTACCTCTATTTGTAGCAGTAGCATCAAAATCGATTAAAGTAATGCTGACATTACCCCCTTGGCTAAAGTATTCATTGATTACGGCTGCTACTGCAAGCTGGGTTGCTTGCAAACGATCTTGAATGGTGACTGTACCGTTTGCTGCAACGTTTTTAACCTCACCTGCCATACTGCCAGAACTATCTATCACAAATACTAGGTTTTGTTTTGGTAGTACACCTTGTTGAACTTGCACAATCGCATCTTGCACAGTAGGTACATCATCTACCACATCTACTGTTAGGGTTGCATTATCCACCTCGCCCGATACTGAGTTAGTGAGTGTGTAGTTAACTGTAAAGCTATCGTTAGTCCCTGCACCATCTGTGGTTCTGCCTACCAAGTCAACCACGTAGTCGCCTTTAACATTGGCACCAAAATTTTGTGTGTATAACGTTATTGTTGCGATTGTGCGAGCAGCACTAGTCGTATCAGTCACCGTTACTATTACCACACCATTCACATCGGGAGCTGAGGCTGTAACCGTGCCACCTGTAACAGTGCCACCAGAAATTGTGAGAGTACTAAAGCTCGACACACCCGTATCGTTGGCTAAAACATTGCCTGTTGCTATTTCAATGGTTTGCGATTCTTGCGTACCGCCATTTTGTACGCCATTTTCATTAATACCAGCTTCAAACACACTCACCGCATCGTTTAGCGCAGTTGTGCTACCGTCATAGTTCATGGTTAATGTAGCATTTGAGTTATCGCCATCACTATCAGTTAGTGTGTAAGTGAAAATATCGGGCGTAGATGATGGCTCTGGCTGTATGCTAATGCCCGTCACTCTAAACTCATCACTACTCCCTCCAACACTAGATGAACGCACTACCACGTAGCTAAATGACACAACTGTGTTAATTGTAAAGCTTTGTACACCGTTGCCTGGCCAAGTGCCCGATGAAGTTAAAACGCCGCTAGCATTATAAGTTTCCCATAACGCAGCCTCGCCATTACCTAAATCACTTACTGTAATAGTGGCCGATTTTGTTGTAGCTGGCAGGGCAATCACTAATTCTTCACCCTCTTCTATTCTGGCATTATTAGCGGTATTAGCTCCGTCATCTAGACCTATACCTCCTGTATTAAACATCACCTTTCCAGCTGAAGTAGGATTAAGTGTTGTAAGGTTTAAACCACTATTAGGGTTGCCCGCAGTTACATATGCACTTGCGGCATCAAAACCAAACACATTAAATCCTACACCTGTGAAAGATGTCACTGCGGTTGGTGCTGTCACCGCAATAGTAGCGGGGGTAGATAAGGTGTATGAATAAGAGCCATCAGGCTGTATTGTTAAAGTGCCATTGGCAGTATTAATCACCGTACTACCCGAAACAGTGTAAGTAGTGCTGTTAAAAACAACGCTTGTTACTGTATGCGGGCCGTCAACATTTAAAGTATCCGCAGTAATGCCGCCAGCACCAGTAATCACATTACCCGTAACCGTAGAACCAAAACCAACGCTATCCACATCGTTATTAGCGAGCGGGTTAGTATCGGTAATGTTAATAGTCACAGTCGTCCAAGGAGTTGCAGTCAAGCTACCATCGGTTGGGCGGTAAGCAAAACTATCAACATCAGGTGTAACATCACCATGATTACGCGCTGGCGCTGTATAGGTATAGGTGCCGTTGGCATTCATCACCACCGTACCCCCTAGTGCAGTAGTAATGGTGTTAGTGCCATTTGCAGTACTGGCGTTTAATCCAGCTGCGTTAGTCGCAAACTGCGCAACTGTAAGCGCACCACCTTCAGGATCTGTATCATTTACCAGTACAGTTGTTTTAACTGTAGTTGTGCCTTCAACTGCAATATAGTTATCTGCAACGCCAGTAGGTGCATCATTGACCGCAGTGATATTAAGCAGAACAGTTAAGTTTGCTTGCTCATTGGCAGCCGTACCCGTTAAGCCTGGATCTATACCAGTATTGCCGTTGTCGTTAATATTAACCGCTAAATTAATCGTGCCGTTGGCATTAAGTGCCGTGGTGTAAAACACGCCTGTGCCTGTAGAGACAAAAGTGTTAATAGCCGCCAATGTGCCAGTTAAAGTGAGCGCTGCGGCTGTGCCACCAACCACTACGCCAGCACCAGAGGTGGCTGTAAGCGTGCCTGTTGGCACTGTGAGGTTAACAGTCACATTATTTGTACCTGCGTCTATATCACCAAAATTTAAGCCTGTGAGTTTAGTGGCAACATCTTCTGTTACCGCTATGCTCGCTAATGGCGTAATGGTTGGTGTGTCGTTTACCGCCGTCACATTGACTGTAGTCACTGCCGTATTTGTATTATTTGTACCATCATTCAATACAACAGTAATATTACGTGGTGTGGTGCTGGGTGTGTCAGTGGTATTAGCAAAAGTAATTGCTCGAATAGCCGTTTGGTATTGCGCTAATGTAGCTGTGCCAGTTAAAGTCACCACATTTCCTGCAACAGTTGCAGTAATACCACCACTACTTATGGCAGCTAACACATCACCAGCTTGCGCGTTAGTGAGTGTAATGGTTGCGCTTACCATTGTTGTAGAGACTGGGTCAACAATAGAGATGTCTGTATCAGCGATGCTAACCGCAGCACCATTTTCAGTAAAAGTTGTTGTGTAATTAGAACCCGTCGCACCAGAAGAGTCATTTCCATCAAGGTCGATAGTAGGCTCGTCATCAATGATTGTACCTGTGCCTGTAGCTGTACCAATAGTCAGCGGCACAAGCTCATTACCTTCAGCTAAAATATCTTGAATAGTCGGTACCGTTACAGTAAAACTGGTCACGCCAGCAGGCACGGTCAACACACCTAGCGCTAAAGTCACGCCATTGGTAAATGTTGGCACACCAAAGTCTCCTACAGAAGCCGTACCACCACCCAAGGTAAATGGATAGGTGGTAGCAGTACTGCTTGGGTTACTTAAATTGACGCTATATACTAAATTACCACCTTCAACTATTGAAGGACTGTTAATACTTGCAATCGTCGGTACATTATCGTCATCCACAATCGTACCTGTCGCAACCGCGGTGCCTAAGGTCGCACCAACAGGGGCGCTTAAGGTGGCCGTAAAGACTTCATTGCCTTCATAAACGTTGTCTTGCGTGGTCGCTACTGGTACTAATAC
>JANMYB010000004.1:0-20844 GCA_031381645.1 Methylotenera sp.
GTTTAAATCGAACACTTGAATGCCATGACCGCGTAAACGTTGGGCTGTAGCTTCACTGCTAGCCACTGCGCCTTCAATTTTGTGTTTTACTTTGGCTAGTTCTTCAATAAACATATTGGCGGTAGAGCCTGTGCCCACGCCAATAATACCTTCTTTTACATATTGAACTGCCGCTGCGGCGACTTGTTGTTTTAATTCATCTTGGGTAAATGCCATTCTGCTTAATCCTTTTTAAATTCTTTATAATGCTGATAATTCAATATAATAACCTGCATTGGCTTTTTTAAAAATAACGCATGCCCATAAACTATAAGTACAACATAGAAAACTCGCGTGTGTACGACGTGGCTAAAAACACGCCGCTAGAGTTTCAGCCGATTTTATCGGCACGCATTCATAATCGCGTGTTGCTTAAGCGCGAGGATATGCAGCCCGTGTTTTCGTTTAAGCTGCGCGGTGCGTATAACAAAATGGCTAATTTGCCTGCGGATGTGCTGGCGCGCGGCGTGATTGCAGCCAGCGCTGGCAACCACGCGCAAGGTGTGGCGCTGGCCGCGCAAAAGCTGAAATGTCGCGCGGTGATTGTGATGCCAACCACTACGCCTGCGATTAAGGTAACCGCAGTAAAAGCGCGCGGTGCTGAAGTGATTTTATTCGGCGATAGCTATTCTGACGCTTATGTGAAAGCGCTGGAACTGGAGAAATCTGAACAACTGACTTTTGTGCACCCGTATGACGACCCAGACATCATTGCTGGCCAAGGCACGATTGCCATGGAAATTTTGGAGCAATCAAACTCACCCATCGAAGTGATTTTTTGCTGCGTGGGCGGCGGCGGATTACTGGCAGGCGTTGCAGCTTATGTAAAAACACTGCGGCCTGAAATTAAAATCATTGGCGTAGAAGCCAAAGATGCCGAAGCGATGACTGAATCGCTAAAACTAGGCAAGCGCGTGATACTCGAGCAAGTTGGACTTTTTGCTGATGGTGCAGCCGTAAAACAAGTAGGCGAACATACCTTTAAACTTGCTCAACAGTTTGTAGATGAAATGATTGTAGTAGATAACGACGCGATTTGCGCCGCCATTAAAGACGTGTTTGAAGATACGCGCAGCATTTTAGAGCCCGCTGGCGCATTATCCGTTGCAGGATTAAAAGCTTATGTGGAACGTGAAGGCTTGCATGGTAAAACCCTTGTGGCCATTGCCTCTGGGGCTAATATGAATTTCGATAGATTGCGCTTTGTGGCAGAGCGCGCCGAGCTTGGCGAGCACCACGAGGCTGTGTTGGCAGTAACGATTCCCGAACAAGCGGGTGCGTTTAAAGCATTTTGCCAATTGCTGGGTGACCGCAATATTACCGAGTTTAACTATCGCTTTTCTGACCCAAAAGAAGCGCATATTTTTGTGGGTTTGGCGATTTCCAACTCAATGGAAACAGGAAAACTCATATACGATTTAGCCACGCAACGTTTAAATGCAATTGATTTAACTGATAACGAAATGGCCAAATTACACTTGCGTCATCTTGTAGGTGGGCGCGCGCCGCAGGCCGAACATGAAGTAGTATATCGATTTGAGTTCCCCGAAAAACCAGGCGCTTTGATGAAATTTTTAGACAGCATGGGACACGACTGGAACATTAGTTTGTTCCATTATCGTAACCACGGCGCAGATTTCGGCCGCGTGCTGGTGGGCATACAAGTGCCGCCGAATGAACAAACTGAGTTTTTAGCGTTCTTAAAAGACTTAGGTTACCCTTATTGGGAAGAAACACAAAATCCAGCTTACAAACTGTTTTTAGGCTAATTGGCTGAATACAGCCAGAAGTTTGGTTGCTTTAAACCGCAACCGAAATTAAATTTAATATAACCAATTGTTTATATTGAAATAATTAATATATACTGTCTAGTATATTTCTTGCTTTATATAATGACTTCTGACCAATATAATCAGATAAAACTTTGGAGATTTTGAATGAAATTTGTAGCAACGTTGAACAGACCATTTAATCAAACATGCATCAGTTTATTAGCGCTAGCGCTCATTGCAGGTTTAAGCGCATGTACTAAAGAAAAATCAGTAGAAACTACTGCTGAAACTACCCCGCAAGCCAATATAGAGGCGGCGTCTGGCGATGCTGCTTCTAGCTCAGGTTTTGCTTACGTCTCCAACCAAGACGGTGGCGTAAGTGTGATTGACTTGGCCACCATGCAAGTGACCAAAATCTTTGATGTAAAGGCCGCTGGCCCGCGTGGCTTAGGCATTACCGATGACGGCAAAAAACTCATCGTGGCGACGCGTGAAAACGAAAGCATTTCAGTTATCGACACTGCAACTGGCGAAGTTTTGCAGCAAATCCCTGTAGGAAAAAACCCTGAGTTTGTTCGTATTAGCGGCAATTTTGCCTATATTTCTTCTGAACCCAGTGCAAAAGGTGGTCCACCACCAAAACCTGGCTCGACAGAAGCTGAGGAAGATGACAATGAAGAAAAAATCCCCGCCAAAATTGCAATAGTCGATTTAACACTAGGCAAAAAAGTGCGCGACATTACTGGCGGCCCAGAAACCGAAGGTATTGAATTTTCAAAAGATGGTAGCAAATTGGTGATTACAAACGAAGCCGATAATACGGTGACTGTTCACGATATTGCGACTGGTGAATTGCTAAAAACGATTCAAACGCATGAGCACGGCGACAGACCTCGTGGCATTAAAGCATCACCCGATGGGAATACCTACCTTGCCACTTTGGAGTATGGTAATAAATTTATGGTGCTAGATAAAGATTTTAATTTTGTACGTACTGTGGATACTGGCGAAACGCCTTATGGTATAACATTTGACAGCGCGGGTGAGCGAATTTATGTAGCGTCAAATAAATCAAAAACATTAGAAGTATATGATGCAAAAACTTATGTAAAAATAAAAGAAGTGGCCACAGGCAACCGCTGCTGGCACTTTACATTTACGCCAGATGACAAACAGATTTTATTGGCCTGCGGTAAATCGGACGCAGTATTAGTGATTGATGTTGAAAAATTAGAAGTCACAAAACGAATTGAAGACAAAAAACTACCTTGGGGAATTGTGACTTACCCAAAAGCCATGGGCAGTTTAGATACTAAATTGAAATAATTTTTAGCTAAAGCCATTTTAAAACACATGCCCTGCAGACCAATATCCATGCGGCCTGCAGGGCATGTAAAATCACTCGTTGTATTCTTTAAAAAGTGCTAGCGCTACTTTTTCAATAAGTCTGTAAGGAATGGGCTGGCTCAACGAGAAGTTTAAATTGCCTTTTTCGTTACGATACGGCTGTAGATCTTTGATAAGCGCGAGATCTAATTTCAGCGGCGGGTAAACGCCAACGTGTTTTTTAAAAGCAGCAAAATAAAAAAAACACGTTTTTGTTTTAGTGCAAGTATATTGTAGCTAATACATTCCTGTGCGGCAGGCACGGCATGCTTGGCATCTTCGCGAATTTTGCTGAGAATTTCCCTTACCTCTATTGCTGACGCTGCGATATATTCATCGATACTTGTGAAATTCAACATGGTTTATTTCTCGAGTAAGCTCAAAATAAAGTCCCAATCCCTCGGATCGACTGGCGTGATTGATAGCCTATTTCCGCGCTGCAAAATTCTCAAGTTTTCTAATTCCGGCGTTTCGCGCATTTCTTTTAAGCTGAGTAAACGTGTTTTGCGCACTAATTTCACATCCACATTCATCCAACGAGGCGTCTCTGGCGTAGCTTTTTCATCGTAATATTTATGGCCTTTTACAAACTGAAAACGATCAGGATACGCGCGTGAGCTTACCTCTGCAATGCCCGCAATGCCTGGTGTTTCGCAGTTAGAGTGATAAAAAAATACGCCATCGCCCACGCTCATTTGATCGCGCATAAAGTTACGCGCCAAATAATTACGCACGCCGTACCAATCCACCGTTTGGTTGGGCATGGTAGCCAAATCGTCTATCGACACATCGCCAGGCTCAGATTTCATTAACCAGTAACGCATTTTTGTCTTTCAAAAACTTAAGATTCTCGTATGATAACGTGAATGAATAATTTGAGGTTAAGTTGACATGGCACGCAATGTATTAGGTACTGCCCTACAAACTTGTAGCTTGGAGCCGCTGACTGGGTTTACCCGCACTGGCTGCTGCGAAACGGGCGCAGAAGACGTAGGCAGCCATACGGTTTGCGTGCAAGTGACAGACGAGTTTTTAGCATTTTCGGTGAATCGCGGTAACGATTTAAGCACGCCGCGCCCAGAATATGACTTTGGCGGATTAAACGCGGGTGACCGCTGGTGCTTGTGTGCGGCGCGTTGGCTAGAAGCAAGTGAAGCAGGCTTTGCGCCGCCTGTGATTTTAGAAGCTTGCCACGAAAGATGTTTAGAAATTGTGAGTTTGGCGGATTTAAAGTATCACGAGCTAAGGTAATGACGAATTGCGGTAGATGTAGGATAAAACGGTTTTGAATTTTAATGCGAAAGTTCAAGGCGTTTGACCGCAGACAGTACATTTGAGTACGACAAGCGAAAAACAACGCAGAAATTTCGCATTAAAAACAAAACCTATTTGCTGTGGTGTTGCCTGAGTCGTTAATCCTGAACCAAAAAAGTTCAGGTGGTAACAACCTAAAGCGCATTAGGTACACTCGCCAAGAGCATCTTAAAAGATAACCCAATTTAGAGCGCTCACACCGCAACTCGAGTGGCTGAAACCTATAACAAAGACTAGTTCAAGGAATTTAGACTCAAGCAACACCACAGAAAACAAGCTGAATATTAACGCTGACTTGTGACGAACTGATGAAGAATACTAGTTACAACTACTTACTTTTGTGCGGCAATTGCTTCATCAATTTGATTCTGCATGGCGTTAATCCTACGCTTATAATCACCAATGTCAACATCACCAGTTTTGGTATTGAGTAATTCGTGAGATAAATTGAGTGCCGTCATAATGGCGATACGCTCTATGCCAACCACTTTGCCAGAATCGCGTATCTCGTGCATTTTGGAATCAAGGTAA
This sequence comes from Methylotenera sp., assembly GCA_031381645.1. Classification (GTDB taxonomy): domain Bacteria; phylum Pseudomonadota; class Gammaproteobacteria; order Burkholderiales; family Methylophilaceae; genus Methylotenera_A. Next base: position 5,043 of record JANMYB010000004.1, read on the forward strand.
CTTACTGCATCCATGAGGCCTTGACGCTCTTCATCGGTGCATGAAACCGTGAACTCGCGACCCAAAATGGTAACATCAACAAACTTAGCCGCGCTCATTAAGATTCCAACCCCACAGATTCAGCGCCTTCTGGGAGTGACTCGAGCAGACCTTCTAGCTTATTACTGGCTTGCAACATATTATCTTTTTTCTGCGTTAAATCGCTACGCAAACGAACATTTTCCTCGCGCAAGTTTGTGCACAAAGAAATAAGCTTGGTAATTTTCTCTTCTAAACTTTTTAAATCTAGTTCCATAATCCCACTATAAGTGAAAAAATCTATTAAAGTCAATAGCTAACGTGGGCTATTCAAAGTAATTTAACACGTTTTGCATGCTTGTTGTATAAAAATTCAATTGTGAATACGATATAAATCGTTATAATCCTCATTAGTTGTTAGGTGCCTATGTTTATTTTCTTTAAACAAAGGTGAAACTGGGAATTAGGTGCATTAACTTTTGTTAATAATGCCTATGCTGCCCCCGCAACGGTAAGTGTGAAACGATATGCAATTAGCCACTGAGCGTAGTTTATTCGTCTAAACATGCTTGGGAAGGCGCATATATATTGGCTTTTAGCCATACACACAAGCCCGGAGACCGGCCTCGCAACTTAAGCCTTAATTTTGAGGCACGCTAGGAAATACCGCGGGGTGACGGTCTCAGAAGCTGCGGTTTATCTATCTTAAGAACGCAATTTTTGTCTGTTTTTCCCTTCTTTAATTCCCTAGTTTTTACAGATATACATGCGGGGACGCGTGTAATTTAGGGAAAATATAATGAAAAAATCTACCATTGCCAGCCTTATCGGCTTGGCATTTACCTCGCCAGTTTTTGCCGTCGAACAAATTGATTTAGATGAATTGACTGTCAAAGCGAATCGCTTTGAACGTAAAGATACTGAAACCACTTACGCTTCAGAAATTCACACCGCTAAACAAATTGAAGCTTCTGGTGTTGCAACACTTTATGATTTTTTAGCACAACAAACATCGTTAAATATTGTTTCTAATTTTGGTAGTCGCGCTACTCCCTCCCTCAACTTACGCGGTTATGGCGGTGAAAACGGTCATCAAAATGTAGTTATTACAGTAGATGGCCAACGTTTAAACAACATCGATACCATTCCTCAATTGATTGGTGCTATTCCACTTGCCAACATTGAGCGCATCGAAATCAGTAAAGGGAGTGGCTCCGTCATCTATGGCGACGGCGCTACAGCAGGTACAGTACAAATTTATACAAAAAATAAAACGGGTGTAACAGTAAGCACCTCATGGGGTAATTATGGGCAAAAAAATCATTATGTAAACGCTGGCATTTCAGAACAACATATTGATTTATCGGCTACTTTAGCACATGACAGCCACGATGGTTTTGGCAAAACAGATAACACTGGCCACAAAGATAAGTCAGATAGCGACACTCAAAATGTCAAACTAAAAATCAAACCCACTGATTACATACGCTTTATTGCAGAAGGTACAAGCTCAAGAAATAACTTTGCTTTCCAGAATGCACTGAGTAAAGCACAGTTCAAGGATGACCCTCGTCAAGCTGGCGGCGCTTATCTCACCCAAGACTTTGATACAGATCAATGGAAAGTGGGCGCAGAGTATGACATCACTAAAGAATTAAAATTGTCGGCGACACATTTTCAAGAAGATAAAAAATCTATTTTCGCTGGTGGTACTGCTACAGACTATGACTATCGATCGAATGATGTAAGTTTAAGCTATCAAAATATAATCTTATCAGCCATCATTGGTTACCAAGATTTTGATGGTGATCGAGACAATACCTTTAATGTCACTACTAAAGACAATAAAGCTACATTTGCACAATTTGAATATCATCCAGATTGGATTTCAGAATCATTAACGCTGTCTGCAGGCGGGCGAAGTGAAAAAGTCACTTATCGCTACAATCCTAGCTTCGGTAGCAAGCTCAAAGATTCTGAAAATTTAAGTGCCTGGGATATTGGCGCCAACTATCAATTCACGCCTGAGTTGAGTATGTTCGCTAATTACAACAAATCATTCCAAGCTCCTGATGTTGATAGATTCTTTACCTTTGCAGGCACCTTCAATGGCTTTATTGAGACAGCTAAAGTTAAAACGTTCAATATCGGTTTAAATCATGTTGTAGCGAATAACCGTTTGAAAGTAACAGCATTTCAAGCCAAGCTAGACGATGAAATTTATTTAGTACCAGTCATTTTCAAAAATACCAATATTGATAAATCACATAAATACGGCTTAGAAATTCAAGACTATTTAACTATCAATAGTCAATTAAGTGCAGGTGTTATTTATAACTACACTCGTGCAATTATTGATAAAGAAACTGATGCGATTGTAGGCACAATTAAAAATAAAGATTTACCAGGCGCACCAAAACATACAGTAGTTGCCAACTTAAATTGGAAATTTTATGAAAATGCCATGTTGAATTTGAATCATACGTGGCGCTTTAAAGCATACGTGTATAACGATTTCCAAAACAACGCGTCACAAAAACAAGATAATTACGAATCAACCAATATTGCCTTAAGTTATCAGCACAAAAATATTAATGTCTTTACTTCACTCAATAATATTTTTGAACATGAAAACTCAATTCAAATTGCTAACGACGCAATTTATCCTGTCGATTTTGTGCGTACTTGGCGTGTTGGCGTAAAAGCTGATTTTTAATGCTAGCTGTTGAAGCGACGCTAAAAATGTTATGATTTTGCAATTATGGGAAACAAAATGAATACTGTACTTAATCAGCCTTTAATTAAGCAGCTTTGTATCGCCGCAACAATTGCATTTTTTATGCTGCTCACGCGCGGTAGCCACGTACTCACGCACGTTTCGCTGCCAGATGCGAGCTTAGTATTGTTTCTTCTTGGCGGCCTATTGTTAAAACGTGCTGGTTGGTTTGTGGCGTTTTTTGTATTAGCAACTTGCATCGATTTTGGTGCTGCAGCATTAGACCCTGCACAAGGCTTTTGCTTGACTAATGGTTATTGGGGCTTGATTCCAAGCTATGGTGCCATGTGGCTAGGTGGCTTGTGGCTAGGTAAGCAGCAAGATACTTTCTCCACTAATACTAAAAATATATCTACTTACGCTATGGTGAGCATGTTTACGACATTTATTGCTTTTGTGATTTCTACACAAACATATTATTTATTCTCTGGTCGTTTTCCAGCCGATGGCGTTGTTGAATCGATAAAGCACGGTTGGGAGTATTTACCAAGCTGGATGAGCTTTTCAGCGATGTACTTCGCGATTGTTTGGCTATTGGTTGCGTTATGGCGCAGCGTTAAACCAATACAAACATCAAAAATCTAATGTGAGAATGAGGATATAAGCCGCTTGAAATTTAAGCGGCTTTTTTCATGTCAAAAACTAATCAAAATACGCACGCTTACTCTGAGCAAGAACAAACCGCCATCTATAAGGTAATTGCCGAGCGTCGCGATATGCGGCATTTTTTGCCTACTCCAATAGAAACAGAAGTTTTGCAGAAAATACTACAAGCCGCACACCACGCGCCTAGCGTAGGTTTAATGCAACCATGGCGATTTATTCGTATTACCGATAAAACCACCCGCAAAGCCATTTACAAATTGGTGGATGAAGAACGCATCAAAACTGCGCAAGCGATTGGCGAATTTGAAAACACGGCACGCATGGCAGAATTTTTGCGGCTAAAAGTAGAAGGCATTTTAGAGTGTGGAGAACTGTTAGTTGCCACGCTTTGTAATAAGCGCGAGAAACACATTTTTGGGCGGCGTACCTTGCCCGAAATGGACGTCGCTTCTGTCAGTTGTGCAATTCAAAATATGTGGCTGGCCGCGCGGGCGGAAGGTCTAGGTATGGGCTGGGTTTCTATTTTCGACCCTGAAAAACTAGGCGCTTTACTTAATATCCCTGAGGACGCAAAGCCAATAGCGGTGCTATGTTTGGGGCATGTGAATTCATTCTACAAAGAACCTATGTTAGTTGAAACGGGTTGGCGAGAAGCTAAACCAATGAGTGAAATGTTAATGGAAAACGGCTGGGAAAATAGTTAATAATATGAGCATCCATTTAATTTTAGGCGGTGCGCGCAGCGGCAAAAGCACTTATGCGGAAAAATTAGCTGCAAATAGCGGCTTGCCTGTCACCTACATTGCTACCGCGCAAGTTTATGATGATGAATTTAAGCAGCGCGTGCAGCACCACAAAGATAGACGCCCAAAAAATTGGCAATTAGTCGAAGCGCCACATTATTTAGCACATGCCATGCAGGCTAATAACCATGAGGGTCACAGCCTTATTGTAGATTGCCTTACATTATGGCTAGCACAATGTATTTGCCCAGAGTGCGCGCCACCCGAAGGCGTGGATTGGGTGCTGGAGCGCGAGATTTTTTTAAACACCTTACCAACATTGCAAGGCGAAATTATTTTAGTCAGCAACGAGGTCGGCATGGGCATTGTGCCGCTGGGTGAAATTAATCGCCAATTTCAAGATGAACAAGGTCGCTTAAACCAAGCTGTAGCAGCCTTAGCAGATGAGGTGGTATTTGTTGCTGCTGGTTTACCACTAAAACTGAAAGGTTAAGATGGAGTTTACATTAAAAGGTGAATTTATCGCGCTGTGCGATTTGCTAAAAACCACAGGCATCGCCAATAGCGGCGGCCAAGGAAAAATGATGGCGGCTGACGGCATTGTAAAAGTAGATGGCAAAATTGAGTTGCGTAAAACTGCGAAAATACGCGCTGGGCAAGCTGTAGAATGCTTAGGCAAAACAATTAAAGTAAGTTAATTTTTATTTAAATAAATCCCACTGGATTAAATCATTCCAGTGCAAGCCTGCGAGGCAATATCCATGAGGGTTTCACGCACGAATAACCAGCTTTAGCTGGTATATTCTGCGGGGACAACCCTTGCGGTTGCAGAGCCATTAATTACAAATTCACAAACGTTACCTTTGGTATTTTGTCGCTAAAATCCAGTTGCGTCACGCTGGCGTGATCGATATTAAAGCGAAACAAGCCTTTCAATTCCATATTCAGCACATGCGCCAATAGCGCGCGTATCATGCCCCCGTGCGTTACCACCAAAATATTTTCACCTAAATGCTTAGCCTTCATTTCATCTAAAAAGTTAAGCCCGCGTTGTTGCAATTGGCTAAACGTTTCGCCATTTGGGGGTGCTTGGTTGGCATAATCGTGCGCCCAGCCATCAAATATATCGCGCGGAATATCGTCCCAAGCATTCATTTCCCAATCGCCAAAGTTAAGTTCAAGCAAGCGATTGTCCAAAATAGGCTCCCCCAAATTAAGCGCTTCTGCAAGCTTTACACAACGTTGTAACGGGCTAGTATAGATAGTGTCAAAAGCCATTTTAGCAAGCTTAGTTTGCGTGCTAGCAACCTCGCTCGCAAAACTGGCCGCCACGTCAATATCACTTTGGCCATAGCAAATTCCAGGCCCAATTTGCAGCGAAGTATGGCGAATTAAGGTGAGTTTCAAACGTTGTAACTCCAAATAACCACGCCCAAATAAAACGCCAGCTCAGTGATTTGTTGCATGGCACCTAGCGTGTCGCCCGTATAGCCGCCCAACCATTTGTGGATTTTATGCCGCCACCAAAACCAGCTTAAAAATACTGGGATCAAAACCATTAATACAAATTTAACGCTAATATCAAGTGCGTGATTGTTCACAACCAACAAACCAAGAATAAACAAAAATGGCACTAAGCCAAACACATTCGCCAGCACTAAATCAACCACGCTAATTTGCGTAGCCAATGGCTTGGCTTTTCCCTCTGCTTTGGTGTAATTTAAGTTTGCCATGATATAAACCGCGGCTAAACGACTGAGCGCATGACCCGCAACTAAGGCAAACGGCACAAAGTAACTATTGAGCGAGTTTAACAATTGGAATTTAACAAATAATGCTAAAAATAAAGCCGTCGCACCATATGTTCCTAATCGAGAATCTTGCATGATAGTGAGTATTTGCTCACGCTGCCAGCCGCCACCCAGGCCATCTGCGCTGTCTGCTAGGCCATCCTCGTGAAACGCCCCCGTGAGGTAAATAGTAGCTGCCATACTAATTAACACAGCAATGGTTTGCGGTAAAAATTGCACGCTGAATGCATAAATACCCGCACCAACCAAGCCGACAATAATGCCGATGAGCGGAAAGTATTTAGCAGAATGATTAAGTTCGCTTTCTTGGAAATCAGCAAAATTGGGTACGGGGATTCGTGTGAAAAAACCTAAAGCCAGCAGAAAGTATCGCCATTGTTTTCGCATATTTAGCTTTTTTCCGAAATGCCAGCGCTTTCGAAACTTGCCATGTCATTTAAAAAGTTAACTGCGGCTTGCACTAGCGGGTAAGCCAAAGCCGCACCAGTGCCTTCGCCCAACCGCATGCCTAGATCCAGCAAGGGTTTTGCGCCTAAGTACTCTAATAGTTTGCGATGCGGCGTTTCGCTAGAGCAATGCGCAAACAGGCAATATTGCAAAATATTTGGCTGTAATTTACTTGCGACAAGTAATGCCGATGTTGCGATAAATCCATCAATCAACCACACGGTTTTTTGCTCAGCCGCAGCCAACATTGCTCCCACCATCATGGCAATTTCAAAGCCACCAAATGTGGCTAACACCCTCATACTTTCAAGTGCTTGTAGCGCATGCTGTTGAATGGCTTTTTCAAGAATTTCCGTTTTTTTCATCAAGCCTGTGTCGTCTAAACCTGTGCCGCGTCCCACACAATCACTTATTGGTAGCTCACACAAAACACTCATTAAACAAGTGGCAGATGAGGTATTGGCAATGCCCATTTCTCCAAATCCCATTACATTACAACCTGCTTCAACTTCTTTTTGGGCAAGCACTACACCTCGAGCAAGCGCTTCCTCACATTGGTTTTGCGTCATCGCCACCTCATGCAAAAAACTAGCTGTGCCCATACCGATTTTGGCATGAATTAAACCTGCACGTGCTTCAAACTGATGATTTACCCCTGCATCAATCACACGCAACATAAACCCATTCTGCTTGGCCAAAACATTAATGCCTGCACCGCCACTCAAAAAGTTCAATACCATTTGCGCAGTAACTGCCTGCGGATAAGAACTGACGCCGCTTGCAGCGATACCATGATCGCCTGCAAATATAAGCATGGTTGGTTTATTTAATTTTGGCGATAAAGTATTTTGAATTAATCCAATTTGTAGCGCGATTTCTTCCAAGCGACCCAGCGAGCCGAGCGGCTTGCTTTTTTGGTCAATTTTTTGTTGTAGCGCAGACTTTAAAGTACCGCCGAGCGATGAAATTTGAAATGTTGTCATGTCAGAAGTTTAAATGAAAAATCCGCAAAACCGTTAAGCTTTGCGGATTTAATTAACACTTAAAATTGATTATTTTGCTGCTTCGGCTGCCGCAGCATCTTTAGCTGCTTGTATTGCATCAACTGCTTCTTCTTTGGCTTCCGCTGCTGCTGCGGATGTTGCAGCAGCCGCATCTTTAGTCGCCTCAACAGCCTCGCCCATTTCAGCTTTTGCGGCATCGGCCGCTTCTTCGGTTTTTTTGCTACAGGCAACAGTCAATGTGGTCGCAACTAAACCTACTAATAACGCACGTAAAAATGGTTTCATCTCAAACTCCTTATATAGTTATTGCGGTGGAATGCGCAGCATTTGGCCTGGATAAATTTTATCTGGATGGCTCAACATTGGTTTGTTCGCTTCAAAAATTTTCATATACGCATTAGCGTTGCCATAATATTCTTTGGCCACTTTTGAAAGCGTATCGCCGCGCACCACGGTATAAAATTGAGGCTCTGCCTCAGCTTCAATCACGCCCAATTGGTCTTGCACATGCTCAACACCCGCCACATTGCCGCAACATAGCAAAATTTTCTCTTTAGTGGCTTGATCTGCCGCCATGCCTTGCACAATCACCGTGCCAGAAGCACCATCAAAGCCAATCGCCAAGCCATCTGCGGTTAAATTCATTTTTGCTACATAGTTTGCAATTGCATTTGCAGCCGCTTTATTGGCCGCTTCCACATTTACAGGTGTTGGGTTGGCTTTTGCGAGCACTTCGGTCGCCTTTGCATCGCCTATTCCAAATAATTTTTCTCCAGCCTCTTTAATAAATGAAAACATGCCCATAACGCTCTCCTTGTTAATTTTGTTTGATTGATGCAACTAGGTTCTTTTTGAACAAAAGGCTAGCGATAAACTCGAGCCCATTGATAGCATCATAGTGTAATTATTTTAATTTGACCACCTTAGTTTTTAATTTAATTGCTTGGCTTTGTGCCAATATTGGTTAAGTTTGCTATAATGCGCGACTTAGAATTAGTCTTGTAGTTTAGTGATGTACTATTTCACACTGGCCGGGTAGCTCAGTCGGTAGAGCAGCGGATTGAAAATCCGCGTGTCGGCAGTTCGATTCTGCCCCCGGCCACCAGTATTCAATACTGATATTAATTAATACTATTTGCAACTAAGCTGCAATGTCATCCCAAGAGTCGACCCTATCATTCCAGCTTTTTAACCAAGGCGAAAAGTCTTTTACGGGCATTGGTTTCCCCATGAAATATCCTTGCCCATAATCGCACCCCATACTTTCTAACAATAGCCATGAGCCTATATTTTCGATACCTTCTGCAACTACTTCTAAATTTAGGTTATGACCAAGATCAATAGTTGACTTTACTATCTTTCTATCACTTTCATCATTTTCCATATTCATTACAAAAGATTTATCTATTTTTAATTTATGGACAGGTAAACGCTTCAAATATGCTAGAGATGAGTAACCTGTTCCAAAATCATCAATGGCAATTTTTATACCCATTTCAGCAAGACTATTTAGTGTGGCCTCAGCTCTAGATGGATCATCCATAATGCTGCTCTCTGTAATTTCCAATGATATAGATTCACTTGACAGTTGGTACTCATTTAGCAATTCAAAAATCTTTTTTGGCAAGTCATGATCAATTAAATCTTTAGCCGAAATATTTACAGCAATCGATAGGTTTAATCCCTGCTCTTTAAACACACTAATCACTTTACAAGCCTCTTCTATCATCCAAAGACTAATTTTTTGAATAAGTCCCGATTGTTCAGCAAACGGTATAAATTGATCAGGAAATATAAGTCCCTTTTCGGGATGAGTCCATCTTACTAACGCTTCGGTTGAGTAAGCTTGCTTTGTACTGATATTTATTTTGGGTTGCAAAAATAATGATAATTGACTGTTTTCAATAGCAAATTTTAGCTCTGAAGCTAACATCAAATTCTCTTGCTGGTTAGCATCAAGACTTGGATTGTACTCTACTATGCTAATTTTTCTTTTTTTCGAACTAGCCAGAGCCGTTTCTGCGTTTTGAAGCAACTGTTCATCGGTTTTTCCATGTTCGGGGTAGGAGGCGACACCAACCCCAGCCGAAATATCTATGCGCTGCTCACCAATCAGAATAGGCTTCTCAAAAAGTTTTAAAATACCTTCCACTATCGCCAAGCCTTCTTTTTGGCCATGACCTTTCAACAATACAGCAAACTCATCTGCCCCAACTCTCGCAGAAAAATCGCTAGATTTTCTAATTGATCCATTAATAAGCTCACCAATATTTTTTAGCAATGCGTCTCCAAATTCACGCCCCATAATATTGTTGATCTGTTTAAATCGATCCAAATTAAACACAAAGATAGTAAATTTTTCATTTTTTTCTTCACTTATCTCGATAAGCTTAGAGAGTTTAATCATAAAAGCGTATCTATTTGGTAGGTCAGCAATCTCATCCCAGTAAGCTAACCTCGTAACTTTTTGCTCTCTGATTGCAATTGCTTCTCTCATCGAGTTAAATGCATTACTTAATTTACCTATTTCGTCTTCCCTATCCGTTTTAACAACTAATTCATAATTACCTTGCTCAAACTCTTTAGCAATTTCAGAAAGCTTCGAGATAGGTAAGCTGATAACTTTAGAAAAATAAACCGTTACCAAAGTAAATATAAACAGGCCAAAAATAGTTAATAAAAAAAGTGAAATTCTTAGCGTTTCAAATTGGGCAGTTGCTTCAGAAATAGATCGTTGGAGAACAACAACCAAAGAATTACCACTACTCAGACTTATTATTCTTGAACCATATGTTTTATCGCCCACCTGCATATCTGAATTTTGGATAGATGGTACGTAAATTTTACGGAACGAACTCTCTAACCCAATCAATCTTGATCCGCTAAACGTAGATGCAATTGCCGACCAGCCGCCAGCAGAGTTTTTTTGAATAAAAGTAACATCTAAGTTACTTAATTTGTTTAATTTAATCGCCAGAGAATTATCAATCTTAAAGCCCATTAATACCCAGCCAATTGTTAAAGGTGCTTTAATAGGGACTAGAACAACTTGATAGGGATAACCATTAAATATCTCCAGATCTAAAGCTTTATTATTAGAATTGTAATTATTAATAATTTTTTTAACTGCAGTATTCGCATCTACAACACTGACATTTCCTGAAATAATTGTTTTTTCACCTTGAGTTGAGTAAAAAATAGCGATGTCTGCATTGATTCTCGATTGATGATTGTTCAGTGCAGAGATAATAGTTTCATCGTCATTTGTTGAAATTGAATCTCGAAATCCATAGTCAGCAGCTAGTATTTTGGCACCTTGTTGCAAGCTTGCTGTATTGTTATCTAATATATTTAAAAATACCTTTTCACCCACTTGCAAATCTCTTTGAACTGATGCGTGGGCATTTTTATTGATACTTATCCCTAAGGGAATAAGGCCAGCAAGCTGAATGAGAATAATTAATGTCAAAAAGACAAATATTATTTGACTCTTTATGCTTTTAAATTTCATTGAATTCATCTGCCCGAAATTAAAGACGCTTCATTAATCTCTAGCTTCACATTGAGTTTTTGATCACTTTTTAAATCTATACTTTTCTCAACAGGCGTGTTCTCCTTTACCAAAGCATAATGCCAAACTTTTAGCACATAGTTTCCCTCTGGGATATTCGAAATTTTTATTACCCCAGATTTATCAGTTTTCCCAAAGTAGGGAGTATCAACTACGTAAACGAATGCAAGCATCGCATCATGAATATTACAGCCAAGCACTACTGTTCCAGCTTTATCAAAAACTACTGGACTGGCAGGCACACCCGAATAAAGTTTTAATTCAAACTTTTTTGCCGGTGAGAATGAATATACATGATGTCGCACGCTATCTTTATTGGGAAAATTAACACTTGAACCTGTCTGAACAACTGTCACCAGCGGGTTAAATTGCTTGGATTTTTGCTCTATATCTGCTTTGACAGAACCAGAACCTATGATGTTGGGCTTGCTACTCTCCAAATAAACGACTGCTTCACTTAAGGCTTTTCCATTAACATCTGTAACTATAGTGGTAACTTCTGAAGCTAACACATTGCCAGACAGTGAAAATACAAAAATTATCTTCGAATACAAATTGAAATAATTACCCATTACTTACTCTCCGCTATAAACCACATCATGTTTCATTGGTGCCAAAATTTTCAGCAACTCATTTTTCTCTCTATTGGCTATTCCATTTTTGTCCAAAGTCTCACGCAATGCCTGAACCATTAACTCAAACTCCGCAGTGGTAATTTTTGCATCCGCATGAGAATTTTTCATCGTTTCTCCCTCATACACACAATCGCCTCCTGTTTTTAAACATAGAAAATTGGTGAAGCTTTCTTTGAGTGGTTTCATTTTCACTCCATCGAAAGAGCGTTTAGTTCTTGGATCTGCAACCATCTTATCTAAAGTTTCAGAGGTAATAGTTGCAAGCTTTTCTTTTCCACCAATTCTTGTAAATAGCGTCTGATCCCTATTTGAAATAGTTGAGCATCCAGAAAAAAAATATAAACTTAAAATGCAGAGTGTTAAAACCGTTTTATTAAACTTCACTATTTAGCCCCTTGAATTATTGCCACAATTCGCATGTAGGATATATCAGTCATCATATAAAAGAACTGCAGATTTTTAAGTGCCAATATAATATATTTTTACACGCTATTTTCTGAATTTAATTTTTACTACTTTCAGATAATATCTCGACTAAATAAATCCTTTTAAGGTTCAAGTACTATGAAAGTATTTTCAATTCTCATATCCCCCATAAGGCTGGCTGTACTGACCAGCCTATTCTTTGCTTCAGTGCAGTCCAGTGCTGGGGATCGTCTGTTAGCTACTGGTGGTGTTGTCGAAATTGGGGGCGCTGCTGGAGGAGGCCTAAATCCTTGGGCGCTTATCACAGGTTATGGCACAAATGAACAGATTGGGGCATCCGCTAACTTTACAAAAGCCAGAACAAACGGTGGGTATGAGATAGATTCTGGAGGATTTGGTATTGGGTTTTATAACCGTTTTGAGCTTTCGTTTAATCAAACAAAATTTGGTCTTAGTAACACAGTACCTAATGAATCTATCAAAATGGATACCGTTGGCTTAAAGCTCAGAGTGCTAGGCGATGCTATATATGACCAAGACAATTGGAGTCCGCAAATAGCAATAGGCGTTCAGTATAAAAAAAATGAAGACTTCAATCTTGTACCCAAACTTATAGGTGGTCAACACAGCTCTGGAGTGGATTTTTACGTCTCTGCAACTAAACTCTACCTCGGTGCAGTCTATGGACGAAATCTTCTTTTAAACGCCAATTTACAAGCAACCAAAGCCAATCAATTTGGACTGCTGGGCTTTGGTGGGGATAGGCATGACTCCTACAGCATCAACCCTGCATTTTCAGCAGCTCTAATGCTAAACGATAACCTACTGATAGGTGCGGAGTACCGAACAAAACCTGACAACATTAAAATATTTGAAGAGGACGATGCAAACGACTTATTTTTAACATGGTTTCCATCAAGAAATTTCTCAATAACCAGTGCTTATATTGATCTAGGAAACATAGCAAATAAAGACAACCAAACTGCATGGTATCTTTCCGGACAAATTTCGTATTAGTTCACCAATTAGATGTATTTAAATATCTTTAGAAAAAATGGGAAAGATAATATTAAGGTGCCTGACTTTTAAATAAGTTGCTGTCTATTCAAAACTTGACAATTTTGTCACACTCTAGTGAGTCTTGGCGAGTGAGGGTGAGGGTGAGCCTAAAACACTATATAAAGATGATTTTTATAGTTAAGACTCCGCGTATCGACAGTTCGATTCTGTCCCCAGCCACCAAATTTGTAATTATTCAAAATTCCTATTCCAATCAATCCCCTAAAGCATTCACATCTGATATTTCATGTGTACAATAAGCATACTTATTAAGGCTTAACATGAAAAGTTATTCTGAAATTGAAGCAAGCGATTTATTCGAACTTATCACCAAGCCAAAAGTGCTTTTGGTGGACGTGCGTAATGATGACGAAGTCGCGCGGGGCATCATTCCGGGTGCAATACATATTCAGCTCTCCATGCTGCCATTGCAGTACGAAAAATTAATGAATGCAAATACCGTAGTATTTTATTGCCACAGCGGAGTGCGCTCGGCACATGCGGCCGATTTTGCTGTAAATAAAGGTGTAAAAGATGTATTTAACCTAATAGGCGGCGTCATCGCTTGGGGCAAAGCGGGCTACCTATTAAGTAAGAAAAAATAAACAATTAAGAATTTTTTAGATTGGGAGCTTATGGAATTCGATAAAGAAATAGATGCAAAAAATCTGAATTGTCCTTTACCTATTTTGCGTTGCAAAAAAGGTTTAAGCGAAATTAACGCACACCAAACCCTAAAAATCATGGCAACGGATCCTGGTTCTGTCAAAGATTTTGAAGCTTTTTGCAAACAAACGGGGCATGTAATGGCGCGTCGAGATGAAGACGATGGCGTGTACACTTTTTACATCAAAAAACGCGCGGATGCCTAATGACCAAAAAGCTTGCGCTTATTGCCTCTAAAGGCAGCCTAGATTGGGCTTACCCGCCGTTTATTTTGGCCTCCACCGCTGCTGCGTTGGATTACGAAGTGCAGATTTTCTTCACTTTTTACGGTTTAACGCTACTTAAAAAAGACTTAGGCGATTTAAAAGTCTCGCCGCTTGGCAACCCTGCCATCCCAATGCCTGTTCCCATGCCAAATTTCGTGCAAATGTTACCTGGTATGGAAAGTATGGCGACCATGATGATGAAACAGAAAATTGCCAGCAAAGGCATTGCCAGCATTGAAGAGTTGCGTAGCGCGTGTATTGAAGCGGGTGTAAAGCTAATTGCCTGCCAAATGACGGTGGATTTATTCGATTTCAAAAAATCTGACTTTATTACAGACATTGAATTTGGTGGCGCTGCGACGTTTTTTGAATTTGCAGGCGAATCGGATGTGAATTTATTTATTTAGTGAATTAAATAAAAATGTAAAAAGATGCTCTGGAAGCCTCATGAATATTGACTCGCAGAGCAATGAACTATTGCTTGATCTTGCTTAATTGTGATTGCAATTTCTCTAAGTTCGCACCAAACTCCACCACCCGCGCCTTTTCTTGCGCAACCACTTCTGCAGGCGCACGTGCGACAAAACTTTCGTTATTCAATTTGCCGTTAGCTTTGGCAATTTCACCTTGCAAGCGCGCAATTTCTTTGCCTAAACGCTCTTTTTCTGCAGCGACATCAATCTCGATTTTCAGCATCAATTTAAAATCATCCACCAACATTACTGGCGCATCCGCCTCTGGTAATTCCGCCACAATCGAAACATCTTCCAATTTGGCTAAAGCCTTTAAATACGGCGCATACAATGCTAGTTTTTCCGCATCACCAGACGCAATCAACGGCACGCGCGATGCAGGCGAAATTCCCATCTCACCACGTAAACTACGCGTGGCTTCGACCATTTGTTTTAACTGCGCAACCCAAGCTTCAGATGCTTCATCTAATTTATCTGGCTGTGCGCTTGGGTAAGCTTCCAGCATAATACTAGCACCATGCTTCTCCGTCATTGGCGCCACAATCTGCCAAATTTCTTCGGTAATAAACGGCATTATCGGGTGCGCTAAACGCAAAATAGTTTCTAATACACGCAACAAAGTACGGCGCGTAGCGCGCTTTTCAGCGTCACTGCCAATTTGGATTTGTACTTTCGCAAGCTCTAAATACCAGTCGCAGTATTCATCCCACACAAATTCGTAAATGGCTTTGGCGGCTAAATCAAATCTATAGTCTGTAAATGCGCGTTCTACATCAGCTTCTGTGCGTTGCAATATGCTCACAATCCATCTGTCGGCTTGGCTAAATTTTCGACCGCCTTCACCACAACTGGCTGCATCAAAGCCGTTGTCTTCGCCTTCTGTATTCATTAATACAAAGCGCGTAGCATTCCACAGCTTATTGCAGAAATTTCGGTAACCATCGCAGCGCTGCAAATCAAACTTGATATCGCGGCCTGGGCTTGCCAATGCGGCAAACGTAAAGCGCAATGCATCCGTGCCATAAGCAGCAATACCTTCGGGAAACTCTCTACGCGTACGTTTTTCGATTTTTTCTGCATCTCTTGGGTTCATTAGCCCTGTGGTGCGTTTTTTAATCAACTCATCCAAACCAATACCGTCAATCAAATCAATCGGGTCAAGCACGTTGCCTTTAGATTTACTCATCTTTTGGCCTTCAGCATCGCGAATCAGGCCGTGCACATACACATGCTTAAACGGAATTTTGCCCGTAATGTGCGTGGTCATCATCACCATACGCGCCACCCAAAAGAAAATAATG
>JANMYB010000008.1:0-43841 GCA_031381645.1 Methylotenera sp.
CGTTGGTCGCGTGTACCAAAAACCAATCAGTAGATAAGAAACCAGCCCTACCGCCTCCCAGCCGAAAAATAATTGCATGAAATTGTTGCTCATGACCAGCATCAGCATGGCAAACGTAAATAAGGAAATATAGCTGAAAAAACGCGAATAACCTGGGTCATCCGCCATATAACCAATAGTGTAAATGTGCACCATGAGCGAGACAAAAGTCACGACCACCATCATCATGGCTGTTAAGTTATCAATCAGAAAACCAACGTTAAATTGCAGGTTGCCTGACTGTAGCCAAGTGTACAAATTACCATTAAACGAATAGCCATCTAGCGTTGCACTGAGCACAATTGTCGATAATGCAAATGACGTACCAACCGCACCGATGGTAAGCCAATGCGCAGCTGCGTGAGGCAATTTTCGGCCGAACAAACCCACTACTGCCGCTGCAAGCAAAGGCAATATAACGATGAGTAGACAGATATTTGGCAATGTCATTTAATTATTTTTCAACCTTTAAGACTATCAACCTTTTAAAGAGTCCAAGTCATCCACATTAATGGTGCGTAAATTGCGGAATAGCACTACCAAAATCGCAAGTCCGATAGCAGATTCTGCCGCCGCGACAGTGAGGATAAAAAAAACAAATACTTGACCAGCGATGTCGTTTAAATAGTGCGAGAATGCGATGAAATTCAAGTTCACTGCCAGCAACATCAACTCAATACACATCAACAAAATAATCACGTTTTTGCGGTTTAAAAATATACCAATCACGCTGATGGCAAACAGCAACGCGCCTAAAATTAAATAATGAGATAAACTAACCATTTGGCTTTTCCTCGTTTACCTTCTCTGCAAACCTCATGGATATTGGCTCGGAGGGCATGCTCACAATGCGCAAACGATCCGCTTTTTTAACGGAAACTTGATCCGATGCATTCATCGATTTACTTTCTTTGCGATCTCGAAGTGTCAACACAATCGCGGCCACAATCGCCACCAATAGCACCACCGAAGCAAGCTCGAATGGCAATAAATAATCGGTATAAAGTACCCGCCCCAGCTCTGCGGTGTTGCTGTAACCATCGGGGTGTGCAACTGCCTTGGAAGGCGCAAAATACTTGCCGCCTAGCACCATCGTCATTTCCACGGCCATCAATAAACCAATCGTGCCCGCCATCGGCAGATACTCCCAAAAGCCTTCGCGTAGCTTGTCAATATTAATGTCGAGCATCATCACCACGAATAAAAACAGCACCATGACTGCGCCAACGTAAACCAAAACCAGCGCAATCGCTAAAAATTCTGCCTGCAATAGCAACCAGATGCCAGCTGCGGTAAAAAACGCTAACACCAAGTGCAGTGCGGCATGCACAGGATTACGCGTGGTAATCATACGAATGCCTGCAAACAGTAAAATCGCTGCTAAAGTATAGAAAACGTAATCAGTAAATTGCATTTACCTGTAATCCTTATCTTGCGCACGATCCGCCGCAATTTGTTTTTCATGCTTATCGCCCACTGCCAGCAACATTTCTTTGGTGTAAAGCAAATCACCGCGCTGCTCACCGTGATAATCAAACACGCGTGTTTCTACGATAGAATCCACTGGGCAAGATTCTTCGCACAGACCGCAGAATATGCACTTAGTCAAATCAATATCGTAGCGTGTAGTGCGGCGCGTGTTGTCATCGCGCTGTTCCGATTCAATCGTTATCGCCAACGCTGGGCAAACTGCCTCGCACAACTTGCAAGCAATGCAGCGCTCTTCGCCGTTTGGATAACGTCGCAACGCATGTAGTCCTCTAAATCTTGGGGACTGGGGTGCACGCTCCTCAGGATATTGAATGGTAATTTTGCGCGCAAATAAGTAACGACCTGTCAGTGCCATGCCTTTTAGCAATTCCCATAACATCAAACTGCCTAGTGTATTTTTTATCGTTTTTATCATCATTAGTGGAACAAATATCCCCATTGCGTCTGCATCATCGCACCCACAAATATAATCCACACCAGCGTGATTGGAATAAATATTTTCCAACCCAAACGCATGATTTGGTCGTATCGATACCTTGGAAAAGTCGCCCTAAACCATAAAAAGAAAAATACCAAAAAGCCCATTTTTGCAAATAACCAAAGCATGCTATCAGGCAAAAATGGCACTGGCGATAACCAGCCGCCTAAAAACATCAACGCTGCTAGCGTGCATACCAGCCAAATATTGGCGTATTCTGCCAAGAAAAATAGCGCAAATGCCATACCGGAATATTCCACATGAAAGCCCGCGACGATTTCGGATTCGCCCTCGGCCACATCAAACGGCGCGCGATTAGTCTCGGCCACTGAACTAATAAAATATACGATAAACAGCGGGAATAGCGGCAGAAAATACCAATGCCAAAATCCGCCGCTTTGACCCATTACAATTTTGCCAAGATTCAATGAATTCCCGCACATCAGCACACCGACTAGGGCAAAACCCATGGCGATTTCGTAACTGACAATTTGTGCAGCTGAGCGCAAGCTACCTAAAAATGCGTACTTAGAGTTGGATGCCCAACCTGCAATAATCACACCGTAAACTGCGACAGAAGTCATCGCCAAAATATACAGTAGCCCAGCATCGATATTAGCGAGCACCAAGGTTGCATCAAACGGAATCACTGCCCAAGCTGCAAAAGCAGGCGCAATGGCTAAGATCGGACCAATAAAGAATAAGGCTTTGCTGGAAGCAGTTGGTAAAACAATCTCTTTAAACAGCAACTTAAGCGCATCGGCAATGGGTTGCAGCAAACCAAAATATCCGACGCGATTCGGTCCAATGCGCACTTGCATAAAGCCAATGACTTTGCGCTCGGCCAGCGTTAGATAAGCCACAGCACCCATCAGTGGTAACACGATAGCGACAATTTTAATTAGCGTCCAAGCGGTCAATTGCACAGCTGGCCACCAACTACCGAATAAATTCACAAGCATATCCATTAGGCGCTCGCCTCTTTTTGCTGGCAATTATCAACTGTATACTTTTCAATCGTAATATCACCCATCAAATCACCCAAACCTATCGAGCCTTCATGTGCAGCGGTTACACGTACGCAACCCATCGCCACGTGATTATCCAGTTTAACTTGCAACTCCGCACTGCCTTTATCTTGGCGTGCCAGCACAGCATCGCCATCCATTAAGCCTAATGCGGCTATTTGCTCAGCGCGCATACGCGCCATCGGCTGCGTGTTGTATTTGGTTTTTTGCAATGGCGCAGATCTACGCACAATCGGATCTGACTCATATTGCGGCACTTCTCCGATACGTTGCAAACCATGATCCTTCACATTCACTTGAATTTCCACCAACTCTTTCAAGTTGTTATTCAGGTTGCGCCACACTACGGCAGAAGGTTTTTCCCCGTTAAAAATCTTATCTTTTACTTGCTCGCTACTATCAAAATCAAAGCCTTTCAGGTTCAGCGTATTCGCCAAAACGCGCAGTACTTTCCAAGCTGGACGGCATTCGCCAAGAGGTTTGCATACGGCTTGGAAGCTTTGTACGCGCCCTTCCATACTCATAAACGTACCTGAAGTTTCAGTAAAGGGCGCGATTGGTAACAGCACATCAGCGTTTTCCAACGCTTGCGATTTATACGCCGTCAGCGCCACTACGCATTCCGCTTGAGCCATGGCGGCCTTGGCTAGTGCCGCATGCTGACAATCTAATTCTGGTTCAATATTTAACAACAAATATGCCTTGCGCGGCTGCTCTAGCATCTCGCGCGCATGCATGCCTAGGGAGTTTGGCATCACACCGATTAAGTGCAAGCCTGTGCTATTAGCTGATGCGGGCAATATACCGCCTTTTGCACCACAAATGCCGCCAATAGCTTCTGCCATGCTGTACATCTCGGTAAATCGCGGGTCGCTTAGTGCCATATTGCCCAAGAAAATTCCCACCTTTGGCGCGATCAGGTCAATCTCACCGCCTAAACCAGCAAGACTTTCCGCCATGGCTTGTGTGTTATCGCGCACTTTTATATTACTCAATAGCAACTCAAGCGCTGGAGGCAAACACAATGACAAACGCTGTATTTTGGACATGGCTTTAAGAATTTGACCTAATACATTTACCATGTCATTCGGACGCACAATCACTTTATGTGCAGTATCCATCAGCGGGTTATTATCCAGCGGACTCACAATCGAAAGCTCTGCGCCATTATTCACGGCCTTGCGGAAGCGTTGTGCCAATAACGGATGCTCATTACGCAAATTAGAACCGATAAGCAGAATGCGATCCAGTGATTCAATATCCTGAATGTTACAGCCCATCCACGGCGTACCGACGCGTTTGCCATCCAGTCTAAAATCGGTCTGACGCAGACGATAATCCACATTATCGCAACCCAAGCCGTGTGCGAGTTGCTTGATTAAATAGCCTTCTTCCATGGTGCTATTGGGCGATACCAACACACCCAAAGCATCGCCACCATGCTGGTTGGTAATATCTTTCAATTGGCCAGCCGCGAACTCCAGCGCGGTTTTCCAATCGGTTTCTACCCAAGCGCCGTTATGCTTAATCATTGGTACTTTTAATCGATCTGGGCTATTCAAGCCTTCGTAAGAATATCTATCGCGATCCGACAGCCAGCATTCATTAATGCTCTCCTTTTCGCGCGGCAACACGCGCATCACTTTGTTGTCTTTTACGTGCACCTCAATATGCGAGCCCAAGCCATCGTGAGGAGCGATTGATGGGCGACGTGTCAGCTCCCAACTACGCGCAGAATAACGGAATGGCTTGCTCGTTAATGCGCCCACTGGACACAAATCAACGATATTGCCGCTTAATTCCGAGTTGACCGATTTATCCACATAAGCGGTAATTTCTGCGTGTTCGCCACGGTTAATTAACCCTAGCTCTTGCATCCCGCCAACTTCTTTTAAGAAGCGTACACAGCGCGTGCATTGAATGCAACGCGTCATATCGGTGCTAATCAGCGGGCCAATATTTTTATTAAAAACTACACGCTTTTCTTCTGTGTAACGCGAGCCGCTGGCACCGTAGGCCACCGCGATATCTTGCAAATCACACTCGCCGCCTTGATCGCAAATCGGGCAATCTAAGGGGTGATTAATCAGCAAAAATTCCATCACACTTTTTTGTGCTTCTACCGCTTCTTTACTACGGGTAAAAATCTTCATGCCATCCGCCACTGGCGTAGCACAAGCGGGTAAAGGCTTAGCAAATTTTTCTACTTGCACCAAACACATGCGGCAGTTAGCCGCGACCGATAATTTTTTATGGTAACAAAAGCGCGGAATGGCCACGCCCAGCTTGTCAGCCGCATCAATGATAGTGCTGCCGTATTCGACTTCGAGCGGTTTGCCGTCTATTTCAATTTGTACCATCGTTATTTTCCGTCAACCATGCTTTTGCCATGCTGAATATAGTACTCAAACTCTGGCCTAAAGTGCTTAATAAAGCTCAACACTGGAGTTGCGGCTGCATCGCCCAGCGCACAAATGGTGCGACCAGAAATGTTGTTGCTCACGCTGGTCAACAATTCTAAATCTTCCATTTTACCGTTGCCTTCGGTAATACGATTAATCACACGATATACCCAACCCGTGCCTTCGCGACAAGGAGTACACTGACCGCAACTTTCTTCATAAAAAAAATAGCTTAAACGTTTAAGCGTTTTGACCATGCACGTAGTTTCATCCATCACTATCATCGAACCCGCGCCTAAACTAGAGCCTGCTTTGCTTAAACCTTCATAATCCATGGTCGCATTTTGTATCATTTCGGCCGTCATCACTGGTGTGGAAGGACCGCCAGGAATCACCGCTTTGAGTTTGTGACCTTTCCAAATACCGCCAGCCATCGCCAATAAATCCACAAATGGCGTGCCCATTTTCACTTCAAAATTGCCTGGATTTTCGACATGTCCAGATACTGAAAACAATTTACTACCACCCGAATTTGGCACGCCAAGCTCAGCAAAGGCTGGTCCGCCATGTTGCATAATCCACGGAATCGACGCGAAACTTTCAGTATTATTCACATTTGTCGGCTTACCAAAAACACCGTAACTGGCAGGGAAAGGCGGCTTGAAGCGCGGTTGACCTTTTTTGCCTTCGATGGATTCAATCAGTGCAGTTTCTTCACCGCAGATATAAGCACCATAACCGTGCACTGCGTATAAATCGAAACTAAAGTTTGTTCCAAACAAACTCTCGCCGATGTAACCCGCTTCTCGCGCTTCTTTTAAAGCGTCCTCAAAAATTTCGTATTCTTGCCAAATTTCACCATGAATATAGTTATAACCTACTCGTGCACCTAACGTATATGCAGCAATTGCCATACCTTCGATGAGCTGGTGCGGATTGTAGCGAATAATATCGCGATCTTTAAATGTGCCCGGCTCGCCTTCGTCGGTATTGCAAACCAAATATTTCACACCATCAAAATAGCGCGGCATAAAACTCCATTTAAGCCCAGTCGGAAAACCCGCACCGCCACGGCCACGCAAGCCAGAAAGTTTCACTTGGTTGATAATATCTACCGCTTTGGTCTTTTCGGTGACGATTTTTTTGAGTTGCTCATAGCCGCCAAGCTTTTCGTAGGTCGCCAGCGACGCTGGATCCTTTTCTGTCAGTGTGCGTAGTGTTACCAATGTCTGTGCTTTTAAATTCTGGTTTGGTAAATTCTGCTCTGTTTTTAACTGTCCTGCAGACTGCATGGATATTGGCTCCTGCGCCTGTTTTTTCACGGTCTTTTTAGAAGGTGCTTTAGCCATTATTTCAAGCCCTCCAAAATCTTATCAACACTTTCAGGCGTTAAAAATTCGTGCATGGTGTGATTATTGACTGTCATTAGTGGCGCACCGCCGCAAGCACCCATGCATTCGCCTTCCTTTAAGCAGAATTTCCCATCACTTGTGACTTCGTTGAAACCCACTTCCAGCTTGGTTTGCAGGTGTTCTACAATTTCATCACTATTACGTAACATACACGAAATATTGGTGCACACCGTAATTTTGTATTTACCTACAGGCTCTAAATCGTACATATTATAAAAAGTCGCCACTTCCATCGCTGCAATTTCTGGCATGCGCAAATAAGATGCAACTTCACTAATACACTGTTGAGACAACCAGCCGCGCTCAGTTTGCACAATACGCAACGCGCTCATCACCGCCGCCTGCCGCTGATCCGCAGGATACTTAGTGATCTCGTAATCGATTTTTATGATGGCTTCAGCGCTTAACATTATCGGTCTATTTCACCAAAAACGATGTCCTGTGTTCCTATGATTGCAACTAAATCTGCAATCATATGGCCTTGTACCATCTCGTCTAATGCCGACAAATGGGCAAATCCTGGTGCGCGTATTTTTAGACGATACGGCTTATTGGCGCCATCCGAAATCATATAAATACCAAACTCACCTTTAGGATGCTCTACCGACGCATAAGCCTCGCCAGCAGGAACGTGGAAACCCTCAGTAAACAATTTAAAGTGATGAATCATGTCTTCCATATTAGTTTTCATGCTCTCGCGATGAGGTGGCGCAACTTTATTATCCGTCGTAATCACAAGACCAGGATTTGCGCGTAACCATACAATACATTGCTTGATGATGTTATTCGACTGCCTAAACTCTTCCATGCGCACCAAATAACGGTCGTAGCAATCACCATTCACGCCAACAGGAATATCAAACTTCAAGTCGCTATAAACTTCGTAAGGTTGCTTTCTACGTAAGTCCCATTCCACGCCACTACCGCGTAACATTGGCCCCGTGAAACCCAGCGCTATTGCGCGCTCGGGGCTAACCACGCCAACACCTACCGTACGCTGCTTCCAGATACGATTATCAGTGAGCAAGGTTTCATATTCATCGACATAAGTGGGAAAGCGATTGGTGAAATCTTCAATGAAGTCCAGTAGTGAACCTTGGCGATTTTCGTTGAGCTTAGTAATTTCTTTGGCGCTGCGAAACTTGGTGTTTTCGTGTTGTGGCATGCGATTAGGTAAATCACGGTATACGCCACCAGGCCGATAATACGCGGCATGCATGCGTGCGCCAGAAACTGCTTCGTAGCAATCGAACAAGTCCTCGCGCTCTCTGAAGGCATACAAAAACACCGTCATCGCGCCGACATCAAGCGCATGCGCACCCAGCCAGAGCAAGTGATTCAAAATACGCGTAATTTCATCAAACATCACGCGGATATACTGCGCACGGATAGGCACTTCCAAATCCAACATCTTTTCAATTGCCATCACGTAGGCGTGCTCATTCGCCATCATCGAAACGTAATCCAATCTGTCCATATACGGGATAGATTGAAGATAGGTGCGGTTTTCTGCGAGCTTTTCTGTGGCACGATGCAACAAACCAATATGCGGGTCAGCGCGCTGAATCACCTCGCCATCCAACTCCAGCACCAAGCGTAGCACGCCGTGCGCGGCAGGATGCTGCGGACCAAAATTCATAGTGTAGTTTCTAATTTCAGCCATGCGTACCCTCCTCACGTATGACGCGCGGCACATTATTGCGCATGTCGATAGAAACTGGCTGATAAATCACGCGTTGTTGCTCTGGATCGTAACGCATTTCCACATTGCCTATCATCGGGAAATCTTTGCGGAAAGGATGTCCAACGAATCCATAGTCAGTCAAAATTCTGCGTAAATCAGGATGATTTTCGAACATAATGCCAAATAAATCAAAAGCTTCACGCTCGTACCAATTGGCAACGGGCCAAGTATCGACTAATGTTGGTAGCACTGGGAAATCGTCATCTTGCGCAAAAACGCGCACACGCAAGCGCTGATTTAAGCTTACCGAAAGCAAGTGCAGTACCACGGCGTAGCGGGCACCTTCATATTGACCTTCTTTGTAGTCTGAATAATCCACGCCGCACAAGTCAGTCAATTGCTCAAATTTTAGCTCAGCGTGGTCGCGTAATTTTGCACAAACTTCCAGCAAATTATCAACTTTACATTCGATAGAAATCTCGCCTAAAGCTTCATTCAGGCTGATGATGCGCTCACCCAAAGCAAGTTTTAACTGTGAAGATAATTGCTCTAGTTTTTTCATTTTAGTTAACGCGCAATCGTATTCGTACGTCGAATTTTTTTCTGTAGCTGAATAATGCCGTACAGTAGCGCCTCTGCGGTTGGCGGGCAGCCTGGTACATACACATCCACTGGCACAATGCGATCGCAACCACGCACCACTGCGTAAGAGTAATGATAATAACCACCACCGTTGGCGCATGAACCCATGGAAATCACCCAGCGTGGCTCGGCCATTTGATCGTACACTTTACGCAAAGCTGGTGCCATTTTGTTGACAAGCGTACCTGCGACTATCATTACATCTGATTGGCGCGGACTACCACGGAACACAATACCGAAGCGGTCTAAATCATATCTGGCAGCGCCTGCGTGCATCATCTCTACGGCGCAGCAAGCCAAACCAAATGTCATTGGCCACATGGATCCGGTACGCGTGTAATTAATCACCGTATCGAGTGAGGTTGTGACAAAGCCTTTTTCAAGAACGCCTTCTAATCCCACTCTAGCGCACCCTTCTTCCATTCATAAATAAAGCCTACCACGAGCACAAACAAAAATAACATCATCGCTGAGAAACCAGCCATGCCGATTTCTTGTATAACTACCGCCCACGGAAATAGAAACGCGATTTCTAAATCGAACAAAATAAACAAGATGGCAACGAGGTAGTAACGCACGTCAAACTTCATACGCGCATCTTCAAACGCTTCAAAACCGCATTCGTAGGGAGAGTTTTTTTGAGAATCTGGCTTATGTGGGGAAACCAATTTACCAATTAGCAAGGGAGCAACACCTACCCCCAAACCCACGAGGATAAATAACAATATAGGAAAATAATTTTCCAGCACTAGCTAGCCCCAAACTAAATTACTTAAGTTAGAAATCAATAAATTTAACTGACGGTATTGTATTATTTTTACATGCTTATTATTACTCAGTTACTACAATCAACGCTGGAATCAAGGCTCTATTCCCTACTTTACGTTACTTATCAATACTCTAAATTCTGGGTTTTCCTAAATTTCAGACTTTCTTAGCTTTTGGTGCCGACGGAGAGACTCGAACTCTCACGACCTTAGTCACAACCACCTCAAGGTTGCGTGTCTACCAATTCCACCACGACGGCATTTTTAGACTTAAATCCTAATTAGGAATATCTTTCGCGGCACTGTCTTTTGGTGTCGATTCTGCTGGTGTAGTCTCAGTTGGTTTTGCAGCTTCAATTTTAATTCCTTGTGTCGCCGCTTTTACTACGCTACCATTGCTTGTGCGATGGCTCGCCATATAGGCTAGCGTTAAGCTAGTGGCAAAAAATACCGCCACGCAAGCCGCAGTGGCTTTGCTCATGAAGTTGGATGAGCCGCTGACGCCAAACAGGCTACCAGATGCACCACTACCGAATGCAGCGCCCATATCAGCACCTTTGCCGTGTTGCAACAACACTAAGCCAATAACGCCTGCCGCAGCTAATACATGAATGATTGTGACTAAATGTTCCATTTTATTTACTCTCTTTTTGCCAATTTAATTGGCTGATTTCTCAGCCGCGTGGCAGATTGCTTCAAATTCTTGCGCATTCAACGAACACTTGCCAACCAGCCCGCCGTCGATATTTTCTACAAGGAATAATTGTACCGCATTTTGAGGGTTTACGCTGCCTCCGTAGAGGATTTTTAAGCGACTCGCCGCATCAGCATTCAAGTTGGCAATTTTGTTACGGATGAATAAATGCATACTTTTTGCTTGTTCTGGCGTGGCTGCCAAACCCGTACCTATTGCCCAAATCGGCTCGTATGAAATCACACTGTCAGCAAACACTTGAGCGCCATGTAGCTTAATAATTGTATCAAGCTGTTTGCCAACCACCATTTCCATCACGCCCGCTTCGCGCTCAATCAGCGTCTCGCCCACGCACAAAATTGGCGTAAGACCATACTTTTTAGATTGCACAAATTTGGTGGCAATATTTTCGTCTGACTCACAATACGCGGTCGCACGCTCAGAATGACCGATAATCACGTAAGTCGTACCAAAGTCGCGTAGCATGGCTGCACTCACCTCGCCCGTAAAAGCGCCTACTTCATTTTTAGCCACATTTTGCGCGCCCCAAGCAATATTAGTGCCTTGTAACAGGTTTTGTAATTGCGCCAGATAAGGATACGGCGCGCAAACTACCACTTGCGTATGTTTGAGATTAGATAAACTCTCAACAAAATCCTCAAGCAAAACCACATTTTGCTTGAGGTTGCCGTGCATTTTCCAGTTGGCTACAACTAATTTTTTAGTGATTTTTTGAGTCATTGAAAAGTCTTAAGAATTGGCGCGAATTCTACGCGCAGCATTACGTTTGGTCAATGCAAAAGCAGCTTAGACAAACAAATCTAATTCAGACTCAGGTTCAGACTTTCCCACCATACCGACACGTTTTACTGCGGCCACAAAATGACTATTCCCGTGTAAATGGTTCATTTGCATTGGGTAACGCGCACCGTGCATGCGCGCCAGTCGTGCGATGCTGAGAGCAGGCATTTTCCACTCTAATTTTTCTAGTAATTCATCGGCTAAATCTGGCCGATTGCACAGCAGCACCATGTCGCAACCCGCATTTAGCGCGGCTAGGCTGCGCGTTGTCACGTCTCCACCAACGCTGGCGCCTTCCATGCTTAAATCATCGCTAAAAATCACGCCGTTAAAGCCTAATCTTTCACGCAATACTTTTTGCAACCATTTGGGCGAAAAACCCGCAGGCTTATCGTCCACTTTCGGGTAAATCACATGCGCGGGCATAATGGCTGCTAAGCCTTCATCTATCATTTGGCGAAACGGCTGCATGTCGTTTTGCGCAATTTGGTCAAACTCACGCTCGTCAATGGGAATCGACACGTGCGAATCGGCCACCACAAACCCATGTCCGGGGAAGTGCTTGCCCACAGCCTGCATACCACCTTTTTTAAGCCCTTGCATTAAACTAAAAGCCAACTCATTGATAGCTTGGGCGTTAGCGTGAAAAGCACGGTCACCAATCACCAAGCTATCGCCATAATCCATATCTAGCACAGGGGTAAAGCTAAAATCAATGCCGTGCGCTCGCAATTCTGCGGCTAATATCCAACCTGCTTCAACCGCCAATTCTTTGGCTTTTTTTCTATCGGTATCCCAAATTTTACCAAACTCGCGCATCGGTGGAATTTTGGTAAATCCTTCGCGAAAACGTTGTACACGGCCGCCTTCGTGATCCACAGCAATCAAAAGAGGTGGGCTGCGAACCGCATGGATATTGGCTGTCAGAGCAGTTAATTGAGCACAATTTTCAAAGTTTCGCGCAAATAAAATTACGCCGCCTACTAACGGATGCTGCAATCTTTTGATGTCATCAGCGCTTAATTCTGTGCCAACAACATCGAGCATCACTGGACCTAATGACACGCCTAATACCCTCTAAATATAAAATTAACTAGCATAACAACAATCAAATAAATAAATACACCTAATAAATCAGTCCCACCTTTTCTTTTAATTTGCTCTTGAACCTCACCCACTAGATGAGTACTCTCAATCAATTTTATTTTCTCTTCGGAAAATTTTTTATATAAGTTATTACTCAACAAACCTAAGACAACTGAAATTCCTAATAATATTAAAATCAAAAATATGTATATAAGTTTTGGTAAGTTTGGCATCATCAAAATATATTTTATGGTTAATGAAAATATAGTGATTGCCATGCTGTAAAAATACATTTTTCGATAAACAAACCAAAATCCACCCAAAAAGAAAGCAGCAATATTAAAACCTTGTATCTGACCAGCAAGCGCCCATTTTTGTTGATAATAGGATTCATACTTTTTACCCACAAAAGAAGCAAGTTGTTCGTTTTTTTGCGCAATAACATCAGCGTTTTCAGTCATCCCAAAACCCCATTTTTTATTTATTTTAATCGATAAAGCGAGGTAATTTCTTTGCTCCTCGCCGCATAAAGCGGGTCAGATTGGTCACTAGATTTCGCATGTTTTGGCGCAATATCCAGTTTTTCAATCACACTCAAACCTGCGTCGGCAATCCATTTTTCCAACTCTTCTTGCGTGCGCAAACCTAGATGCACAGCCAAATCTGACATGACTAACCAAGCTTCGCCGTCGTCATTTAAATACGCTTTAACGCCATTTAAAAAACCTTTTACCATCACACTATTCGGGTCGTAAATCGCATGTTCAATCGGCGCATTGGCTTTGGCTGGTAGCCACGGCGGGTTGCACACAATCAAATCGGCTTTTTTGTGTCCACTTGGAAATAAATTGGCTTGCTCTAGCGTAATGTATTGTTTTAAGTTAAGTTTTTCGATATTTTCAGCCGCGCAATTCAATGCGCGCACGCTGTTGTCGGTCGCCATCACCGCTTTAATACCGCGCGTCACCAAAATCGCCGCGATGACGCCAGTGCCAGTGCCAATATCAAACGCGGTTTTGGCAGTGCCTAAATTAGCGCTATTAATCAACTCCAAATATTCGCCACGTATCGGACTATATACGCCGTAAGCCGCATGGATATTGGCTTGCAGGGCATCGATAAATACGCCTTTTTTGCGCCATTCGTGTGCGCCAACCATGCCCAAAAGCTCGCGTAGCGACAGCACCATTTTTGCTGGCACTTTATCTAGCTTGGTATTGGTAATCAGCGCACCCGCTACTGCGTCTTTAACATCTGGCGCACGTTTTAAATCGCATGCGCCATGATTAAGCTCGATTAAAATTTTATTAGTGATATTCGCACGTTGAATTTGCCGAGCGCGATGTTGGTGAAACGCCTGCGTTAAATTCTCGGCTGGCAAAATGGGTTTAACATCAATTTTTCGCGTAATGGCTTGCAGCATTTGCTTGGCGTTTTGAAAATCGCCTTTGTATAAAAAGCCTGTGCCTTCGCAAATTAGCTTGTAAGCGTCTTTAGCGCTGGTAGTGTCATCTGCAATCAGCACATTTTTTGGCGGTGGATTACCTGCTTCTGATTGCCAAATCGCTTCCATTGTTTTGTTTTTTTCTTGCCACGTAATTGTTGTTAAATCTATGCTTATGTTGCTCAAGTGATTCCTTAATTATTTTCAACGCGAACATCCAATTTGTCACGAAGTTGATCGCCCAGTAGATTAATCGCCAAAATCAAGCTCATTAAGCTCAATCCGACAATCAACACATAATGCGGTGCAACCAGCATATAACGCACGCCATCGCGCAACATAGCGCCCCAGCTTGCGTTGGGTGCTTGGATGCCCAAACCAAGAAATGACAAACTCGCTTCGGCTATCATTATACTCGCCAAGCTGTAAGTAGCCTCTACAATTAAAATGGAGTCTAGTAGCGGCAAAATATGTTTGAACAAAAGTCTCGGCACACTAGCGCCTAGCGATTCCGCCGCCTGTACATGTTGGCGGCTACGCAAACTTAAGGTTTGGCCGCGCGTCAGCCGCGCGTAACTCACCCAACCCGTGATGCACAATGCAATCATTAAGTTAGCAATGCCCGGACCAAGCACAGCGGCGAATGCAATCGCTAATAAAATACCTGGGAATGCGAGAAAAATATCAGTAATTTGCATTAAGAATTTATCGATTTTTCCACCATAAAATCCTGCCAGCAAACCAATGAATACGCCGATAGTCATGTTAATTAGCGTCACAATAATCGCCACCATAAACGAAACCTGTACGCCTTTTAGAATGCGCGCCAAAATATCACGCCCTAAATCATCCGCGCCAAACCAATGCTGGCTGTTGGGCGTGGCAAGGATTGCGTTTAAATCAATGCCGTTGCCATGCAAGCCAAAAAGTAGCCCGAGCAGGACGGCTAAAAACCAAAACAATAAAATAAATGATGCGAATTTTTTCATTTTTTAAATAACGCTGGGTTAGACCATTGGCTATCGCACAGAAAATTTTTGGGCAGATCCGCAATCGCTTCGTCGCTCGCCTCAACATCCCACATATGCTCCCAGCCGCCCGATGAATACTCAACCACATTCACTTGGTCTTGCCAGCGCTCAAACCAAGCTTCAGCCGCTTTATAATCTGTATCATCATCGCCATGCATCACAAAAATAGTGATTCGTTTCATCTCGCTTATCATAAAAATCTTTAAGGAAACTTAACGCGTGGGTCAGCGAATCTATAAATCATGTCTGTGAACAAATTCACCAACACATAACTTAACGCCACCACCAGCACGCATGCCTGCGTCACTGGGTAATCGCGCTTTTCGATGCTCTCCACCAGCAAACGGCCAATACCATCCCAGCTGAAAATCGTTTCAGTAATCACCGTGCCAGCAAGTAAACTACCCATTTGCAGACCAACAATGGTGATAATCGGCAACAGCGCTGCGCGCAAAGCGTGACGCACAATGACGGTTTTTTCGCTCAAGCCTTTGGCGCGCGCAGTGCGAATAAAGTCGTCGTTCAGCACTTCCAGCAAACTCGTACGCGTCATGCGCGTAAGTATGGCGCTTAAGCCAAAACCCAAGGTAATTGCGGGCAGAATGATTGAAGTACGCGATTCCATGCCGCTGACAGGCAACCAACCTAACCACACCGCAAAAATCAGCATCAACATGGGCCCCAGCCAAAATGC
Source organism: Methylotenera sp. (assembly GCA_031381645.1). Taxonomy (GTDB): domain Bacteria; phylum Pseudomonadota; class Gammaproteobacteria; order Burkholderiales; family Methylophilaceae; genus Methylotenera_A. Next base: position 15,694 of record JANMYB010000008.1, read on the forward strand.
AGGCATGGCAGATAAGCGTACCGATACGATCGTCACCACAAAATCTTGCCAATGATTGGCTTTTAAAGCAGCATAAATGCCAAGTGGAATACCGATTACCAAACCAATAAAGAGTGATAAAAGCGCCAATTTAAGGGTGGCGGGGTAGCGCGTTTTGATGAGTTCAATAATCGGCGTTTTGGTATGAATCGAGCTGCCTAAATCGCCCTGCGCGAGTTTGCTTAAATAACTACCAAATTGTTGAATTAACGGTTGATTTAGCCCAAGGTCTGCGCGCAACGCTTCGCGGTCTGCAGTGCTGGCCGACTCACCCAACATCACTTCTACTGGGTCGCCTGGCACTAAATGTATCAACAAAAAAGTGAGTAGTAAGACGCCAAAAATAACGACGGCAAAACTAAAGACTTTATTAATCATTGCGAATGTAAACTAGTGTGCCGACTGCAACCAAATCAAATAGCGCAATCACGTCGCTATTCCGCATACGCACACAGCCGTGCGAGCCAACTTTGCTCATATCGGTTGAATCAGGTGTGCCGTGAATGTAAATATAACGCTGCATGGTATCGACATTCCCCAGCCGATTTTTGCCGATTTCTTTGCCGCTTAACCACAAAATACGCGTCAAAATCCAATCGCGGCTGGTAAATTCTGCCATCAATTCTGGCGTGCAGATTTCACCCGTAGGTCGACGCCCAACAAATACCGTATTTGGTGCAGCGCTCGCGCCAATCTTCGCGCGAACAATATGTACACCCACTGGCGTACAGCCGCTATCTTTCTCACAACCCACGCCATTCGCCGCAGTCGAGACACGATATTTTGCTTTTACTTTGCCAGTATCATCTAGCAATTTGAGTGTTTGTTTGGCAATAGAAATTTCAATGTGCATCGCTTATTGTAGCCGACCTTGTAATGGTTGTTAAATCGTCCCAATTGCCATCAGGTTTGGGCGCGTAATTATTAATATTTTTTTGCATGGCGGCAAACTGGCCTTCGTACCAAAGCGGAATGTAGGGCAATTGCGCGTGTATGCGTACGGTAGCTGCAGGCCAATCCTCATTAGCCAGTAATTTATCCAGTTCGACATCGGCATATCTGCCGCGATTAAACCCCTTCGGCGGAAAATTTGTGCTGCCGAAGGCTTTGGCATAAATTTCTGGCGTTTTAATGCCGACCCAAGTGAGCCCGAAAAGTTGAAAATTACCTTGTTTGACATCGGCAAAAAAAGTGCCCCAATCTAAACTGCGGATTTCGAGTTCTATACCCGCTGGCCGCATTTGCGCTTGTATTATGGTGGCGAAGCGCACGCGTTGTGCATCAGTAGAAGTTTTATAAACCAGCTTAAGCGGTAATGTTACGCCCGCTTGTTGCAGTAACTGTTTTGACAATTCAGGGTGGTAGTCGTAAGGCGTTAAGTTGGCGTTATCATGCCCAGAATTAGTAAAGTGTTCGGGCGGCAAAATTGCCCCTGCGATACGTGAATTGTTGACCATCACTTTGTCGATAATCGCTTGGCGGTTGATGGCGTGCGCAATCGCCAACCTTACTTTTTGTTTTTTTAAAATAGGGTCTTGCATATTTAAACCGAGGTAAGAGAAGTTCGCCCCCACACTAGTTTTAACGCTAATTTCAGGTTTGCTTTGTAAGTGCTTCACCAGCTCTGGCGGCAAATCGCCTTGAATTAAATCGGCCTCGCCACGTAAAAGTTTGAGTACGCGTACGGTTGGGTCTTTCACTTCTTGCAGCGAAATGATTTGATTATCGCTCCTTCTTTTAAGCGTCAGTTTATTTTGCCAAGATACAAATTTTAATGCGCCAGAACCCACAGGATTGTGCGAAAAATCGTGATTTTTTTCGATTAAGCTCCTGGGCAAAATACCAATAATTAACTTGGTAACAAAATGCTTATCTGGCTGTTTTAATTGAAATAAAACTGTGTTTTCATCTTCAACCTTAATGCGCTCAATATTGGAAAATTCGGCCGCATGTGGCGAATCTTTTAAACTCAGCAACGAATCGTAAGTCGATTTCACATCGTGCGCTGTAAGTGCATCTCCATTATGAAAAGTAGCAGATTTTTGTAAACTAAATCGATAATTTTTTTCATTTAAAGCATCGCTACTTAATGTGTCTCTACTGGCCAATATCCATGCGGGTTGCATGGCAGCATCAAAATCGACCAAGGATTGATAAATCAGCCGATTCACACGCTCTGAAGCCGCATCTGTGGTATAACGCGGGTCGAGGTTAAGCGGCGCTTGCGCGATGACAAAGTTGATTTCGCCGATGCTTTCTGGTTTGCCACACGCTGCAAGGAGCAAACAAAATGTCATCAGCAAAGTTATTCTCAACATAGCTGTAATTTTACACAGGATTGGGCAACTATTTCGCAAAGATTCCGCGCAGATTGCGCTAGGTGTTTGATAAGTTTATGATAGTTGAAATTTAACCGCAAGGAGATTGCAATGACAGGTGTGATTCAACTTTTAGGCCGCATCATGTTGGCGCTAATTTTTATTTTGGCTGGTGTTGGCAAAATTACCGACCCAGCAGGCACCATAGGATATATGCAGTCTGTGGGCTTACCAGGTGTTTTATTGTGGCCTACCATAGCCTTAGAGCTTTTAGGCGGATTAGCCATTGTGGTAGGATTTAAAGTTCGTTATGTGGCGTTTGCTTTGGCAGGATTTTGCGTATTATCAGCATTATTGTTTCACAAAAACTTTGCTGACGAAATGCAAATGTACATGTTCATGAAGAATATTGCCATGGCAGGCGGCTTGTTATTATTGGCAGTGAGCGGAAGAACGGCGTTTTGCTGGGATAACCGCCGTACTCAGACGGATTTTTTTGGAACCAGACAAGGAAAGCGTTAAGCTATTTTTTAGTAAAATAAGCGACCGATTCTATATGTGCGGTGTGCGGGAACATATTGATGACGCCCGCCGATACTAGCCTGTAGCCCTTTTCATTAACCAAAATGCCCGCGTCACGCGCCAGTGTGGCGGGGTTGCACGACACATAGACAATCACTTTAGGCATAGTGTTTTCAGCAATTGATTTCACCAATTCATGCGCGCCATCGCGCGGTGGATCAACCAACCATTTATCGAACTTTCCTAACTCTGCCAAGTTTGCCTCAGTCATTTTGAATAAATCCACCACGCCAAATGTTGCGTTATTGATTTTATTAAGTACAGCACTTTCATTGGCTCTATCCACCAAGTTACTCAAACCTTCCAAACCCAATACTTGTGCGCCACTGCGCGCGATTGGCAAACTAAAATTGCCGATACCACAGAAAAAATCGGCAATCGTTTCACCCGCCTGTGGATTTAAAAGCTGCATAGCGCTACGCACCATCTGTTGGTTGATTTGCGGGTTCACTTGGGTAAATTCATTCGGTTTAAACGGATAATTTAAATCAAATTCAGGCAGGCTGTAAGCCAATATCGGCGCGGCTTGCAGGCTGCCGCTTTTATCACTTGTAGAATAGTAATATTTAATCGTGTCGGGACCTTTTGTTTGCGTCCAAATTTGCACTTTGTGTGCATCGGCAAAGGTTTTTAGCAAGGTTTCATCGTTTTCAGTCAACACATCCATGATGCGGAAAATTAATACAATCACATTGCCCTCGCCAACAGCCAACTCAATTTGCGGCAATTTATCACGAACGCTCAACTCAAAAATCATCGCCTGCAGCGGTGCAATTAGCGCAGAAACTTCTGGCACCAACACTTCGCACGAATGCATATCCGCCACAAAACGCGTGCCTTTCTCGTTAAAACCCACCAGCACGCGCTGTTTTTTCTCCACATATTTCACGCTTAAACGCGCCTTGTGGCGATAGCCCCACGTAGGACCATACAGCGGTGGCAACATGTTTTCAGCCTTCACTTTGCCGATGTGCCACAAATCGGCCTCTAATAATTTCTGTTTTTCTGCCACTTGTGCGGAAAAATCTAAGTGTTGTAATTTGCAACCGCCGCACAAGCCAAAGTGTGGACATTTTGGTATAACGCGTTGATTTGATGGCGTTAAAATTTCCACCACATTGGCGATTTCGTAACTCGCTTTGATGTGATGCGATTGATACGTCACCTTCTCTTGCGGCAACGCACCATCGATAAAAATAGTTTTTCCCTCTACATGCGCAACACCTCGCCCTTCTTGGTCTAGCGACTCGATTGTTGCCGTTAAAATGGGACTATCAGCAGGATTTTGACGTGCTTTATTACGATTTCTTCTCATGGCAGCATTTTAGCCGATAAGGCTAAAATAGCGTAATTGCAAAAAATCATGATAAACTACATGCGAAATAATCGTTAAGTACTTATATAATTTAGGAAAGTTTTAAGAGCGTGAATAAAATGTGCTACAAATTTTTAGTTTTAGCTGGTTTAATTCTTACAACTCAGTTCGCAATTGCAGAAACCCCAAAAGTACGAAACTCCGCACAAGGCTTTTCATATATCACCGCAGGCATTGGTGAAGAGGAAGTCGCCGTGATGAAGCGCCAAGCCAAAAACTTTACACTGAATTTGTTATTTTCAGAAGGCGTTGTCGGACGTTGGGCGACCAATGTGAACGTGAACATTTATGACGAAGCTAGCAACTTAATGTTCCGCGTAGTAGGCGCGCAGCCTGTGTTATACGTCAATTTACCCGCTGGAACCTACACCATTTTGGCGAACAATAATGGCAATAAATTGCGCCATAAAGTGGCGCTGGAACAAGGTGTTAACCAAAAAGTGATTCTGAATTGGAAAGATTTTGTAGAAGAAGATATGCCGCTTGATGCAGAAGGCAACTAGTGCCAAGCCACTAAAAACTCTTTCCAGTGTGTACCTGAATAGCTACTTAAAGTCTCGCGCACCAACTTAATCTCTGCTTCGTAGGCGGTTGGCGTGAGGTGCCCACGCATCAACTCAAAACGTAAGTACACCAAATGCGTATTGGCCACATCGGTCTCACAATAATTACGGATTTCTTCTATTTTACCGTCTTTGTAGGCATCCCACACTTTGCTGCCATCCATACCCAGCTTACCTGGGAAGCCGCATAACTGTGCAATATCATCTAGCGGGGCGTTATTTTTTGGGCTATACATCGCCAACACATCCATCAAATCGAGATGCCGCATGTGGTAACGGCTAATGTAATTGTTCCATTTAAAGTCTTTTTCATCTTCGCCTAAATCCCAATAGCGTGGTGCTTGTACTTTATTAATCATGGCACGATAATGCAACACGGGCAGGTCAAAACCACCGCCATTCCAGCTGATGATTTGTGGCGTGTATTTCTCAATGCCATCAAAAAAGCGTTGAATAATCTCCGCTTCAGACGAGTTCACATCACCCAATGTCCAAACTTTAAAGTTATTTCCTTCGCGCAAAGCACACGAAATCGCACAGATTTTGTGTTGCTGCAAAGGCAAAAAATCACTGCCATTATGCTGACGACGTTGATGGAAAGCGATGTTCGCAACCTCTTCATCGGTTACTGTGGAAGGCAAGCCCAGCAAGGCGCGCAGGCCATTTGTATCGGGGATAGTTTCGATGTCAAAAACAAGGGTCGGTGTCATGCGCTAAGCATACACGATACCGTATTACGTGGGTAGTAGTGATGCCTTATGCAGGTTGAGCGATAGCCAATACTTGGTTTAATATTTCGCCTTCAGTCATTTGCATGGTCTCTTCTTCTGCCTTATGAATGAGTACAGGCATCAACATCTCTTTGCCTTCAAACACAATAATGGCATGGCGTATCGGATCTTTTGCATTAAGTGGTGTAAATTTACCAATGCCATATTTAGCGTTTCGAATCACTTGCCATGCGCCTCTAGGCTCAGCAAATTCTGGTTTAGCAAAATGGTAACCAATCTCCTCTGTAGTCATACTTTGCAGTGAGAAGCCAGTAGCTGGTGCCATAATTCTCCAGCAGATTTCGTCTTCTCTGCTGGTATTTTGCAGTTGGTAGAGATACCAATTGTCGTCATACTCCAGCCGAAAAACGCTGTGAATCGCACCCGTAGCGGTGTTCATGGTGTAGTACGTACCTTGGTCATCCAAGGAAATTGCCTTACCATAAGTAGGAAAGCTTAAAACGTTACTTGAAACATTGCTTGGCATCACAATACTCCCTTAACTTAACTTGAGTTAAATTATCTATAGTGTATTTCAACACAAGCATAACTTATGCCAAGAAAAGGGTGAGGTTAATAGCTTACTTCAAATTTTAAAGATTAAAATATAAAAAATAGATGCTCTGGAAGGCTCATGGATATTGGGCTGCAGAGCAGTGATATTTGATAAAAATGACTTATGCGGCGCAATACATATAGCTATTGTGCCACACGTGGGCTTCTAATTATTTTGGTCTAGGTGCTTTACCGATCCTTACTTCAACATCTACATCTTTAAATATTGGGTTCCCCTCTTTGGTATCAATTACAACCCGATAATTTCCCGGAAACAGATAGTCTCTGTAGACTTCTTTTGTAATACGTCCGCTTCCCCAAATTGAAACAGGGATTGACTCCGCCCCACCTATAGACACTAAAACGTTTTGACCATCCTTTACAGTATAAACGTCAATGCTTATCGGTGTTTTTTCACCATTGGTTTGCCGCCCATTTGCGTCCTCTGGTCTTAACAATATATTAACTTTATCCCTTTCCTCTTGGTTTTTAGTTTTAAAATCCAAGCTAAATGCGTAATTATCTTCTTCCCTAATATGCACCAACATTTCTGTTTTAAAGTTTGGTTGCGATATGTCAATTTTTTTTGACAAGGGCGTTTTTTGGTATTCTCCATCAGCTAGACAGGCTGATAGCTGCGTGAATGACAAAAGAAATACTAGAAATAGTGAACGCATTATGCCTTTTCGCAAAACTTCAGCAAAATTTTCTTCCATTAAGCGACTTACTTTTTCACCCAACCGCCGCCGCTTTGGTAGTACCAACCGCCTTGCGCTTTATCTATCCAACGCCCAGCAAAGGTGGCTTGAATGTCGCCTTGCCACTCGGGGTGACCATTAGCGGTGGCGATTTCTTTGTATAAGTTAGCGCGATCTGTATTCTCTGCCGAAACCAAGCCATTTAAAGCGCCACGATCTTTCAAAGGTACCGCCGTAGCGTCTTTCACTGCAACCATACCATCTTTAGTTAAGCCAATTGCGCCTGCAGAATAATGCGGGCTTAATTGGCCATGACGCGCTTGCATGCTGGCTTTAAGCGCCGCAATGGCAGGCGTATTCACCTCTAAATCTGCCGCCGCGGCTACCCAATTGGCAGCGAACATACTCACAATCAACACAAGACTTAAAATTAATTTTTTCATAATATTTATCCTTTTTTGTGCTTTATTTAGCAGGCGTTTCAGCAGGTTTTTCAGCATCTGGTGCTGCTGGTTCTTTCGAGCTATCCTGACCATCTTTTAGTTGCCAAACTTCTTCGATAATTTTATCGGCTGCTTTTTCTGCGGCGGCGGCGGGAAAGTAAATGTTAATGGTGACGCATGCAGACAGTATTGCCGCCGCGCCTAGGCTTGAAATTACTAACAACCTTTTCATTTTAAATCCTTTATAATCATTCACTTAGAATTACTCAATAATCAATTTGGTATTGCCTTCAATCACCCTCTTCACGCGATCGACTAACTCACTCCAACTCACGGTTTTATTGTAGCCTAGCACGGTAATTGCGGGGATGCCACTGCCTTTAACGATTACGTACCCCCCTGGCGTTGACTCAACGCCGCCCATTTCGCAAATATTGTCGCGCAATTTGCAGCTTAAGCCCATTTTTGTATAATTAAATTGCTCAAAAAATCGTAACACACTGCGTTGCACCGCCGCACCAGCACCTGCTCCGCCTAGCGATGAAATGTTTTCTACCGCACGTTGTGAGATTTTTTTTGTGTATTTGCCCGGGCTACTGTGCAAGCTCGCATCCATTTTTATGGGTTTCCAGTTCACCATTTCCAAGTCGGTCACGTCACCATCTAACTTGCCCTCAATCGCGCCAAATTTAAAGGTACGCGTTAAACTGCCCAAATCGAGATTACGCAAATTCATGTCTGCGCTTAGTTTTGGTGTCTCGCTTAGCGGATTAATCATGGTGAGTTGCGTCACCGTCGCGGTGCCATCAAACACGTTCAGCGTCATTGAACCATCTGTAGTTAAAATACCACCGCTGTAGGTTACAAGTGGAATTTCGGCCGATGCCTTACCTTGCATAATGGGTAATTTAAATGCACGCGAAGCATCGGGCATAGAAACTGGCGTAAGTGCAGCGCGCAAATGCCAATACCAATTATCGTTGATGCGCGCAGCAGAAATATCGCTTAATTTAAACGCACCATCTAAAATGGGCAGACTAATTTCAGGTGCAGTCAGCGAGTAACGATTAACCTGAGCACCAATACTGGCAAGACCTAGCGGCATGTTAAGTAATTGACCATTTTGATACGAAAGCGCCACTTTTGTTTCTTCGTCATAGTTCCATGGAATATCAGCATTCACGTTGTAAAATGCGAATTTTTTGTTTTTGTCGTCAATATTCACGTCTTTTAGATTCACTTTAAACGTTTTTATTTGCGCATTCACCACGCTGATATTAAGCGCTGCTTTGCCACTAAGTTCAGCATTGTTGAGCATGGTTTTACCTAAAAAAGGTTTAAATAACATAGGGTAAGCTTCGGCCAAATCTAAATTTGGCAAATCTGCGTTTAACGTTTGAATCTTAAAAGTCTTGGTATTGGTCTGGCCACTAAATTTTAAATCACCCACTCTGTCCAGCTTTAAAGTCGCAAAATCCAGCGTAAGAATTTCGCCATTCAAACTGCCACTTGCCTGCAGCTCGTGCCCGCCATTGCCGATATAAAGAGGCTGCCAGAACATCTCGCCACTTTGCCAATTAAGTGCGCTATTAAAGCGTAGCGTGTCGCCATCCTGCCGGGCTACCACGGTAAAATGCCCAGTCAACTTCTCGGCGGCGTGCAAGCCAGACTCATCACTAAAGCTGGCATTTCGCAGGTTTAGATTCGCCACAAAACCCTTAGGTTGCGGGGTCACTTCTAGCGAAAACGGTATATTGATGCGCTCTGCGCTAAATTTTCCATCGTTGCAGTTCCACGTATCTTGCAAGAAATTTTTAGGTAATAGGCAGCGCAGTTGCGCTTTTGACCATGCTTTATCCGCATTTTGTTTGAGCTCAGTATTTAGCGTCATAAATGGCAGACCACGATAATCAACAAAAATATTAGTGTTGCGCGCGTGCACATTTTGATACTGAATGCGCTCCGCCTTGATGACAGCCGTAGTAGCTTTTAAGTCGATGACAATATTGGCTTGATTGAGCGCTACATCGTCGTGCGTGATGGTGTCAGCGGTGATACTAATACTACTCAGCGCAAACGCGCTTTGCGCAATTAGAAGCAAACTCGCAAAAAGTGCTTTGCGCATTAACTTGGAAAAACACCTGTCGATAAATAGCGGTCGCCACGGTCGCAAACAATGCTAACAATCACCGCGTTCTCGACTTCTCTAGAAAGTTGCAATGCCGTGTAAAGCCCACCACCGCTAGAGATTCCTGCAAAAATACCTTCTTCAGTCGCCAGTTTTCGCGTCATATTTTCGGCGTTTTTTTGGTTTACGTAGCGCAGTTCATCCACGCGTTTTGCATCGAAAATACTAGGCAAATATTCCACAGGCCATTTACGAATGCCTGGAATTTGGCTGCCATCTTCTGGCTGCACGCCGATGATTTTGATGTTGGGATTTTGCTCTTTTAAAAAACGCGAAACGCCCATAATCGTGCCAGTCGTGCCCATGCTAGAAACAAAATGTGTGATTTTTCCATCCGTGTCGCGCCAAATTTCTGGCCCTGTACCTTCGTAATGTGCAAGCGGATTATCCATGTTGGCGAACTGATCCAGCACAATGCCCTCGCCCTCCGCCGCCATTTTTTGCGCTACGTCGCGCGCGAGCTCCATGCTGCCATCTTTCGGCGTTAATACCAGCTCCGCACCGTAAGCTTTCATGCTTTGGCGGCGCTCAATACTTTGATTTTCCGGCATCACCAACACCATTTTATAACCGCGCATCGCCGCCACCATCGCCAATGCAATGCCTGTGTTGCCACTTGTGGCCTCAATTAAGGTATCACCCGGCTTAATGTCGCCACGCGCTTCCGCGCGCGAAATCATGCTGTAAGCGGGCCTATCTTTGACCGAACCCGCAGGATTATTGCCTTCTAGTTTCAGCAAAATCGTGTTACTTTTGTTCGGGTTCATGCGCTGCAAGTTCACCAACGGCGTGTTACCTACAAAATCTGCCAAGGTTTTCACATCTTGCGTTTTAATATTCATTTTTTATGCTTTAAAATTTAAAATAGACTGCCCTGTAAGCCAATATACATGCGGGTTGCAGGTTGGTTAAATTACGACTTTTTAAACAACCAAATCGCATACGCACCAAACGCCACAAAGCTAATCAGTGCAAGCTGTGGCAGGGTTAAGCCAAGAAACGTCCAATCAATCGCCGCGCAATCTCCCGTGCCTTTAAAAATGAGTTTAAACATTTTTTTAAGTGGGAAATTTTCGAACATATAATCAAAACCGACACCGCAATCGGCAATCATGCTCTCTTTGTTGGCCTGCAAATACCAATGCCGCATGGCCCAACCAGCCCCGCCCAGCGCGGCAAGCACTTGTAAGCCAGTGAATATTTTCTGCAACAAGCTAGCAGGTTTTATAAACGCGGCGATTAAAAACAACACACCCAAACCCATAAAAAACATGCGTTGCGTAATGCACAGCGGGCAAGGTTCTAGTTTATAAAACGTTTGAATTACTAACGCCAATATGACGATGCCAAAGCACGCCGCAAAGCCCATTAAATAACCTGTTTTGCCTGAGAATAATTTTTGTATCATGTTGGTAAACGCCTATAATTCAATCATTAATAATTGTAATAGATAAAGCAGTATGGCAGAACTCAATTTATTCGAAAACCCGTTATTGCAAGAGCAGGCTTTAGCCAGCCCACAACACATTCTGACTGTAAGCGAACTTAATCGTTTAGCGCGTGAGGTGTTAGAACACACATTTCCACTGTTTTGGGTGTCGGGCGAGGTTTCTAACTTTACTCACGCCGCCAGCGGCCATTGGTATTTCTCGCTTAAAGATACCACTGCGCAGGTGCGCTGCGTGATGTTTAAGAGCCGCAATAGTTATGTCGATTTTATACCACGCGAAGGCGATAAAATTGAAGCACGGGCAACAGTCGGACTGTATGAGGCGCGTGGCGACTTTCAACTCACGGTTGAATTTGTGCAAAAAGCGGGGCTGGGCGCGCTATTTGAGGCGTTTGAAAAACTAAAAATTAAGCTTCAGCACGAAGGCTTATTTGATGTCGCGTTTAAAAAAGCCATTCCCGTACACCCTAAAACCATTGGCATTGTCACTTCAAAAGATGCCGCAGCTTTGCACGACGTTTTAACCACCTTAGAACGTCGCAACCCTGCAATAAAAGTCATTGTTTACCCAACGCCCGTACAAGGTAAAAGCGCAGCAGCACTGATTGCCAAGGCAATTCATACTGCAAATAAACGTGCAGAGTGTGACACGCTGATTATTTGTCGCGGTGGCGGCAGTATGGAAGATTTGTGGCAGTTTAACGAGGAAGTCGTCGCGCGTGCGGTAGATGATTCTGCGATTCCGACGATTTCTGGTGTTGGCCACGAAACGGATTTTACCATTTGCGATTTTGTCGCCGATATGCGCGCCGCCACACCCACCGCTGCTGCCGAGCTGGCTTGTCAAGATATTGAAGTGCTAAAAAGCCAAATAAAAACTATCTGGAATAGGCTTGGAAGGCTCATGGATATTGGCTTGCAGGGACACAATCAAACGCTCGATTATTTAGCACGCCGATTAGTTTCGCCCATGCAACAAATAGACAATAAAAAAACTCAACTATATGGACTTGGAAGGCGTATGGATATTGCCTTGCAGGGCATGCTTAAAACGCATCAACATCATATTTTACGTTTAAAAAATAGTCTTGAGCAGCTCAACCCACGCAATGTGTTGGCGCGCGGCTTTAGCTTGGTGTACGACGAAAAAGGTGAATTGGTAAGCAACAGCCACCAATTAAAAGTAGATCAGATAGTCAATATCACACTGCATCAAGGCGGCGCACACGCGACCGTAAACAATATTAAAGACGACTAACTTTTGTTATGGCTTGGTAAAAATATTGGCCGTTGCTTTAACAATTGCTATCACGGCGGGATGCGTTAAACGACGCTCAGTGGTAATGGCGTAAAGTTGCTCTGTCACAGTATCGATTTGACCCACTTGTATCACTTGATATTGACGACAAATATAGTCTGCAATAGCAATTGAAGCCGCAAAAAAACCTGCCCCTGCTTGACCAAAAGACTTCAGTAATGCTCCATCATCAAATTCCCCGACAATGTGTGGATATATTTTTTTTGATTCAAACCAAGCAATTAATTTTTTCTGGAAGGTGAAGTCTTCGCCTGGAAGTAGAAGTGGTGCGCTATTGAGCATGAAAGGAAATACTGTATTTTGATTCTTTTCAACGTAGGTTTCCAGTAAGCTTTCCGCTGCAAATATGGCTAGTTTACTTTCTCCTAGTAAATGATTGTGGGCACGAACATTCAAATTAGCTGGCATGGGTCGATCTGCAATCACCAATTCGAGCTGGTTTACTGACATTTCAGAAAGCAAACTCGCCAGCTTTCCTTCACGACAAATTAAATGTATTGGCTCTTCAATATGTAAAACTGGTTCAATCACACGATAAGCAACGGATTTTGCCACTGAATCTGTAATGCCAATGCGAAAAGGAGTGCTTTTTTTTACTTGCTGATTTTGCGTTACATCAATCAACTCAGCACCAAGTGCAAATATTTCATCCGCATAGCTAAAAATCCTTCTGCCCATGTCGGTCAACTCTAAGCCGCGGCCAACTTTGCGAAACAGCTGCACACCTAGACTATTTTCCAAATCGCCTAGCTGCCCGCTAATTGACTGAGGCGATAAATAGAGTTGCTCACTGGCGCGCGCAATGCTGCCTATTTTTGCCACCATCCAAAAATATCGCAAGTGCTTGAAGTTTAAGTTCTTCATCTCTATTTCCTCAATAAATAATACATCTAAAAGTTAGATGTATTATTCATTATTATTCTGTTTGTTGGAAGTATATTTTGAGCGTAGAGTAACTACATGTTTAGAAATAAAAGGAGAAAGTGATGAAAAGTAAGACCGCGCATACTTTATCTATAAATGAAATTTTGCGTAGTTATTCTGGCCGTCGTCTTCAATATGCAATCAAGATTGGAGTGCTGCCAAAGCCAGAAAGTTTGAAGCGGTTTATAAAAAGAAAAACTAATGCCGCAAACAGCATTAACAATACAGCAATGGCTTAATAATTAAGCCAGCTTGTTTAGTGAAGGAGCAAATGATGAATTGTTTACCACATTAACACGATGTTGAAATTTGTATAAATTATTGATATCCAAACGATAAGGAGTTTGATATGAAACTATCAAGATTAATTGCACTACATTATGGATTAACCGCCATTTTATTGGGTAGCGCGCCGTCAGCTTATGCCGAAACGCCTAAAAAAGAGATGGTTGACGCTCAGCAACAAAAGGCTATAGATGCCATAGATGCAGCAAAGAAAGCTGAGCCCAATGCTGAGGCTAGACCAGCAGCGACCAGCAGCCAGAAAAAACATTCTGTGCAATCGCACAAGGCAGAAATGATTAAAGAGCAAAAAAAGGCGACTGATAAAACGATTACAGATACTGAAGCTGCCAAGCCTGAGGTAGAAAGTCGCCCGTCCGCAACAACTAATCAGAAATAAATTCTGACAGTTTAAAAAGCTGGGTTTGATTGCCCAGCTTTTTTTAAATACAACCTTCATTCACGCTTCAGGGGGAACAAGATGCTATTAGATATTCAAGCGAGAGGATTCTCACTCACCGACGGTTTACGCAGCTACACAAAAACCCGTATGCAATTTTTACTAAATCGTAATGATAGTTTTGTAATGCGCGCCAAGGTGCGCTTAGCCGATATTAACGGCCCGCGCGGCGGCGTAGATAAACGCTGTCAAATTGAGTTGACGTTGGTAGGACAACACAATATCTTGATAGAAGATATCGAAGCCGACCTCTACATTGCCATCGACCGCGCTAGCGAACGTTGCATGCGCACACTTGCCAGACGTTTAGAACGATCGCGCCAACATGCTCATGAAACACCGCCAGTACTACAAAGCTTAGACGCATAAACTCAAAAAGCAGTCTGCTTTTTTAAAGGATTACATGAAACGGATTGAAATTGCCCTAGAACACTTTATGTTTAATAGCCGTTGGCTGCTGGTACCATTTTATTTGGGATTAATTGCAGCTGTTGGTCTTTTATTGATTAAATTTTTAAAGGCGTTTGTTGCCTTATTACCTGTAGTATTTACTGGGGACGGTGGAGAGGCATTGCTTGGCATACTCACGCTAGTAGATATAACTTTAGTAGCCAATTTACTATTGATTATTATTTTTGCTGGCTATGAAAACTTTGTTTCTAAAATTGATACGGGCGATAATGAAGACAGGCCAGAATGGATGGGGCATGTTGGGTTTTCTGATTTAAAACTCAAGCTTATTGGCTCTATTGTCGCCATCTCTGGTATTGAGCTACTTAAATATTTTATTAACGTAAAAGAAGTTTTAGCTGAGGCGAATGGCAATGACCAATTAGCTTGGCTGGTTGGCATTCATTTAACATTGGTATTCTCGGGTGTGATGTTTGCGCTGATGGATCGCATCGCCTCTGGTAACAACTTAAGTAAGGATAAGTAGGGATTGGCTGAAATATCCACTTTATCTAAGCGCATTGTGCCATGGCTTGCCTTGATAGGATTACTCACACTAGCCTTTGCCGTGGTGGCGCCATTTTTTGTGCCGCTGGCTTGGGCAGGCGTGTTAAGTTACGCCTCTTGGCCAATTGCTACGGAGATACGCAACTATTGTAAAGGGCGCGATGGATTAGCTGCTGCAGTGTCTACTGCTTTGGCAGCTATTACGCTATTTTTACCGCTTATTTGGCTGGCTTGGCTTGCACAAAAAGAACTGGTGAGTATTTACCCAGCACTACAGTTTTTTTTAACAGAGCCCTTGCAATTGCCTGAGTTTATTAAAAATCTGCCTTGGTTGAGTGATTGGCTAAAACAACAAACTGATTTAATCGCAAACCCTAAAAGCTTATCGGATGCAGTAAACTTGTGGCTTTCATCTCACCTTAATGACTTGGCTGGATTAGCTGGCGACATTGGCAAAAATTTAATCAAAATAGTATTTGTAGTGATTATTTTATTTTTTTTCTACCGTGATGGCGCCCGCATGGTCCGCGAGCTACGTCACGTGCTCGCGCGATTTATTGGCCCACAAACGCATAGTTACTTGCATGCTGCAGGCACCACCACGCGCGCAGTGGTATATGGCGTATTACTTACCGCATTAGTGCAAGGCATCGTAGCAGGTCTTGGCTATTGGGTTGCAGGCTTGTCTTCACCAGTTATTTTTGGCATAGTCACCGCCATTTTTGCACTTATTCCGTTTTGTACACCTTTGGCATGGGGTTCAGCAGGGCTTTGGCTGCTCATGCAAGGTCAAACAGCAGAAGCTATTGGTATATGGATTTGGGGTGCAGTGGTGGTGAGCCAGCTTGATAACATATTACGACCCATATTTATCAGTAGTGTCAGTCCGATTCCGTTTTTACTGATACTGTTTGGGGTGCTGGGGGGTTTACTCGCATTTGGCTTGGTTGGCTTATTTATCGGACCAATTGTGCTGGCAGTAGTTTGGGCAGTATGGCGAGAATGGACTGAGCACTTAAAAGTAGATGAGCTCACCTATGAATAAACTGAAATTTTAGGATAAAAATGAATGAACTAGAAACCACAAACGCTCTGCAATCAATAGCCACTTGGTGGATGTGGGTAGGATTTGGTGTTTTTGTAGTCGCCATGTTAGCAATAGATATGTTTGCATTAGGGCGCAAAGGTGCACACAAAGTCGGCGCTAAAGAAGCACTGATATGGTCTGTGATATGGTTTAGCATGGCATTGCTATTTGGCGCAGCCTTGTGGGCATGGCTAGATCACACAGCTGGGCGAACCATTGCAGATACTAAAGCCATGGAGTACCTCACGGGTTACTTGCTAGAAAAAACTTTGGCGATGGACAATATTTTTGTCTTTGTAATGATTTTTAGTTACTTTGCCGTGCCGCTTGAGTTTCAAAAACGCGTTCTGCTATATGGCGTGCTAGGCGCGATTATATTGCGCGCACTAATGATTTTACTTGGCGCTTGGTTGATTGCGCAGTTCCACTGGGTGCTATATATATTTGGCGCATTTTTGCTGTTAACCGGTATAAAAATGTTTATTTTCGCTGACCATGAACCTAATTTGGCCAAAAATCCATTGTTAAGATGGCTTAAGAACCACATACGTATTACAGAAGAATACCATGGTGAAAGTTTTTGGATTTATAAAAACGGTTTGTGCTGGTTTACGCCAATGTTTTTAGTGCTAGTGCTCATCGAGTTCTCGGATGTCATTTTCGCCATGGATAGCATCCCCGCTATTTTCGCTATCACCAGCGACCCATTTATCGTGTTTACCTCTAACATATTTGCGATTTTAGGTTTACGCGCGTTGTATTTTTTACTGGCAGATATGGCTAATCGCTTTCATTTGCTTAAATTTGGCTTAGCAATCGTGTTGATGTTTGTAGGCACTAAAATGCTCATCGTCGATTGGTTTAAAATCCCTGTTGCAGTTTCCTTAGCCGTAGTGGTTACCTTGCTTGGAACCAGCATTCTATTAAGCTTAATGAGCACTCGTAAACAAAAACCCTTGGTTAAAGTAAGCAATAACGCTAAATAATAAATGGTCACATTTGCTTGACCAAATGCCAGCAGAGCAGGCGACCAAAGCTAAGTTTTAGCTAAAATACATCAAAAAGCTATTGGTTTGCGCTTTCAATTGACTGATAATAGCAAATCGCATTAGCGCCCTTACCTATGGATAATAATAACTCTCAAAAAACTGCTCTGCACACCATGGCGCTAGCCGCCTTGGGCGTGGTATTCGGCGATATTGGCACCAGCCCACTATATACGATGAAAGAGGTTTTTTCGGCTGGTCATCATCCCCTGGTGCTTAACCCTGGCAACGTTTATGGTATTTTGTCGCTCATCACTTGGGCGCTTATTCTCATTGTTTCGGTGAAATATGTCGCGTTTATTATGCGTGCCGATAATCGTGGTGAAGGCGGCATTATGGCGCTGCTTGCGCTTGCCAGTCGCAATGTCGAAGGCAATAAAGTGAAGCAGCGCAATATCATGTTGCTGGGTATTTTGGGCGCGTGTATGTTTTATGCCGACGGCATGATTACACCCGCCATTTCGGTGCTTTCTGCCGTAGAGGGTTTAGAGGTGGCCGCGCCTAAGCTACACGCCGCTATAGTACCAATTACTTTAGTGGTTTTATTTGGCTTATTTTGGGCACAAAGCAAAGGCACCGCAGTGGTGGGGAAGTTTTTTGGGCCAGTAATGCTGCTGTGGTTTGGTACTTTGGGCTTGCTTGGCGCGATTAATATTTCGCATGATCCCAGTATTTTAAAAGCACTTAACCCAATCTATGCGGAGCAGTTTTTTGCGCACCAACCATGGATAGCTTTTGTCGCGCTAGGCGCAGTGGTGCTGGCGGTTACAGGTGCAGAAGCTTTGTATGCAGATATGGGACATTTCGGGCGCTTTCCTATTCGTTTGGCTTGGTTTGGCTTTGTGTTACCAGCGTTGTTACTCAACTACTTTGGGCAAGGCGCCCTTATGCTTCACAACCCAGAGTCGGTTAAAAATCCATTCTATTTACTCGCGCCAGAATGGGCTTTGTTTCCATTGATTGGTCTAGCCACATTGGCGACGGTGATCGCCTCGCAAGCGGTGATTACAGGGGCATTTTCAGTCTCGCGCCAAGCCTTACAATTGGGCTATTTACCACGTATGCATATACAGCACACTTCCGAAAGCACACAAGGTCAAATCTACATGCCACGCGTGAACTGGGGCTTGATGATTGGCGTAATGGCGTTGGTTATAAGCTTCCGTAGCTCAGGCAATTTAGCTGCCGCTTACGGTATAGCAGTAACGGGCGATATGGTCATCACCACCCTACTGGCGGCAGTGGTGTTTCGCGAGATTTGGCGCTGGGGCAAGATTAAAACCTACTTATTAATCTCATTATTTTTAACCATCGATTTAGCTTTCTTTAGCGCAAACGTGTTGAAAATACCCGATGGTGGCTGGGTGCCATTACTAATAGGTGCCATTATTTTTATGTTGATGCTGACTTGGAAAACTGGCCGTTATCTCGTTTACACGCGCTTAAAAACTGAGGCCATGGCGATTGAGCCCTTTATTGAAGCGGTTGGTGCGCACCCGCCACCTCGCGTGCCTGGTACGGCAATATTTATGACACCCAACCCAGAAGGCGTGCCGCACGCCATGTTGCACAACTTAAAACACAACAAAGTGCTACACGAAAAAGTAGTGATTTTAACGGTGAAATTCTTAGACATTCCGCACACCAATCTCGAAGAGCGCGTGATTGTGGAAGCGTTACCCTACGAGTTTTATCGTGTCACTGTTAAATACGGCTTTAAAGATGAGCCTGATTTACCGCGAGACTTATCTCTGTGCACTAAATATGGCCTAGAGTTTGATGCGATGGACACCTCATACTTTATTGGCAAAGAAATTTTAATCGCCAGTCACAAGTCTGGCATGGCCTACTGGAGAAAAAAAATCTTTATCGGCTTGTTCCGTAGCGCGGAGACTATTACCAACCAATTTAAACTACCGCCCAATCGCGTTGTCGAATTAGGCTCGCAACTCATGATATAGCTCTCGCAATTTATGATTTAAAATTTACATTCAACCTTTTTAAAAGTCGCGCGTTATTTAGGTTAAATTAATAAGGAATTTGCTATGAATAAAACTATAAACAAATTAATCATTGCCCTGATAACCGCATCTAGCTTAAGCCTTGTGGCATGTGCTACCACCACAAAAGATAGTGTCTCAGGCGTTAAACGCTCACAGTTTATGCTGTTACCTGCAGGTTCAGTCGATAAAATTTCTGCGCAAGCTTACGCACAAACCTTGGGTGAGGCGAAAAAGAAAAATACACTTAACGCTGACCCCGCTATGGTGGAGCGTGTACGCGGTATTTCAAATAAACTCATTGCGCAAGTCGGTGTGTTTCGTCCTGATGCTGCCAATTGGAAATGGGAAGTCAACGTTGAAAAAAATGATCAACTGAACGCCTACTGCATGCCAGGTGGTAAAATTATGGTGCTTTCTGGCTTAGTCGAGAAAATCAATGCGACGGACGATGAACTTGGTGCAGTTATCGGCCACGAAATCGCCCACGCTTTGCGTGAGCATGGTCGCGAACGTATGTCGCAGGCGTATGTACAACAATTCGGCTTGCAAGCGCTTGCATCATTAGTCACTGGCGCTTCTGGTGGCGTTGCAGTACAAGCGGCAGGTGCTGGCTCACAACTGTTTTTTGCCCTACCCAATGGCCGCGAGCAAGAACGTGAAGCCGACAAAATGGGCTTGGAGCTCGCTGCCCGCGCAGGTTACAACCCAGATGCTGCCGTGACATTATGGCAAAAAATGAGCGCGCAAAGCAAAAACGCGCCGCCAGAATTTTTTAGCACTCACCCGGCCAGCGAAAACCGTATTGCCGATTTAAAGGCGTTAGCGCCAAAAGTAAGACCGCTATACGAAGCAGCAATAGCTAAAAAATAATTTAACTAATTCTCCCCTATAAGCGCATTGTTCACGCAATGCGCTTTTTTGTTTTTTGGGGTTTGCATGATATAGGTTAAAATAACTCCTTTGTTCATTTAACTATTCTGAGAGCCTTATGGATCCACGACTGAGTATTATCGAAGCAGCATTTGAAGACCGCGCCAACATCAACCCAGCCAACGCATCGACTGAAATTAAATCTACGGTTGGTTCAATCATTGCCGATTTAGATGCAGGTAAGCTGCGCGTGGCTACTCGCATAGGCGATAGCCAACAATGGGAAACACACCAATGGCTGAAAAAAGCGGTTTTATTGTCATTTCGCTTAGAGGATAACAAATTGATGGACGATGGCGTGACGCGCTATTTTGACAAAGTACCACCGAAGTTTGCTAATTACACTGAAGATGATTTTAAAGCGGGAGGCTTCCGTGTGGTGCCAAACGCCATCGTGCGTCGTGGTTCATTTATCGGAAAAAATGCCGTACTCATGCCTTCGTATGTCAATATCGGTGCGCATGTGGGCGAAGGTAGCATGGTCGACACTTGGGCTACTGTAGGCTCTTGTGCGCAAATCGGTAAAAACGTGCATTTAAGCGGCGGGGTAGGTATCGGCGGTGTATTAGAACCAGTACAAGCAGGGCCGACTATTATTGGTGACAACTGCTTTGTGGGCGCACGGTCTGAGGTGGTTGAGGGCGTGGTAGTAGAAGATAATTGCGTGATTTCCATGGGTGTTTATATTGGCCAAAGCACCAAAATTTACGACCGCGAAACTGGTAGCGTTACTTATGGTCGCGTGCCCGCTGGCTCGGTAGTGGTTTCTGGCAATTTGCCTTCTAAAGATGGTGCTTACAGTCTATATTGCGCCGTTATTGTTAAAAAAGTCGATGCAAAAACACGTGGCAAAGTGGGCATCAACGAATTGCTGCGTGGAATATAACCAAACCGTCATTATTCTGACATTTATTATAATTTTCAATCAACTCAAAAAAATTAATTTTGACTAATTAATTCAGTCAACGCTTTGCCTCTGCCAGAAGCCACATAGCCGACACGACGCGTCAGTTATGTGGCTTTTTTATTGCGTATCACAAAATGGCATATTAATTGCTTATACATTCAATAAATCAAAAATAATAAAGTTAAAGGTTGAATTTAATGAGCATTAATTATGACATCGCACTGTTAATACTTTCGCTAATGCAGTGTAGTTTAGCTATGTTTGTCACATTCAGCTTTGTAAATCGTATTCATTGCTCCAGCAAAACTGACAGGAAATTTCTATTGCCAATTTATTCCATTGCGGTTGGTAGTGGTATATGGGGCATACAGTTTGTGAATTTTCTCGCCTTTCAAAATGGAAATATTTTTAAATTCTCAACGCCATTGATGTTAGCGTCATGGCTCTTTGGATGGCTTGTCGGACTAATAATCTGTCACATATCCAGTAAAAAACTAACCTCTTTTCCGCTTTTAATTACTGGCAGTTTGGTTGCTGGCCTATGTAGCTATGCTATGTTTTACCTAGCAACAATTGCTATTCACACTGCGAGCAATGTTTCATTGGATATTGTGCCACTATTAATCGCATTGTTCTTAGTAGTGAGCTTATGCCTTTTAACCATACTCACGCTATCTTGGATGAAAGAATATGCAGGTGAAAATGTACTTTTAATCAAACTAATATTATCGTTATTTACAGCCGCTGCAGTTATCGGTTTGCACGTAGCATTTAGTGCCTCTATAGTCCTGCAAACTTACTCTACTCTCGCTCTTGAAAATGTAGTATCAAACAAAAAAATGCTGGCAACCGTTATTTCGCTTTCTATAGCCTGCCTATTTTTACTGGCATTTGTTGTAGCCATGTTTTATGAAAAACATGGCTACAAAATATTTTCTTTCAATATATTTGAAACAAAAAAAGAAACTGAGAGTAGCTTGCTAAACATGATGGACGGCTTAACCAACTTACCCAATCGTATCGGTTTTCAACACAACTTAGAAAATGCCATTAACCGCAGTGAGCGTTCTGGCAAAACGATAGCATTAGCTTTTATTGATTTAGATCATTTTAAGCCTATTAATGACAATTATGGGCATCAAGTGGGGGATGTTGTTTTAGCCTCTTCTGCCAATAGATTAAATGCCGCTGTGCGTGGTTGTGATTCATTGGCACGTATTGGCGGTGACGAATTTATTGCTATCATTGAAGGCATTAAATCGAATGAAGATATCTTTCCTATCGTAGAACGTATCGTTAACTCTATCAATCAGCCTTTTTTAATTGACAATCAAAAAATTGAAATCTCATGTTCTGTCGGTATCGCTATTTATCCCGGTGATGGTGACACCGATAAGTTAATGGCTTGCGCAGACGCAGCCATGTATAAAGCCAAAGAGAATGGTAAAAATCAATTTAAATTTTACGATGCGGAAATTGAGTCAGCCGCTGATAAAATGCTGGAACTACAGCGTGACTTAATGCTTGCTATTGAAAACAAAGAGTTTAGCTTGGTTTTTCAACCTAAAGTGGATTGCGATACATTGGTATTAATAGGCGCGGAAGCTTTTATTCGCTGGAATCACCCAACCAAAGGACTACTTCTCCCCAAACTCTTTATTCCCGCAGCAGAGCGCTCTGGTCTGATTAATCAAATTAATAACTGGGTCATTGAAGAGGCTTGTGTCGCTATATATCGAGCGAAAGAATCAGATATTGATTTAAATCTTTCTATCAATTTATCAAGCATACAATTTCGTAACTCATCATTGGTTGATGAAACGATAAAATGTCTTGATAAATACGGTGTGCCTTCACAAAACCTTACGCTTGAAATTAAGGAAACGACAGCCATTAGAAACGAAGCGCAATTTAAACTGTTAATTGCCAAATTTAAAGCCGCTAAAATTAAAATTGCGCTTGACGATTTTGGTCTTAATCCATTTACACTTGAATATCTGCAAGAATTAAACGTTGATGAAATTAAGTTAGACAACGTATTTGTATCTAAAGTGAATGAAAACTCTGAGTCACATGCATTAGTTGATGCCGTTATTCGTTTGGCACATGCCTTTAATTTGAATGTAGTAGCAGAAGGCGTAGAAACCGAAATGCAACGTAAGGCACTGGCAGAGCTAGGTTGTGATCATATGCAAGGCCACTTATACTCAAAACCAATTCCTGAAGCGGCATTACTTAAATTATTCAAATCCCAACCAATCCAATTTGAATTAACTAGTTCAATTCAAATGACCAACAATCTACTAGAAGTAATATAAAAGTTTTTACGGCTGAAAATTCTTTGCAGGTGCTGTTAAAATAAGCACTATGCAAACGCTAATACTTTACGGAATCCCTAACTGCAACACAGTGAAAAAAGCCCGTGTTTGGCTGGAAAGTAACCATGTTGTCTGCGAGTTTCATGACTTCAAAAAACAAGGCGTTAGCCAGCAACTGCTTGAAAATTGGCTAACTCAAATCTCACATGAGAAGCTTATTAACCGTGCAGGGCTTACTTGGCGTGGCTTTGATGACAGTTTAAAAGCAAGCGTTGTTGATAACGCTTCTGCAATAAAACTCATGCAAACAAAAACCTCGCTAATAAAGCGTCCAATATTGGTAAAAGACGGTAAAATTCTTGCTTTGGGCTTTTCTGAAGCCGATTACAAAGCCATATTCAAATGAATCAGCCTACTATTAGTAAAACGCTAGAACTTGCGATTGATTTACTGAAACGCCAATCCAACACACCAGAAGACGCGGGCTGCCAAGAGGTAATGATTGCACGACTCGCTAAGCTCGGCTTTAAAATTGAGCACATGCGCTTTGGTAATGTAGATAATTTTTATGCACGGCGTGGCACTGCTACCCCGTTGTTGGTGTTTGCAGGGCATACCGATGTCGTCCCAACGGGTCCGCTAGACAAATGGCACACACCACCGTTTGAGCCAACCATCAAGAATGGCATGCTCTATGCGCGCGGTGCGGCGGATATGAAAACCTCACTCGCCGCATTCATTACCAGTATTGAAGAGTTTATTGATGAGAATCCTAACCATAAAGGCTCTATCGGATTACTGATTACCTCCGACGAAGAAGGTGTGGCGTTAGATGGTACGGTTAAAGTGGTTGAGGTGTTAAAAAATCGCAATGAGCTTATCGACTACTGCATCGTCGGCGAACCCACCAGCAATAAAGTAGTTGGCGATATGATTAAAAATGGGCGACGTGGCTCTCTCTCTGGCAAACTCACAGTGCTTGGCTTACAGGGTCATATTGCCTATCCGCATTTGGTCAAAAACCCTATTCACTTGGTCGCGCCCGCCATTAAAGACATGGTAGAAACCGTGTGGGATACGGGTAATGAATATTTTCCACCCACTTCGTGGCAAATTTCGAATATGAATGGCGGCACAGGCGCGACTAACGTGGTGCCTGGTGAAGTAGAAATTTTGTTTAATTTTAGGTTTTCCACCGCCAGCACCGAAGAAAGTTTAAAGCAACGCGTACACGCGATTTTAGACAAACACAGCTTGGAATATACGCTGGAATGGGAATATTCGCCACCCTACATCACGCCGCGCGGTAATTTAGTTGAGGCGATTTCCAGAGCGATTGAGCGCGCATATGGCGTATCGCCCGAGCTTTCCACCACTGGCGGCACAAGTGACGGTCGCTTTATTGCAGACATTTGCAAACAAGTGATTGAGTTCGGCCCACTCAACAAAACCATCCACAAACTCAATGAATGCGTGGGTGTAGCGGATATCGAGCCACTAAAAGAAACTTACAAATTGACCATGCAAAAGTTATTGAAATGATGCACTTTCCGCGTCTCGCCGAAGAACTTTTTACCATCCGCGATTGGTTGCGTTTTACCGTCAGCCAATTCGAGGAATCTGACATTTTTTTTGGCCACGGCACTGATAACAGTTATGACGAAGCGGTGTGGCTGATTTTAAGCGCGCTACATTTACCGCACGACACGCTACACAATTTTTTAGATGCGGTGATTACTGAATCTGAGCGGAAACACCTTGCGCGTTTAATTGAGCAACGCATCACCAAACGCACGCCAACCGCCTATTTAGTGCGTGAAGCTTGGTTGCGCGGCTTTAAATTTTACGTGGATGAACGCGTGATTGTGCCGCGCTCGTTTATTGCAGAACTACTAGAAGACAGCTTGCAGCCATGGATTGAATACCCAGAGTTGGTACATTCTGCCGCCGATATGTGCACGGGTAGCGGCTGCTTAGGCGTATTGCTCGCGGAAGCCTTCCCTGATGCAGCGATTGACGTAGTGGATATTTCGCCCGATGCGATTGCCGTCGCCAATATCAATATCGCCAATTACGCCTTAGAATCTCGCGTTTCAGCCATCCAATCGGATATGTTTGCTGCGTTAAAAGGCAAAAAATATGATGTGATTATTTCGAATCCACCGTATGTGGATGCCCCCAGCATGGCAACGCTGCCAACGGAATATCGCAACGAGCCGCAAATCGCGCTGGGTAGCGGTGTTGCAGGTTTAGATCACACCCACACCATTCTGCGCGAAGCAAAAAAACACTTGAATGACGACGGGGTTTTAATCGTAGAAATTGGCCACAATCGCGATGCGCTACTTGAGGCTTATCCTAATCTTGCATTTACTTGGTTGGAAGTGGAATCGGGTAATCAGTTTGTATTTTTACTGACGAAAGAGCAACTGCTTTAAACTAGCCTCTGCCGCGATTTCTATCGCTTTTCTTCTGCATTTTGGGTGCCGTTAAATCGCTGGTTTGCCGCACACGACGATTTTCAGATTTCCTAGGCGCTGGTTTTATATAGGTAGCCTGAACCACAGTATCCATGCGGCTTCCAGGCCTATTATTTTCAGTTTTTTCTCCTAAAAATTCACTTCTAGGCTTCCTGTCTAATGCGCTCACGCGCTGCTTGCGCACTTTCGGCACAAATACTGCCGTGGCTTTATCTTTTTCGCGCTGGCTTAATTGTTTCATCGGCGTTTTGGGTACTTCTAGGCCAGCCCATTCCAGTAAATCCACCACTTGTTTTTGTTCAAGTTTAAGCATAGTGCCGCGCTTGACGCGTGGCGGCAAATTGACGGGGCCAAAACGCACGCGCATGAGGCGACTTACTGGTAACTGAAACGCCTCAAACAAACGCCGCACTTCGCGGTTTCTACCCTCGCGAATCACTACTTGATACCAATGGTTAGCGCCTTCGCCACCTTGTGGACTAATGCTGTCAAAGGCTGCAGGACCATCTTCCAATTCAATGCCTTGCGTGAGTTGCAGCATTTGACCTTCGGTCAGCTCACCAAAAATACGCACTGCGTATTCGCGTTCCACTTCATATCTCGGGTGCATAAAGCGGTTTGCCAGCTCGCCAGAATTGGTAAAAATCAACAAACCACTAGTATTCATATCCAGCCTGCCAATCGCAATCCACTTGCCTTGCTTGATGCGCGGCAATTTATCGAACACACTGGCGCGGCCTTCTGGATCATCTTGGCTGACGATTTCGCCTTCTGGCTTATGGTAAATCAGTATTTGCGGCAATTCGGCTTCAAAAGGCAGTTTTAATGGACGGCTATCAAGTCGCACCACGTCATGCTGTGTCACGCCCGCACCCAGTTTGGCGGTTTCGCCATTCACCGTCACGCGACCAGATTCGATTAAAGTTTCCATATCGCGGCGCGAACCTAAACCAGACAACGCCATGAGCTTATGCAGGCGCTGCGTGGGTTCTGGCGGCGCGTTTTCGTCAACGTCTAGTTTAGTGAAGTTGGATTTTGGTCGGCGTGGTATTGCTTGTGGATCGCGCTGTTGCTTGAATGGACGTGCCATATGAATTGACTTTAATTTATAAGTCGCAATTTTACCGCAGTTACTGCGAAAACTTTAATTTTCTAGCGGAATTTCCTTTTGCTCGAAATCGTCCATCGCTGGTAATTCGGCCAAAGAGCGCAAATTCAGGTCATCTAAAAAATGTTTCGTGGTGGCGTAAAGTGATGGGCGACCTGGCACTTCACGCTGACCCACCACATCTATCCAATCACGCTCCTGCAATTGACGCATCACATTCGGGTTCACTGCAACACCGCGAATTTGCTCAATATCGCCACGCGTCACCGGTTGGCGGTAGGCAATAATCGCCAACGTTTCCATCACCGCGCGGCTATATTTTGGCTGCCGTTCCGGGCTTAGGCGCACAATAAATTCGCTAAATTGTTGCTTCGCTTGAAAACGATAACCTGTTGCCACTTGCACTAATTCCAGCGTTTTTTGGCTCCAGTCTGTTTTCAGTTCATCCAGTAGCATTCTTAACGTTGTGCGATCCATACGGCCTGCAAAGAGTTTGAGCATTTCATCCAAGCTTAATGGCTGCCCTGCTGTCAGCAGCGCAGCTTCTAGGATTTGCTTAAATTCAATAATATTGTCAGGTTCTTTCATGCGCCTTCACCCAGACTTTCACCTATATTGGCTTGCAGGTATATCGGCGAAAACGCTTGCTGTTGCGTCATGCGGATTAAGCCTTCTTTTGCCAGCTCTAAAATTGCTAAAAAATTCACCACAAGTATAGCCAAGCCATCGCTCGCCATATCAAATAATGCTGAAAACTCCACCATGCCATCCACCTTTAAGCGCCGCAGAATCTGGCTCATATGCTCGCGCACAGAAAGCTCTGACTTGCCGATTTTATGATGCGAATTCAATTTAGCGCGCTTCAATACATTGCGCCACGCTTCCACCAATTCATCCAAGCTCACTTCTGGTGGTTTAATCTCAGAAATATGCTGATAATAAGCGGCTGCAACACTAATATCTACCCCTACTTGCGGCATTGCATCCAAGCGCACTGCGGCGAGTTTAATCGCCTCGTATTCCATTAAACGGCGCACCAACTCGGCACGCGGGTCGTCTTCCTCGGCAATTTCAGTAGGTTTTGGTAACAACATGCGCGATTTAATCTCAATCAACATCGCCGACATCAGCAAATAATCTGCCGCCAGCTCCAGCTTAATCACTTTCATTTTCTCTACATATACTATGTATTGCGCAGTCAATTGTGCCATGGGAATATCGAGAATATCTAGATTGTGTTTGCGAATGAGGTAGAGCAACAAATCGAGCGGGCCTTCGAAGGTTTCTAAAAACACCTCTAATGCATCGGGCGGAATATATAAATCGTGCGGCAGTTCGCTGAGCGTT
>JANMYB010000010.1:0-1878 GCA_031381645.1 Methylotenera sp.
ACTCACGCCTTCGTGCTTAAGCAACCATTTTTTAATCTTTAGGCCATCTTTATTGCCTTGCATAAAACCGCCGATACCATTTTTAGCAACCACACGATGACACGGCACAACTAAGGGCAAATTATTGGCGCCGCAAGCATTAGCCACCGCCCGCGCGCCGCTGCCAATTTGCGCAGCAATGTCGCCGTAAGTGAGCACTCGCCCTCGCGGAATCGCGCTTATTGCTTGCCACACACGTTGTTGATACGGAGTGCCATATTGTGCGACTTGCAAGCTAAAATCATTTTTTGCATTGCCAAAATAGGCCTCAATTTGAGCGGCGATTTTTTGTACAATTTTATTTTCAGCCGGTTTTGGCATGTGATTCTCGGTCAATAATTCAATCGAAATCTGCTCATTAAACGCAAAAATCCCTACCGCACCAAATGGCGCGTCCACAACGGCATCGAATTGCAATGGCAGCTTATTCATAGCTGTTAATGTACTCCAATCGATGTGCCACATGCAATAAAAAAGCCCCAAACTTTTGGGGCTTTTTTGTGTTGCTTAAAATTTATTCTGCTGCGGCTTCTACATTTTCTTCTGGCGCCATTACTTCTTTATCGCGCGCGAATAATTTTTCTTTAATACGTGCCGATTTACCTGAACGCTCACGCAAGTAGTAAAGTTTTGCGCGACGTACATCGCCTTTACGTTTTACTTCGATGCTAGCGATTGCTGGTGAATAAGTCTGGAAGGTACGTTCTACGCCCTCACCAGAGGATATTTTACGCACGATGAAAGATGAATTTAAGCCGCGATTGCGAATGGCAACTACCACGCCTTCGTAAGCCTGCACCCGCTTACGCGTACCTTCCACCACGTTTACGCCCACTACAACCGTATCGCCTGGGGCGAAATTGGGCACTTTTTTGCCTAAACGGGCAATTTCTTCCGTTTCTAACATTTTAATAATATCTGCCATATTGTTTCCTTTACGTTCCTTTTAATTGTAAGGATGCTTGTTCCTGCTCTATTTCCTGTAGCAGCCGAGCTTCCTCTTTCGTCAACGACCTTGCGGCCAATAAATCCGGGCGTTTTGCCCTTGTTAGCAATAACGATTGTTTTAATCGCCATTCTCTAATCTTTGCATGATTACCTGATAACAACACTTCAGGCACACTTTTATTCTCCCCGCCGTCTAAACACAAGCCTTCTGGCCGCGTGTAGTGCGGGCAATCCAGCAATCCGTTTACAAACGAATCCTCAAGCGCCGAATCTGCATCACCCAAACTGCCCGGCAACTGCCGCACAACCGCGTCTATTAACGCCATGGCGGGCAATTCACCGCCGCTTAATACATAGTCGCCAATTGACAGTTCCTCATCCACCAGCGCGTCTAACAAGCGCTCATCTACGCCCTCGTAGCGGCTTGCCAACAAAATTAAACCTTGTTGCTGGCTTAATTGCATCACTTTTTCATGCGTTAACGGCACTCCGCGTGGCGATAAGTGAATCACTTTCGCATTCGGATTCACTTCTTTTGCCACCCGAATCGCTTGCGCTAACGGCTCTGCCAGCATCACCATGCCAGGCCCGCCGCCATACGGCCTATCGTCCACCGTTTTGTGATTGTCCGTGGTAAATTCGCGCGGATTAATCACATTTAAAACATAAATCTTTCTTTCTAACGCCCTACTGGTAATGCCATGCTTGGTAATCGCATCAAACATTTCTGGAAACAAACTGATGACATCGAATCTCATCATTAAAAGTCTGCATCCCAGTCCACCAGTAGCGTTTTTGCAACTATATCTACTTCTAAAATCACTTGCGCGATGTAGGGAATCAACCGTTCCTGCCCACTATCACTTTTTGCAACAACCACATCATTGGCGC
>JANMYB010000013.1:0-3945 GCA_031381645.1 Methylotenera sp.
ATGTTTAGCGGTGTGATGTATATTACGGTTGTGATTTCGCACTTGGTAGGTCTTGCCGCCAGCAATAAAGCTAAATAATTAAATCAGCCTTAAATTACTTTAAAAAAACGCTCTGGGATCCGCATGGATATTGGCTTTCGCGCATGAATAACCAGCTTTAGCTGTTATATTCTGCGGTGATGCCAAGAACTGGTACAGGGCATGTTTTTTGAGTTATTTTGATTGATTTGGCAGCGTGTAGACCAATACCGCATCACCCTGTTTGTACCCAAATATCGAGTTACCACCGCTAGCTACCGCAATATATTGCACGCCATCAATGCTGTAAGTAATTGGCGGTGCATTCACACCAAATTCTGACTTAGCTTGCCATAACAGTTCACCCGTTTGGCTGTTGTAGGCGTTAAAGTTGCCCTCACCCTCTCCAGTAAACAGCACTCCAGCTGCTGTGGCCAGCACACCGCCAATTAATGGTTGTGCGGTTTTGTTTTGCCAAACAATTTTGCCCGTGGCCAAATCAATGCTTGATAACAAGCCCCAGCGCGGGTCTTGCGTGGGCTCACTAGCAGCATAACGAATAGCTGCTTTGCCATTGCTAGCGGGTGTTTCGTGTAGCGTATATTTAATCGGCGCATGTATACCTGCAATAAATACGCGCTGATTTGCTTCATCTAGGCTTATTGGCGACCAGTTTGAGCCACCTAAAATGCCTGGATAAACCACAATACCGTCAAAAGTAGCTTTTTTAAACATATTTTGTTGCGGTACAAATGCATCCGATTTTTTGAGTAATTTTCCAGTTGCTCTATCATGAATATAAAACCACCCCGTTTTACTGGCCTGCCCCACTGCAGCAATAGTTTTGCCATTTAATTGGTAGTTAAAAAGCACTGGTGGGCTGGCTAAATCATAACCCCATAAATCATGCGGTACTTGCTGATAGTGCCATTTGCGTACACCAGTGTTGACATCTAATGCAACCAGCGAAACCGTATATAAATTGTCCCCAGGTCGTGAAATATCGTTCATTTGCGGACTAGGATTGCCCGTGCCAAAGTAAAGTGTATCTGATGCCGTATCAATGGCTGGCGTACTCCAAGCAGAGCCACCGCCAAAGCGCGCTGAGTCAGGGTACTTAGCCAAATCAGCCTTTTCCTGCTCTACATCGCGATTAAATTGCACACCATCTTCAGTTGTTTCAGCAAATTTTCCTTCCCAACCTTTATCTGGAATAGTGTCAAATTGCCACATACGTTTGCCGTTATTCACATCATACGCTGCTAAAAAACCAGGCCTGCCAAAGCGCCCTGCCACGCCGATGACCGCGCCCAATGGGGCGTCTGCTGTAGGGTTATCAATATGCAAACCATAACCAACGCCAGTAATACCTACAATGACTTTGCCTTTATACACGACAGGTGCCATGGCAATACCGATACCCGTGCCGCCCGTCACCTTACGCGCACTATTTGGGTCATCCTTATTCAGTGAATCTTGGCCTTCGGTTGTGATTGCGCCTTCCACCACGTCAATATCCCACTCTTTTGCGCCAGTTTTAGCATTAAGCGCAATTAAACGCGCATCTACGGTACCAATAAATACGCGACCATTAGATACCGCCACGCCCCTATTGGCTGGGCCGCAACACATTTTCCAATCGGGGCGCTTATCGTGGTTATAACGCCATAATTCTTTACCTGTTTTGGCATCAAGTGCCACCACATGGTTAAACGGCAGTGATAAGTACATCACCCCATTTTGCACAATCGGCGTGGTTTGAAAGCTGCCCACAACACCACTTTTATAAGCCCAATTTAAGGCTAAATCTTTTACATTTTTAGTGTTAATTTGTGTGGCTGGCGAAAAGCGCTGGCTAGTATAATCGCGCCCAAAGCTAGGCCAGTCTTGGGTTCTAGAGATGTCTTTCTTCACACTAGGTACACAGGATAAAAGCAAGCTAGTGCTAGCGATAAGAAGATATTTGATTGAATAATGAAGCTTTAATTTTGTTTGCATAATGTCGCTTTCTAACAGAACTTGGACAACGGTATTTGTATACAGATTAGTATACATGATTGGCTCCTCATTATTCAATGAAAAAGTTGTTGATTATTTTGCATCTAAATTAGACTGCCTAACGTATAGACATTGCAAATTAACCATTTTGTATTAATTAACGGGGAATATTAATGAGTCATGTCACAACAAAACTAATCAGCATGGGGCGTCTGCGCGCAAACTATACACGCTTAATTTTTAGCGCAGGCGTCGCTAGCTTAATAGCCATGTTATTTGTCAATCAAGCGCATGCAGACGATTTACCGCTAAGCAATAAATTATTGCTCACCGGTGGGGTTTCTCAAGTTGAAGGCGCAGCTGGTGGTGGTTTAACGCCGTGGGCAGTGATTGGTGGTTATGGCACCAATAATGAAGTGGGTGGAAGCGTGCATTACACTTATGTTAAAACAGATGATTACAAACTAGATACTTATGGTTTTACAGTTGGACTATTTGATCGCGTTGAGTTTTCGGTGGCTGAACAATCATTTGATTTAGGTAAATTACGCAATAAAGTGACGGCAGGCTTAGGCGCAGATGTATTTGGGCGTAATCATCTTAGACAAACCATTGTAGGACTTAAAGTACGTGTGGCGGGCGAAGCTGTATTAGATGCTGATACTTGGATGCCGCAAATTGCAGTGGGTTTGCAATATAAAGACAATGACGAAACTGACTTTATCAAGAGTGCGGTTATAGGCGCAAAAAGTGACCATGGCACAGATGTCTATGTATCGGCCACTAAATTATTACTTGCTCAGAACTTATTGCTAAACGGCACTGTGCGCCTCACCAAAGCCAATCAGTTTGGTTTATTGGGTTTTGGCGGGGATAAAAATGATAGCTACAAACCAATGCTTGAGCTTTCTGCTGCCTATTTATTACGCAAAGACTTAGCGATTGGTGCTGAGTACCGCATGAAACCTGATAACTTGAGAAGCCCAGCCAATAACTTGTTATTTGGTGGCGCAAATGTAGTGGATTTGAAAGAAGACGATGCGTTTGATGTGTTTATTGCCTATGCGCCAACCAAAAACATTTCAATAACTGCCGCTTACGTAAACTTGGGCAATATTGCCACGATAACGCCTAAAGCGCTAGGTGCCGATTACGGCAATCAAGACGGCGTATATTTATCTGCCCAATTCGGTTTCTAACCAACTATATCAATACAAATAAAAGGAATTAAGATGAATTTAAATATTAAAGCAGTTGTTGCTACACTATTAGCTATCAGCGCATTGTTACTAGCTCAACCCGCAATGGCAGAAACTTATGCGCAAAGTCCTAATCTGGGCAATACACCGATGGAAGGTACTGCCACATTTGAAGCCTTTGGTGGCAAAGAAGGTTTGGTAAAAATTATGGATGATTTTATGATTGGCTTAGTAGCAGATCCACGTACAACCAAGTTTTTCAATAACGAAAAACAAACCTTTATTAAAGCCATGCTAGTAGAACAAATGTGCGAATTGATGAATGGCGGTTGCAAATATCCTGGCCGCGATATGAAAACATCGCATGCTAATATGAAAGTAAACCGCGAAGGCTTTAATGCTTTAGTGGAACAATTTCAATTTGCCATGGATAAACACAATGTTCCCTTTAGCGCGCAAAACAAGCTGCTAGCTAAATTAGCGCCTATGTATCGCGACATTGAAACCACCACTGGCAATGCAGTGCCACCAAAAGTATTAGCAAACTAATCATGTTAATTGAGACCATTGGCGGTCAAGTTTTTATAAAGAGAATATAACTTGTCTATTTTAGATTCATCTATTTCAGAAGATATAATGATGCTTTGCAACAACTTATTGATAAGAAGCCCTGTGCTGCCAACAAGCCAATTTTTTAATGTGATTGAAGGTATGCTGGAGCGTGACGAGC
>JANMYB010000020.1:0-61808 GCA_031381645.1 Methylotenera sp.
TGTTACATGACCAATGGCTGTTTGTACGGTGCGCGTTTCGTCTTCATGTTTTGCGAGATAAGCGGCAATATCTGCACGATGCGCCAAGTGTGTCGTAAATGCGCCACCTATGCGCTCTGCAGCCCACGATGGCAGACCTTGGTTGAAAACATCGGCAAACACAAAAATGGTTTCATTATTATCACGCAATAATACGCATTCGCGTTGCAAGCTTTCAGAGTATAAAATACGCTCAAACGCAGGCTGCAAAGCCAACATTTGCGCCAAGGTAATAGATGGATAAGCAAAGTTTTGCGCAAGTTCTTGCGTAAAATCTGCAGGTGATAATTGTGAAGTTTCTTCTAACACCTCAATTGCGCGCTGATTGCTAAGTTTAGCGGTTTTGGCGGCTTGCAACAGAGTTTCATTAAAATTTGTCATTATTGAATACCACTGGCGAGCTCAAATATTGGCATGTACATCATCAGTACAATACCACCAATTAAAATACCAATCAGCGCCATTAGAGCCGGCTCGAATACTTTGGTGAAGCGATCTACCCAACGCATCATTTGTTCTTCGTGGAAGCTAGCGGCACGCTCCATCATGTTATCCAGCGTGCCTGTTTTTTCGCCCACATTGAACAAACGCATGGCCACGGGCGTGGTCAAATCTGCGCTAAACAGCGCATGCGAAAAATGTTGACCTTCTGCAATATGTTTTTTTGCTTGCTGTAAATTAGTCTGTAACCCGGCGCCTAGCAAGGTTTCAACCATATTTAGGCCACTCATCACGGGAATGCCGCTTTTAAGCAACATAGAAAATGTGCGATAAAAGCGCGACAAATGATAAACACGTACTCTATCGCCCAAAAATGGCATTTTCCACAGGGCATCATAGAGCTTTGCGCGTATTTCTGGGCGTGTTAGTAGTGTAATGAAAGTGATTACTAAGGCGCCAAAACACAATGCAATGTATAAGCCATATTGCTGCGAGAACTTGCCTAAATTTAATAAAAACTGCGTGCTGGTGGAAACATGGGCGATTTGTGTTTCGTAGATTTTGCTAAACTTAGGGATTACGTACACAATTAAAAACACCAACACAATCAAGCCAAAACTAACAACAATTGCAGGATATACCGTGGCACTAATAATACGCTTTTTAAGCAAATCTACATTTTCGAGATATTGGTTGTAGCGCATCAAGGCCTCATTTAAATCGCCCGTCGTCTCAGCCGCGCTAATAGTGGCCGCAAACAAACTGGGGAAGGCGTTGGGATGCAGTGACATGGCTTGCGACAAGGTTTTGCCTTCTTGCACAGAGGTCAACAGTTGTTGCAAAATAAGCTTGGGAGCTACGTTGGTTTCCTTATCAATCAGTGTTTGCAACACCTCTACGACAGATAGCCCCGCCTCGAACAGTACACGAAATTCTTGGCAAAATAGCATGAGTGGAAATGCGTGATTTTGTTGCATTAATCTCGACAGGCCAAAAGCAGTCGCTTGCAGCTTAACTTTTAATACGGTAAGGCCTTGCAACTCTGCTTTGTTACGTGCGTCGTCTATTGAGCTAGCATCTAGCTCAACTTGGTAAGGGGCAAGCCCTTCTCGTAGTACACGTAATTGATATTGCATAATATTTTTGATTAATTGCTAATATCGGCATTTTCTTCTGTGCCACCAGGCCTACCATCTGCGCCGTATGACAACAAATCAAACTCAGCCTTTTCGCCTGGGATGCGATAAATATAGGGATGATCCCACGGATCGTTTGGAATAACTTTTTGTAGATAAGGCCCATGCCACTTAGTTGCACCTTGCGGCGCAGTAACTAGGGCATTCAAGCCTAATTGTTGATCTGGGTAAGCGCCATTATCAAGGCGATACACATCCAGCGCTTTTTCAAACGCATTGATTTGTGCTTTTGCCGCCTTTACCTCCGACTTACCAAGCTGATTAAAATAGCGTGGCCCTACATAACTCACCAACAAGCCAATAATCACCATCACTACTAGTAATTCTAATAGCGTAAATCCTTGTTGGTTAAAGTTATTTTTCATACTTTTCTCTTATACGCCTGTTAGCTAACGATATTAGCATCTTAATAATAAATAATCGCATAGAAAATAAAACCCCAGCGAACTGGGGGCTCTAAATGGTTTATGCAATTATTAAGGTGCTGCAGCTACAAAACCAGATTGGTCAGCAATTGGCGCACCAATACAAGTTGGATGATCGCCTAAGGCAGCAAAAGTACCCGTTAATTTTAACTTTTCTACCTGAGCGACTGATCCAGAAGGCTCTAAACCTAACAAACTGCGCATTTTCCACACAAAAGCATGGTCTGTGCATGAGGTGTCGCCCGATACGCCAATGCCGCCAATTTTTACCCCATTTTTGTAAAGCGGAAGACCGCCGCCAAACACGTTGATGCCTCCGACACGATTACCTACCAATGGATCATTTGGCCTACCATAATTTCCTGGATTACCTTTGTATGCTTGTTCTGCATCGACAGGATTGCTCTCTTGCAAGCCATACAAACTGCCGCCAGGCTGCACTGCGGCAAATAAAGCACCACTAGAAATCGCCAAACCATCTAAGCTAAATGCGTTGCCAGTATTGGCTTTTTGTGCAGAAATCACACGGCTACCTAACCATTGTGAGTTACCTGCCAAACTGCCTTTAGCACCCGTATTCACTACCGCGCATACCTTGCCTGTTTCATCCACAAAAGTAGCCCACATGTTTAATGCCAAGCCGCCTGTAGAAGCAGAAGCAAGTGCATTATTCGCCGCACTTTGTAACGCACTATATGAAATATCTTTGCATGCCGCATCTGCATTCGCTGCAAATACACTGACTAAAAACGAAAAAGCTAAACCCACTAATTTTTTATCCATTTTCTATTCTCCAATGCAAGGTAAATCCAACGTAAATACTACATCTGAATGATGTAAGCTAAATATAGCCCGTTCGGGCTAAGAGAAAATTATATGCCAAACTAATGACGAATAATATAGCTTGCGGGGTCGGTAATAGTTTGTAGAATCAGCAATATTTGCTTTTGCAAAACCCTCGCGGCACAAACGACACGAATCGCACCGCAAGCAAGGTCATTTTTCTTGCTTTGCCGCATAG
Source organism: Methylotenera sp. (assembly GCA_031381645.1). Taxonomy (GTDB): domain Bacteria; phylum Pseudomonadota; class Gammaproteobacteria; order Burkholderiales; family Methylophilaceae; genus Methylotenera_A. Next base: position 3,123 of record JANMYB010000020.1, read on the forward strand.
CTCGGGGCGTAATTGCTGCTTCACTGAGGCGAAGTAGGAACTGAAATCGACGTATAATGCGTTGAGTGACATGTAATGTTTCGCCGGGAAAACCGACTAAGTGTTAAGTTAAATTTTAAAGGTAAAGCATCATGAGTAACGAACAAATCGCGATTTTCGCAGGCGGCTGTTTTTGGTGCACCGAGCCAGTGTTTAGCCAATTAAAAGGTGTGAGAAAAGTTGAATCTGGCTATATTGGTGGCCACACGCAGAACCCAACTTACAAAGATATTTGCAATGGCGATACTGGTCATGCAGAGGGCATTAGAATTACCTTTGATGCCGATGTGGTGAGCTTTGAAACACTTTTAGAAGTGTTTTTAGTTTCGCACGACCCAACCACGCCTAACCGCCAAGGTAACGATGTGGGCACGCAATATCGCTCTGCTGTGTTTTGTCAAAATGCAGCGCAATTTGAGGCAACCGAAACCACGATTGAAGGTTTTAATAGCGCGTTTGTTTACAGCGCGCCTATTGTTACGGAGATTAACGGCGCAAGTACGTTTTACCCTGCTGAGGATTACCACCAATATTATTTTGATAAAAATCCAGAAAACCCATATTGCTTGGCTGTTGCGGCACCTAAAGCGGCGAAAATACGTGCCAAGTATGCCGCTTTGATTAAGTAAAATGTTTTTATTTTTAACCGTCATTCCGACGAAAGTCGGAATCCAGCGTCGTTAAAAATGCAACCCAGCGTCTATATCCTCGCAAGCGAGCGAAACGGCACGCTTTACATCGGTGTTACTTCTGATTTAATTAAACGAGTATGGGAACACAAATCTGACTTTGTTGAAAGTTTTACTAAACAACATCAGGTGCATGGTTTAGTTTGGTACGAATTACATGAAAATATGGAAAGCGCAATAACGCGTGAAAAGCAACTCAAAGAGTGGAAACGTCAGTGGAAGCTGGATTTGGTTGAGAAATTTAATCCCTATTGGAATGATTTATATCCAACAATAGTTTAGTTTTAACGACGCTGGATACCGACTTTCGTCGGTAAGACAATCTTAGGTTTCCCGTCATTCCGTGCTTGACACGGAATCCAGTGGCTTTTAAGAAAAACTTAGGTCTTACTACTTAACCACTGCCGGCGCCAAAAAATCATAATCATAATAGTCGCAATAGTTGCCATCAAACCCAGTGCCCACCAAAAACCGTTGCTATGTTTTAACCATGGGATGTAGTCGAAGTTCATGCCGAATATCCCCGCAATCAGTGTGGCTGGCATAAACAGCATGGCCACTACCGTCAGCGCGCGCAATTCCAAGTTGACGCGCTGGGTCACACTCGCCATATAGATATCCATCATGCTGCTTAAACTATCGCGAATTGATTCCAGCGATTCAATAAAACTCACGGTATGGTCATAAACATCGCGTAAATAAGGCACGGTGGCGGGTTTAAAAAACTCTTTTTCGTTGCGCGTTAAGCTGTTAATCACCTCGCGCAACGGCCACACAGCGCGGCGCAGTTCAATGCTGACGTGTTTGAGTTGATGAATGTTATGCAGCTCTGCATTGCTTGGCTTGGCTAACAGGCGATCTTCCAAATCCTCGCTGTCATTGCTTACATCTTCCAGCACCTTAAAATAACCATCCACCACGCTATCCAGCAAGGCATAAGCCAAATAATCCACGCCTTGCGCGCGCGTATGTGCATGGTTGGCACGTAAACGCTGGCGCACAGGCTCAAAAGCGCCAGTTGAACGTTCCTGAAACGTTAGCAAAAAATTGTGGCCAAGCACCATGCTAATTTGCTCGCTGTTGGTCGACATCGTTTCTTTTTCGTAATAAAAATTACGTGTTTCTAGGAAAAGATAATCATCAAACTCGTCAATTTTGGGGCGCTGCTCGGTGTTTAAAATATCTTCGATTACTAGCGGATGGAGCTTAAAAATAGCACCAATTTGTTTAATTAAATCAACATCGTGCACACCGTGTACGTTTAGCCATAGTTTTTTGCCAGATTTTATCGCCTCACTCACCTTAAAGCTGGCTAACGTTTCTGCGTTTAGCTCGCACTCAATCAGCTCAGTTGCGTTGTATGCAATCTTACTGATTTTTGGTTTATCTAGTTTGGTGATGTCTGCATCGCCAATATACATGGGCGTTCCAGGCGGCATCCCCAATTTTTTAGCATAATGTTTTTTACGTGTGCGGAGGCGTTTTTTCATGTGGTTAGCGTAACCAAATTCAATTTAAATTACTAGCTTGCAAGTGTGTTTGCTCAGACTCTATTTCTTTAAGGCTTTTATTTTCTTTGTTTTTCCAAGCGGTTAATCCATTCGCTTGACCACCATGAATGACTGCAGCTGCAGCACTAGGGCTGGAAAACTCAACATCTTTAGCGAAAACCAAGTGGCTATCTTCTCTAATTAAAGCCTCATCTTCTGCAAGTTTTGTTCTCATGGTAATTGACCATGGGTATTTAGAAGATGATGCTCGTGGCTCTAAAACAGCTTGAGAACCTTTTAAAACTACAATCCCATTTGGTGATAAGTAAGCAGTAGCTTTAATGCCCTTAATTTCACAGAAGAGTAGCTCGTTTTCTTTGTTATTTTGTTTGGAATGAGATAAGGCAGGAACAAATACTTCAACGCCCAGTGCAGGTAACAGCTGTTGAAGTTTTTCAAGAAAAATTTCCATATCTTCTCTATCGGACTCAGGAAGTCTGGAGCCACTAGACTGATTATTTTTGACTATTGCTCTATCAACAACTCTAGCAATCTCAATTAAACGACCTTCACAATACCTGATATGAGCTTTAGTTAAGTTATCATCTTTACTGATAAAGAAAACGATTTGATTCCAGTAATCTTTGTCTAAATGACTTTTAACTCGATCTTTGATTGACTCGGCTTCACCGATATATATCGTAGGTTTTCCAGACTCTGGGTCATAACCTGATAAAAAGTAAACTCCAGAACTGCTTGATTCTTCTCTAGCTAATACATTGTCAAATTCACTTCTTGGGCCAGCAACAGCCTTACCAGTCCAATTAGATAGCTCAGCAGTCCTTAATCTTTTAGGGTCTCCAAATGCTAGAAAAATTTTAATGGTTGCCGTTGCCATAATTTTACTTTTGCCAAGCATCCCGCAAAGTGACGGTTCTATTAAACACAGGTTTGCCAGCTATACTATCTTTTCTATCTGCCACAAAATAGCCATGGCGCTCAAACTGAAATCTGTCTTCAGTGCTTGCATCTTTTAAGCTGGGTTCTAGCTGCGCGGTAATTACTTTAACTGAGTTTGGGTTTAGGTCGTTAATATAATCTATATCACCAGAACCCGGATGTGCTTCTTTAAATAATCTATCGTACAAACGCACTTCTGCCGCGTAAGCATGTTGCGCGCTTACCCAATGGATATTGCCTTTTACCTTAATGGCATCTGCGCCTGGCGTGCCAGATTTAGTATCTGGCAGGTACTCACAATGAACAACCGTCACTTTGCCTGCCGCGTCTTTTTCAAAACCCGTGCATTTCACTACGTAACCATAACGCAGGCGTACCATGCCATCTGGCATTAAGCGGAAAAAGCCTTTGGGCGGTGTTTCTTCAAAGTCTTCACGCTCTATCCATAACTCACGGGTTAATGGCACCACACGTTTGCCCAGCTCTGGCTGTTGTGGATGGTTGGGGGCAAAGCAATCTTCTACTTTATCTGTTGGATAGTTATCAATCACCAATTTAATTGGGTCTAGTACGGCAATGCGACGTGGGGCGCTTTCGTTTAACACTTCGCGCATGCAGTCTTCTAATATGGTGTATTCAATCCACGAATCGGCCTTAGAAACACCAATTCTATCGGCAAATAGTCTAAAACCTTCTGCCACATAGCCACGGCGGCGCGCGCCTGCTAGCGTGGGTAGGCGTGGGTCATCCCATCCGCTAACGTGTTTGTCTTCTACCAATTGAATCAGTTTGCGTTTAGAAAGCACCACATAAGTGAGGTTTAGCCGCGCAAATTCATATTGTTTTGGTAACGGGTGCGCCAGCAAGCCAGCATCTGCCAAGCGTTCTAACACCCAATCGTAGAAAGGGCGTTGGTCTTCAAACTCTAGCGTGCAGATAGAGTGGGTAATTTGCTCTAGCGCGTCTTCTAGCGGATGCGCATAGGTGTACATGGGGTAAATGCACCATGTGTCGCCCGTATTGTGGTGGGTAGCGCGTTTAATGCGATAGATAGCGGGGTCGCGCATGTTAATGTTGGGCGATGCCATATCGATTTTGGCGCGTAATACCATGCTGCCATCGGCATGTTTGCCATCGCGCATTTCGCGGAATAATTGTAAGTTTTCTGCGATAGGTCTATCGCGCCAAGGCGAATTTTTACCCGCTTCAGTCAACGTGCCGCGCGTGATGCGCATTTCATCAGCGCTTTGTTGATCTACATAAGCCAAGCCAGCGTTAATCAGTGCCTCTGCCGCGCGATACATAAAATCGAAATAATTGCTGGCGTAATACAAATGTGATTTGCCAAAGGCATCCCAGCCAAAGCCCAGCCATTGCACCATCTCGGTAATGCTATCAACGTATTCTTGTTCTTCTTTTTCGGGGTTGGTGTCGTCAAAACGCATGTGGCATACGCCGTTATAATCTAACGCCAAACCAAAATTTAGGCAGATAGATTTAGCGTGGCCAATGTGCAAATAACCATTTGGCTCGGGCGGAAAGCGCGTGCGAATTTTAGCTGGGTCTGCTGCGCCAGCAGCTTGATGTGAGGCATCGCCTGGGCTACCAGCCCAATGGCGGCTTGCGTTGGTGCCTTGTGCTAAATCGCGATCGATAATGCCGCGAATAAAGTTAGAGACTGCTGGAATAGGGGCTTTTTCTGATGACATAAAGGTGCTCACAATTTTTCTGTTATTTTACACCATAGAGCCCGCCATTCGCGATGTGAACATTGTGCTTGCTGATGCTGTGATAAAATTTGCTTAAATGAGTAACTTAACATTCCCTGTACTACAACTGCTTGCCGATGGCCAATTTCATTCTGGTGAAGCATTGGCACAGCGTTTTAAAGTAACGCGGGCGACGATTTGGAATGCTGTTAAGCATGCTGAAAGCTTGGGTGTTGAGGTTTTTTCTGTACGCGGTCGTGGATATAAATTGCCGCAAGCCATTGAATTGTTAGAAAAAAATTTAGTATTAAATGCAATCGGCGAACAGCGTGCATGGTTTAATTTGCAAATTTTAGATGAAGTGTCTTCGACCAACACTTACCTGATGCAGCATAAAGGCATTGCCCATGCCACTTGCGTGGCAGCGCATGTGCAAACGCATGGTAAAGGGCGCCGTGGACGCACGTGGGTTTCGCAATTGGGGGCGAGTTTAACTTTTTCGCTGCTTTGGCGTTTTCAATGCGGTGCGGCAGTGCTGTCAGGCTTAAGTTTAGCGGTGGGCGTGGCTTTGATGCGTACCTTAAACAGCATGGGTGTGAACGATGCGCAATTAAAATGGCCGAATGATGTATTAGTAAACGGTAAAAAATTAGCAGGCATTTTGATTGAATTACAGGGCGATTTAGAAGGCCCAAGCGCGGCGGTGATAGGCATTGGTTTTAATTTGAATTTGCCAAAAAATGTGCTGGAAAGCATAGACCAGCCTGCGATTGATTTAGCCAGTGTTTCTAAACAACCAATCAATCAAAGTGTGTTGCTAGGTGCGCTATTAAAGCACTTGGCCGATGTGTTGAGCGGCTTTGAAACGCACGGATTTATTGGCTTGCGCGATGAATGGCTACGTTATCATGCTTATGAAAACAAGCCTGTGCGCATGTTGTTGCCCAATGGAACGAATGTGCAAGGCGTAGTAAAAAGCGTAGCGGATGACGGTATTTTGTTGGTAGAAACCGCGCTGGGTTTGCAGCGGTTTTCTGCAGGTGAGATTTCTTTGCGAGGAGTGGATTAATGCTTTTAGTCATCGACATAGGCAATACCCGCACTAAATGGGCGTTGGCAAGCGATGATGGCAATTTAGCAGAGTTAGAAGTTTGCATGAACGCAGATATTGCGACTTCAAACCTAAGGGTTGTTGCGCGAAAGGCCGATAGCGCGTTGATTGCGAACGTGGCGGGTGAAGCAATGGCGCAACAAATCCTGCAATTACTCCAGCCCTTGCAGACAGAATTAATTGCAGTAAGTAAACAGGCTTGCGGTGTAACGAATAACCTTTATCCTGCTTTAGGTACAGATCGCTGGGCAACGCTAATTGCAGTACGACATCGCGTTAAGCAGGCGGTGCTGGTGGTGAACGCAGGAACGGCGATTACCATGGATGCGCTGACAGAAAAAGGCGTGTTTTTGGGTGGCACAATTATGCCAGGTTTATATTTAATGCACACCTCATTAAATGAGCATGCTGCGCAAGTCAATATTCATGCGGGTTCTGGCGGAGCTATTTTAGCTAGTTTCCCCAATAATACGCAGGATGCAGTTCAAGCGGGATGTTTAAATGCGGCTGCTGGAGCCATTCATTTAATGTTAAAACGGCTAGAAAAACATAGCGGCTGGTTGCCAAAATTAGTGATAAGCGGTGGAGATGCTAGTAAAATTGCCGAAGCCTTAAAACCTGAGTTAAAACAGGTTATGATGATGGAATATCTTGTGTTGCAGGGTTTAGCTTTGTTGGGGAAAGAGTCGAAATGAAATTGTTAGTGTGGTTGCTGGTGTTGCTCAATGTAGGCTTGTTGGTATATTTTAATTCGGAAGTCATTGCGCCCAAACCAGTTGTGGCTGATCGATCAATTCAGCCAGAAAAGCTGAAAATATTAAACGCAAAAGATTTAGAATCTATGCCTAATAAAGTGGCGCAAACAGAATCGCCAGAAGCCGCTCCAGTATTAGTTTCTGGCGCAGAGGCGAGTTGCTATAAATGGGGTAATTTCACTAAGACAAATCTACCTGCAGCACAGGTTGTTTTGGTGCGCTTAGGCTTGCAAAGTGATGTGAATGTAGAAGCTGTAGCGCAAGAAGATAAGCGCTTTTGGGTATATTATCCGCCACTTAAAAGCGCAGATTTAGCGCAGCAAAAAGCTGCAGAAATTAAGGCGCTGGGTGTGCAGGAGTTGTTTATTGTACAAGATTCGCAATGGCGTAATGCAATTTCATTCGGCTTGTTTCAAGATGAACAACTGGCGAGTAATTTGCTAAGTGAGTTACAGGCAAAAGGTGTAAAAGGCGCTACTAAAGCGCTACGCAGTCCAGGCAAAGCACTCAGCAGCTTGCTGATTAAGGCGGTCAGTCCTAGCTTAGCGTTAGAGTTGCACAAAATTAAACCAGAGTTTATTGGTACAGATTTAGCGCCAGCGGCCTGCCCTTAAAGTGGTGCAAGGTAAAGGCACCTACCTTAGTTTCAAAATAGTTTAAGGCGTGCTTTTAGCTTCTGCAGCGACTTTTTCTTGTGCAGCTTTTTCCATCGCCACTTTTTCTTCCGCAGCTTTTGCCGCTTCAATTTTCTTTAGTTCTTCGGGTGATGCTGGTTGGCCGATCATTACTTCGTTGTCTTTATTCTGTTTACGATCAAACACTAAATTATCGCCCATAATCACGCGAATCCAATCAGGATAGCTATAAGCCGTACCTTTGTTGTGGTCAATAATCGCGCCGATACCACCACCAAATAAAATGTTACCAAACATGCCGCCGTTGGCGCGAGAAATTACTGTTGCGATGCCTGGTTGTTCACCTTCTTTTTCACAGCTAACGAGTAAGTTTTGACCTGAGCGATGAACATTTACAGCGTTTGGCGTAGTTGCTGACCACTCGCCACGTTCATTTTTAGCGGTACATTTAGCGCCTAATATTGCTTGATTGCTTTTAGAGTAAGTTTCTATTTTTACTGGTTGGTTTGAATCTTTGGTAATGCTGGCGCAGCCAGTTAATAAAGATTGTAAAGCCAATGCTACAACGAGGGATAGACGGGTAACTTGCATTTTTATTCTTCTTTCTTGTAGTTGTTATTTAGGATGTTGAAATTATTACCGTTTTTTGATGTAAAGGTCGGTAATCGTGCCTTCTTTCATCTCCGCCGCGAAACAAATAGTTTCTGAGAGCGTTGGATGCGCATGAATCGTTAAGCCCAAATCATGCGCGTCGGCGCCCATTTCAATCGCCAACACCGCTTCTGCCAGTAACTCTCCTGCATTGACGCCTACAATACCCGCGCCAATTAAGCGGTGCGTGGTTTTATCGAATATCAATTTAGTGGTGCCGTCGGTGCGGCCATTCGCCAATGCGCGGCCGCTCGCTGCCCAAGGAAATGACGCTTTGTCGATTTCTAAACCTTTGGCTTTTGCTTCAGTTTCGGTGACGCCCACCCAAGCGATTTCTGGATCAGTGTAAGCAACGCTAGGAATCACAGACGCGATAAACTCCACTTTATGGCCTGCAATCACTTCGGCAGCTACTTTACCTTCGTGCGTGGCTTTGTGCGCTAACATGGGTTGGCCAACAATATCGCCAATGGCGAATATATGGCTCACATTAGTACGCATTTGTTTATCTACCGCTATAAAACCACGTTCGTCCGCATTAACACCCGCCAGCTCTGCACCAATATTGTTGCCATTGGGTTTGCGACCAATAGAGACTAACACACGGTCGTAAATTTGGGTTTCTTTGGGCGCTTCTTCCCCTTCAAAACTCACATGAATACCGTCTTTTTTGGCTTCTAATTTTGATACTTTTGTTGAAAGCATAATGGCTTCAAAGCGTTTATCCATGCGCTTTTGTAAGAGGCGCACTAAATCGCGATCGCAACCTGTAATCAAGCCATCCATAAATTCCACCACGCTGACTTTACTACCCAGTGCGTCATACACTGTGCCCATTTCCAGCCCAATAATGCCGCCACCGATGACCAATAATTTTTTTGGAATATCGTCTAATTTCAGCGCACCAGTGGAATCCATGATGCGTTCATCGTCAGCTGTGCTTTTATCTAAACCTGGAAATTTAATCGCTTGCGAGCCAGCCGCGATAATGGCATTTTCAAAACCAATCGTGGTGATTTTGCCGTCAGTGGCGGTCACGGCAATTTGGTTTGGGCTCATGAATTTGCCCACACCTTCAATTGTTGTCACTTCGCGCTGTTTGGCCATCGCCACTAAACCGCCGGTGAGTTTTCCGACGACGTCGTTATTTTTCCAGCTTTTCAAGGCTTCTATATCGATTTTTGGCGCGCCGAAACTCACACCATGTTGCGCGGTTTCTTCAGTCTCGGTAATGACTTTTGCTGTGTGTAATAAAGCTTTAGACGGAATGCAGCCGACGTTCAAACACACACCGCCCAGTGTGGCATAGCGCTCGATTAACACGACTTTTAAACCTAAATCAGCCGCGCGAAAAGCCGCTGTGTAGCCGCCAGGGCCGCTGCCAAGTACGACTACTTGAGTTGAAAGGTCACTATTTTTATCTGAAATAACTGCTCTGGGAGCCAATATCGGTGCGGGTTGCAGGGCGGGTGATTTTTCTTGCTTTTGAGGCTCAGCTTTAGATTCAGTTATTGCTTCGTTTACTGTATCTGCCGCTTCCAACAATAAAACCAGCGAACCTGTGGCAATTTTATCGCCCACTTTCACTTTCACTTCTTTCACCACGCCAGCTTGTGAAGATGGAATATCCATCGATGCTTTGTCGGATTCCACCGTAATGAGTGAATCTTCTTTGGTAATGCTATCACCAGCTTTTACCAGCACTTCAATGACATCGACGCTGTCAAAATTGCCAATGTCGGGCACTAAAATTTCAACTAAATTGCTCATGTGTGCCTTAAAGTAACAAGCGACGCACGTCAGAAAGCATCATGCGCATGTGGCTGGTGAAGCGCGCGCCATCAGCGCCATCCACCACGCGGTGATCGTAAGACAGTGAAAGCGGCAAGATTAAACGCGGCTCAAAGCTATCGGTTTCTTTATTGTAAACTGGCTGCATAGATGATCTGGAAACGCCTAAAATCGCCACTTCTGGGCAGTTGATAATCGGCGTAAACATAGTACCGCCAATGCCGCCGAGGCTGGAAATGGTAAAGCAGCCGCCTTGCATTTCTTCAATTTTAAGCTTGCGCTCGCGCGCTTTCATCGAAAGTTCGCCCAAATCGGCCGCAATCGCCAGCACGTCTTTGCTTTGCACATCTTTCACCACGGGCACGACAAGGCCATCTGGCGTGTCGCAGGCAAAGCCAACGTTGTAGTAATTTTTTAGAATCAAGCTATCGCCATCGGGGGCGAGCGAAGAATTAAAGTTGGGGTAAGCTTTTAGCGCATTCACCGAAGCTTTGATTAAAAACGCGAGTAAAGTAAGCTTTACGCCGCGCTTTTCGGCATCTTTTGACATGGATTTTCTAAACTCTTCCAAGTCGGTAATGTCGGCCTCGTCAAATTGCGTGACGTGCGGTGCGGTGACCCAATTGCGGTGTAAATTGGCACCTGATATTTTTTTAATGCGCGAAAGTGGTTTGGTTTCAACTTCACCAAATTGGCTGAAATCAATGACTGGCATCGGCAAGGTGGCTAAACTACCCAAGCCAGCACCCATGTTTTCTGAGCGTGGTTTCGCCAGTTCGCCTTTTACAAAAGCCTGTACGTCGCTTTCTAGAATTCTATTTTTAGGCGCACTGCCTTTTACAAACGCTAAATTTAGGCCCAATTCACGCGCAAATTTTCGTACTGATGGGCTGGCATGCGAGGTTTTGCCACCGTTTACTACAACACTTTCGCCCACAGGCAAAGGTTGGTGCGCAGGTTGAATTTTTTGTGCAGGCGCAGGCGCAGGGCGACTCGGTTCGGGAATTGCTGCTTTTGGCATTTCCACATGCTTTGCAGGAGCAGGGGTGGAAGTCAATACTGGTGCGGCTACTGGCGATGCTGTTTCGGCAGACTCTAGCGTTAAAATCAAATGTCCTTGTGCGATTTTATCGCCTACTTTAATTTTGACTTCTTTCACGACTCCAGCTTGTGATGCTGGAATATCCATCGAAGCCTTGTCGGATTCTACTGTCACCAATGAATCATCAAGCGCAATGGTATCACCAGCTTTCACCAATATTTCGATGACATCGACAGAATCGAAATTGCCAATATCGGGGACGAGTACGTCTTTTAATGCCATGTTTAAATGCCCTTAAATGCCATGTGTTTAAATGCTGGTCGGGTTGGGTTTGTTGCCATTTAATTTGTACTTTTTCACTGCTTCCGCTACTTTGGCTACAGGTAATTTTCCTTCATCACTTAAAGCTTTCAAAGCTGCAATGACAACATAATATCTGTTGACCTCAAAGAAGTCGCGTAGCGCTTCGCGGCTGTCAGAACGGCCGAAACCATCCGTGCCAAGTGCCACAAATTTGTTCGGTACAAAGCGTTGAATTTGCTCGGCAAAGCTTTTCATGTAGTCGGTCGAGGCAATCACAGGGCCGTTCGCGTCTTTTAAGCACTCGGCCACATAGCTCACGCGTTGTTTTTTGTCTGGGTTCAGCATATTCCAGCGTTCGCAATCTAAGCCTTCGCGACGTAATTCGGTAAAGCTGGTTGCGCTCCAAACATCTGCTGCAATGCCCCAATCTTTCTCAAGTAATTCTGCTGCCGCAATCACTTCGCGCAAAATCACACCACTGCCCATCAATTGGACTTGTGCTTTTTTAGCTTTGCTAAAGCTATACAAACCTTTGAGAATGCCTTGCTCCGCGCCAGTTGGCAGCGCAGGGTGCGTGTAATTTTCATTCATCAAGGTGATGTAGTAATACACATCTTCTTGGTTTTGCACCATGCGGCGTAAGCCTTCTTGAATAATCACGGCGAGTTCGTAAGCAAATGTTGGGTCATACGAAATACAATTTGGAATGGTTGCTGACATTAAATGGCTGTGACCATCTTCGTGCTGCAAACCTTCGCCATTCAATGTCGTGCGGCCTGCTGTTGCACCCAGCAAAAAGCCGCGACAACGTGAGTCGCCGGCTGCCCAAGCTAAATCGCCAATGCGCTGAAAACCGAACATGGAGTAGAAAATGTAGAACGGAATCATCTGCACGCCAGTAACCGAATATGACGTGGCCGCCGCAATCCAGCTAGAGAATGAGCCCGCTTCGTTAATGCCTTCTTCTAAAATTTGGCCGTCTTTTTGCTCTTTGTAATACATCACTTGGTCAGAGTCCATTGGCTCGTACAATTGGCCTTGGCTAGCGTAAATACCGAGTTGGCGGAACATGCCTTCCATGCCGAAAGTACGCGCTTCATCGGGCACAATCGGCACGATAAATTTGCCGATTTCCTTATCGCGTACCAGCGTGGAAAGGATGCGTACGAAGGCCATGGTGGTGGAAATTTCACGCTCGCCTGTGGCAGTGAGCATATTCTCAAACGCAGACAATTCAGGTATTTTTAACTCGTTGCCTTTGCGGCGACGTTGCGGCACAAAGCCGCCCATATCGACGCGGCGTTCGGCCATGTACTTCATTTCAGGCGAATCATCTGCAGGTTTGTAGAAGCTTAAGTTTTCCACTTGTTCATCGCTTATAGGCAGGTCAAATCTAGATCTAAAAGCTTTCAGCGATTCAATATCCATGCTCTTTTGTTGGTGCGTAATATTTTGCCCTTCGCCCGCTTCGCCCATGCCGTAACCTTTCACGGTTTTGGCTAAAATTACGGTCGGTTGATCTTTATGATTCACCGCCGCGTGGTAAGCTGCATACACTTTATGTGGGTCATGCCCACCACGATTTAAGCGCCAAATATCGGCATCAGACATCGCGGCAACCATGGCTTTTAACTCAGGATATTTTCCAAAGAAATGCTCGCGTGTGTAAGCGCCGCCTTTAGCCTTAAAGTTTTGGTATTCACCGTCCACGCATTCTTCCATGCGTTTTTTCAGCACGCCGTCTTTGTCCATCGCCAATAATGGATCCCAATACGAACCCCAAATCACTTTGAGCACGTTCCAGCCAGAACCTCTAAAATCAGACTCTAACTCTTGGATGATTTTGCCATTGCCACGTACAGGGCCATCCAAACGCTGAAGATTGCAGTTAATGACAAAAATTAAATTATCTAATTTTTCGCGCGAAGCTAATGAAATCGCGCCTAACGATTCAGGCTCATCCATTTCGCCATCACCGCAGAATACCCACACTTTACGGTCGCTGGTATCCGCAATGCCGCGGTCATGCAGATATTTTAAAAAGCGCGCTTGGTAAATGCCTTGCAATGGCCCTAAGCCCATGGAAACAGTTGGGAACTGCCAAAAGTCTGGCATTAACCACGGGTGTGGATAGCTTGACAAGCCCTTGCCGCCCGTTTCTTGGCGGAAGTTTGATAATTGCTCTTCAGTGATCCTGCCTTCTAAAAAAGCCCGCGCGTACACGCCAGGCGATGAGTGGCCTTGAAAATATACGCAATCGCCACCGAAATTTTCATTTGGCGCTCTAAAGAAATAGTTAAATCCAGTGTCGTACAAAGTCGCGGCCGATTGAAAGCTGGCGATGTGTCCACCTACGCCGGGCGATTTTTCATTGCCGCGCAACACCGTCATCACGGCGTTCCAGCGCACCAACGCGCGAACTCTGCGTTCCATTTCCGGGTCGCCAGGTAAACGTTGTTGCAAGTGCGTAGGAATCGTGTTGACGTAAGCCGTCGTCGCGTTGTAAGGTAGATTGCTACCAGAGCGCCGCGCTTGATCTATCATTGCCTCTAGCAAAAAGTGCGCGCGCTCAGTGCCTTCGTTTTCTATCACAGAACTCAGCGCGTCCAACCATTCCTGCGTTTCTTGCGCGTCTGTTTCGGTTAAATTAGTCTGTTGATTCATTGCCATGCGTGAGGTTGCTCCATCTCGTGTTGCTGCGCGTATAATCTAAAATACGCATAAGCGAGAATTTAGAATGTTCTATAAAGCCGTAAGTGTGGCTTTTTTAGGCATTTTGGTCAAGTTAAAACGTAGTTTCGTAGGGCAAAGAAGTGTGGATTTGCTAGGTTAGTCTTACGTTTTATATAAGAGTTAAAGGTGATTAAATGTCGTTAAAATTAACACAACATGCTGCCATTGGTAGTGAAAAGTCGTTATCTTCTGAAAAACATATCCTTTTGGTATTGAGTGAAAAAGCAGAAAAAAGCCTTCCTTTTGTCAAAATTCTTGATAACAAGCTTAAACGCAGTAAAAGCGAATTTAAAGACCTCAATAAAACGCCAATGACGGTTGAGCTGCCAGATGGTGGCTTGGTGAGTTTTGTAGTGTTGGGTGAAAAGCTGAGTATGTTTCAAAAACATACTTTGCTGCGCAAGGCAGTAAAACCGCTGCTGGACGAGCAAGCAGAGTATATTGCGATATGTGTGTTTGGCGATGAGGCGACAAAAGAAGCCCACGCGTGCGCGGCATATTATGTGGCGACGGTAAATGCAGCTGAATTGCCTAGCAGGAAAAAAGATAAAAAACATAAACCATTGAAAGAAATCAGTATTTATGGCTTTAAGGCTTCTCATGATTACGGTTATGTGAATGCGCGCGTGGCAGGGAATACGCTGTGCCGCAGCCTCACCATGCTGCCGCCGAATGAATTAACGCCGACCATTTACCGTGAAAAAGTAAAAAAATTAGCCAAAGAAAACGGTTGGAAGCACGAAGAATTTGATATGCCAACCTTAAAAAAAATGGGCGCAGGCGCTTTTTATGCGGTAGGGCAAGGTAGCGAGCCGCAAGATGCGGCGATTGTGCATTTAACTTACACGCCAAAAAAGCCCAAGAAAAACATTGCATTAGTCGGCAAAGGCATTTGTTTTGATACTGGCGGGCACAATTTAAAACCTGCCAAATATATGCAAGGCATGCACGAAGACATGAACGGCAGCGCGGTTACGCTGGGTGTTTTGAGGGCTGCCACACAGATGAAATTAGAAGTGAAATTGGATTGCTGGTTGGCGATTGCGCAAAATCATATTGGACCGTTGGCGTATAAACAGAATGACGTGGTGAAGGCGCTGAACGGCATGACGATAGAAATTGTGCACACCGATGCCGAAGGGCGCATGGTGCTAGCAGATACGTTAACATTGGCAAGCAGACAAAAACCTGACGTGATTCTAGATTACGCCACGCTCACTGGCAGCATGGCGGTGGCAGTGACGGATCGCATGAGTGGTGTGATTGCAAACAAACCAGAACTGGCCTGCAAGGCAATAACGGCAGGTGCTGCGGCGGGGGAGCGTATTGTGGCTTTTCCTTATGAAGAAGACATGGACAGCGATTTAGATAGCGACATTGCCGACATAAAACAATGCACACTAGAAGGTGGTGGCGACCACATGTTGGCTGCACGCTTTATGGGTAAATTTATTGAAAATGACGTGGCTTGGCTACACGCGGATTTATCCAGCACCAACCGCAAAGGCGGCTTGGGCGCGGTGCAATCTGACGTCAATGGCTTTGGCGTGAGTTTTGGCTTGGAGATGATTAAGAGCTTGATGATGTGAATTTTAAAAAATTAATATTAAATGATTAATGCATAAACCAATTGCATACTATTTATTAGTGTGTTAAAAATACGTTATCTTTAAATTGTTAATCAATTGTTGCTAATTGTTAATCATTAGAAAGATTATTCAAAGTGTAAATTTGG
The DNA here is from genome assembly GCA_031381645.1 of Methylotenera sp. Taxonomy (GTDB): domain Bacteria; phylum Pseudomonadota; class Gammaproteobacteria; order Burkholderiales; family Methylophilaceae; genus Methylotenera_A. The sequence goes on from JANMYB010000020.1 coordinate 18,766, forward strand.
AGATGCGCTTTGCTTACGTGGTTTAAAAATTAAGCAGTTAATTATTTATATTCATTGGGAGAAGTAAAATGTCTTTTAGAAATAATTTAAATGGTTTGTTGTTAGCCGCTGCAGCAGTCGGCTTATTGTCAGTTTCACAAATAGCATCAGCAGAAGAAAGTTTGTTCACGCGTTTGGGCGGTGCTTACAATATCGCGCAAACAGTTGATCACTTAGTGGATAAAATTTATGTCAACCGTGGTTTAAACGCCAATCCAAAATTAAAAGCTATTCACGATAGACCTGAGACTAAAGCGGGCTTTAAAGTGATGCTAACCAACTGGGTTATTCAAGAAACAGGCGGACCAAAAGCATACTTGCCTGATGAGTTTGGCCGTGGCAAATCAATGAAAGACAGCCATCCACATTTAGCCATTACAAATCGTGAGTTCAACATTATTATGATTGAATGCTTGCATACATTTTACGCGTATAACATTCCAGATCATGAAATTAGCCAATTAATGGCGGATCTAGAAAGTTATCGTAAAGTGATTGTTACGGGCGAAAAACCTGTGTCAGAGCCAACAAGAAAATAATAACCAGTAAAATAATTAGTTCACTTTAAAAGCTAGTCATTACGACTAGCTTTTTTTACGATGGGGTTTTTCAGTTAAATCTATTTTTTGCTTGGCACTATTTGCTTGGCATTTCGCAATTAGACATGGTTTGAACTAAGCGATGTAAAGAATCTTTAAGCTGATTAAAATCATTTTCATTAAGACCAGTTTGGCAAGCGACACCATGTTGTACTTGGGCAAGTTCGTGTTGTAGCTGATTGCCCGCAGGTGTTAATTTAATTTCAACGATACGCTCATCTTTAGTATTACGAATGCGCGTCACAAACCCCGCCACTTCTAATCGTTTCAGCATCGGGGTAAGGGTGGCAGAGTCTAGCTCTAATCGCTGTGCAATTTTACCAACGCTAATACCATCTTGCTCCCAAAGTACCAGCAATACTAAATATTGTGTATAAGTAATGCCAAGTTTTTCAAGCGAGACACGATAAGCGCGCGTAAGTGAGTGTGTGGCCGCATATAGCGCGAAACAAAGTTGATGATTTAGCTTGAGGTTATCGTATTTAGCCATAAGAAATTAAATATATCCAATTTTAAAAAATTAAAATACATCTAATGTTAATTGAATTACAAATAATTTGTAAGCCTAATATTTAGTAATAAAGCTTAATTAAAAAATGAGTTAGAAGTAACTAGTTTAAATATCTTTTTTTACAAATGACCTAGCAAAATCATAGTAAGTTTTTATCTTAGCTAAATGCTAGGTTTTAGTTAAGCGTGTTGCAACAAAGGTGGGGTGCTGATAGTGTTGCGGTATTGGGTGGAAATTTTAAACCCGTGGACTTAATAAAAGCTTAAAACCATACGCCGCATTAGCGTTTAGTTTAAAAGCTAATGGGGGCAGAGAGAAATGGAAAACTTAGATTGGCTGGAGAAGTTTCCACCGCTATTGCAATTAGAACTTAACGCACGCGAGATATTATTAAAATCTGCACGTGTTGTTGAAGCGCCAATCGGCACTATTGGCTATCGAGAAGGAGGTGCCTGTGGAGCTTATGTTATGAGGCTTGCAGGGCAGTCCCGTGTGTATAAAATGTCGTCATCTGGACGTGAAATTTTACTTTATCGTGTAGCGGCGGGTGAGACTTGCGTTATTACTACCACTTGTTTGCTTGGCCACAGCAACTACCCTGCATCCACCATTGTAGAAGAGCCGATTCGTGACGTGATTATTCCAGCGTCTGCATTTAATCAATTAATGGTGGACTCTGCCATTTTTCGACGCTTTGTGATGACCAATTATGGCGTGCTGATTAGCGATTTAATCGTACTGTTGGATGAAGTGGCTTTTCATAGTTTAGATGCGCGCTTGGCTAAACTATTGTTAGATTCTGGCAACAGTAGCATTGACCGCACACATCAACTCATTGCCGATGAGCTGGGCACTGCGCGTGAGGTGGTGAGCCGCCAGTTGAAACGTTTTGAACAAAAGGGTTGGGTGGCGCTGGGGCGCGGCCATGTGGAAATTACCGACCGCACCAAGTTAGAGAAGTTAGCAAATAGTTAGCTTGTAAATTTTAAAATCTAGCACCCATTCTGCAATAGCTTTTGGCTGGGTTTTCAGCCGTCATTAAATCTACACCAGCAACTTTTTTAATTTCTGTTGCCTTTGTTTCTGGCTTGGTAGCAACCACTGCACAATTGATACACTTACCCTTAGCTTCATCGTAACCTTTAATTGCCTCCAAACCTTTTACGTCGGTCATAATCGTGCCATCCAATATCGCTTCACCCATTTTGGCACTTGTAATATCGGCGCCCGTTAAGTCGGCTTTGCTAAAATCGGCGCGAAATAAATCAGTGTTACGCAAGTTAGCGCCACGCAAATCTGCAAATCTGAAGTTGCTGCGATTAATGTCAGCGCCTTCAAAATTAGTGTTGGAAAATCTGCCGCCAATCGCATCAAAACGCATCGCACCCATCGGTTGGTTGCCAATATCCAAACCAAATTTGCCATTTTTAACAGTTGCATTGGCCATATCTACATTGCCCAGCGTGCCTATCATTCGAGCGTTGGTGAGGTTGGCACCATGAAAATTAGCTTTGTCAAAAATCGCTTGAAAAATAATCGCGTTGGTTAAATTGGCATTACTAAAATCAGCATTTTCTATACGCGCCAAATTTAAATAGGCGCCTTGCAGATTAGCGCCAACCAATTTTGCGCCCATCAGCTCTGCGCCAAAAAACCCGATATTTTGCATGTTGCAGTGACTTAAATTTAAGCCGTTAAAAATTAAATAGCCTGCATCGCGGTTTGATAAATCGCAAGTTTTGCTGTTAATTTGCGTTAATGCATCGGCTTGGCTGATTTTAATGCGTGCAACTTCAGCGTTTTTTTCTAGCATAGGTATAGGATTTTTGGCGTAAAACTTTTCCGCTTTTGCAATCATATTGTCTTGATCTAACAAAAACGAATCGCGCGCGCCGTCGTTGCTAAAGCAATAGGTTTTGCCTTTATATAGTTCGTTAATCGCGCAGTTGGTTGGGTGAAATGTGCCTTTAGAAAGGCCATTGGTACAGTTGTTGCCAAATTCGCCTTTTAATTCAGCTGCAAAGGCTAGGCTACTTAATAATAGCGCTACACTTGCTAACAATAATTTAAAAATATTCATGATGAACTCCAGTAAATTTAGCTGAAAGTGTCAGCAGATGACGCAAGTATAGGCGCTTTGCAAACGTGTACAGTAACTCTAGTCACACAAGCACTGAAATGGCTGCAAAGCACATAAATAAAGACATCCAGCAAGGAAATTAGTTTGAATTTAAGCAAAAGCAACTCTAAGTAAAATCATTAATCTACATATTACTGTCGGCAAATAAAAAGTTGCTCCGTTACTTGCTCATCTGCATCATACTTTAAGCCGACATTTTGTCGGGAATGTAAAAAGGGCAGATAAACTTGAGGAGATTTAAAATGCGTCAAACATTATTGATTGGTTTAATTGCTGCGACAGTATCATTGCCCGCGTTAGCAGGCCATGATGATGCTTATGAAGATCGCGCACGTGTTATTTCGGTAACACCACAATTTGAGCGTGTGAATACGCCGCGTCAAGAATGTCGTACAGAATATGTACGTGAAAGTTACTACGAAGCGCCACAACGTTCATTAGGCGGCGCCATTATTGGTGGTGTTACTGGTGGTTTGTTAGGTAGTACAATTGGGCGTGGTAATGGCCGTGTAGCTGCCGCCGCGGTGGGTGCTGGTGTTGGTGCTATCGTTGGTGACCGCGTAGATAACAATGGCCGTGATTATCGTGGTCGTGAGCGTGTGGAAACCCGCCCGGTAGAAAGCTGTGTGACTGTGGATAATTGGAGCCAGGTGCCTGCGGGTTATTTGGTGAACTATGAATACAATGGTCGCCAATATAACACTGTGACGAACGAAGACCCAGGTCGTTTTATACCTGTGCACGTTCAAGTAAGGCCTAACGGCTATGTCACGCAAGTGAGCTACAGCCAAGGTCGCGATGATGATGATAGGTTTGAACATCGTGGTCGTGGTTACAAACACGGTTATGGTCATCGTAAACACCGTGACAGAAATTACTGGTAACTTTAATTTTAGCTCCCTAATTTAAAGTGAACCAAGTAGATAAAGAAGCCACTCAAAAGGTGGCTTTTTTATTGGGCATCATTTATAAATGTTAAAATAACGTCATGTTCGCTTTCTTTCAAAAGTTATTTCAACGCCAAACCCCTAATGCTGCACAAGCTTGGCAGCAAGCTGGGAATGAAACAGGGAGCGCTTTTTGGCTTTATGCCGCGCCAGTGCACTTGGTGCTTCAGCGCGATAGCTTTAGTCTCGCAGCGCCCGCGCCGCTACCTTTGGAAAGTGAAGAAATAGATGCTCTGACAGCTTCGCTGAATAAACACTTTGAGGTGGATGGTTTGAGATTTTTTTGGCATGGAAAACAATGGTTTTTGCGTTTAGAGCAAAATTCAAATATTCAAACAAGCTCGCTGGAAGCCTCAATCAATAAAGACATCAGCGCATATTTACCCACAGGCGAGGGTGCTATGCAATGGGCGAAATTTCAAAACGAGCTGCAAATGTTGTTGTTTGAACATCCTGTTAACGCAGCGCGAGAGGCGAAAAAGCTGTCTGTTATCAATAGTCTGTGGTGTTATGGAAATTAAACAACGCCAATTCGATGAAGAAGTTGTTTCTAAACTTGTTTCAGAAGGTGTTAATCCATTACTCGCGAGGCTGTATGTGGCGCGTGGTGTCACAAGTAAAAATGAATTAGAAACTTCGCTCAGCCAAATTATCCCACCAGAACAACTCACCAACGCATCTCAAATGGCGAAACTATTGGCCGATGCGATTGAGAAAAATAAGAAATTATTGGTGATTGGCGATTATGATGCCGACGGCGCAACGGCGACTGCGGTGGCGGTTAAGGGCTTAAGCAGCATGGGTGCGAACGTGGATTTTCTCGTGCCAAATCGTTTTGAGTATGGTTACGGCTTGACGCCAGAAATAGTGCAGCTTGCCGCGACTTTAAATCCTGATATTTTAATTACTGTGGATAATGGCATCGCCAGCATAGATGGCGTAGAAGCCGCGAATTCATTGGGTTTGCAGGTTCTTATTACCGATCACCATTTGCCTGCGGAAACGACGCCGAATGCGGCTTGCATCGTGAATCCGAATCAACACGGCTGCAATTTCTTGAGCAAAAACCTAGCGGGTGTTGGTGTGATATTTTATGTGCTGCTAGCGTTGCGAGCTGAACTTCGAAATCGTGGAGATTTTAGTGAAAAAGCAGAACCGAATTTGACCGAGTTATTAGATTTAGTTGCACTTGGCACGGTGGCAGATTTAGTTAAATTAGATGTGAATAACCGAATACTCGTCGAACAAGGTTTGCGCCGCATTCGCGCAGGTGCAGGTTGCGTGGGCATTTTTGCTTTGCTAAAAATTGCTGGAAAAACTCCCGAAAAAGCTATTGCACAAGATTTCGGTTTTGCAGTTGGGCCGCGTTTAAATGCGGCTGGTAGGTTGGACGACATGCGTCTTGGCATTGCTTGTTTGTTGGCAGAAACTGAAGCTGACGCGATGCAAAAAGCGCAAACTTTGCATGAACTCAACATGGAACGTCGCAATATTGAGGCGGATATGCAAGATAGTGCATTGATTTCATTAGAAAATATAGAGGTCGTTAATCAGTACTCTTTAAGTATTTATAATGCCGAATATCACCAAGGTGTGATTGGTATTTTAGCCTCGCGTTTGAAAGAAAAATATCATCGGCCGACCTTTGTTTTTGCCGAAGCTGGCGACGGAATCATTAAAGGCTCAGGCCGCTCAATCGCCAATTTTCATCTACGCGACGCGCTGGATTTAATCACCAAACGCCACCCCAATTTAATCATTAAATTTGGCGGTCACGCTATGGCGGCGGGTTTGAGTATTTTAGAGAAAGATTTTGTGAAATTTCAAAACGCATTTGAAACCGTCGCAAGCGAGTTGTTAAACGAAGCTGATTTGCAAGCAATATTAGAGACAGACGGCAGTTTAGATGTAAAAGACATGAACCTGCAGACCGCATCGATATTTGCTTCTGGCGTATGGGGTCAAAGCTTTCCGCAACCATTATTTAATGATAATTTTAAAGTGATTAACCAGCGCATTGTCGGCGAAAAACATTTGAAATTAATTTTGCAAAAAGACCAAAAGCGCTTTGACGCGATTTACTTTAATTGCGTTGAAAATTTGAGTGAAAATGTAAATGCGGTTTATGCGCTAGAAGCCAATGAATACAAAGGGTTGCAGAGTTTGCAATTGCAAATTAAGCATATTCAATAGTGCCCTGCAGCCCACATGGATATTGGCTTGCAGGCTTGCCTTAAAATTATTTAAGAGAGGATTACTGCGATTCGCCTTTGGATGAAAGCAAAAGCGCTATGATATCCCTATTCATTTGATCGTTAAAAAGGTATGGGTCAAATGATTTGTAACCATTTAATTTTAATAGCGCCATCATTTTCTGCTCTAAGGGTACATGCTTCATGCTCCATTTAGAAAACGATATAGAAGCTATTGATTGTTTAAGGATAATTTTAAGCTCTTTGTGACGAGGGTCTTTCAGCAATTTTTTGTAAAGTGCTTCAATGGCTGATTGCTCGCCCTCTATGCATTGAAAAAAGCAGTTATCACTAAAATACAAAACGCCTACTATGTTATTTTTTTTGTTATTAGTTCTTGATTGCAAAAGAATTTTAGCTACATTGGTTGGTATATGAGCTGTAGTTTCATATGGCTCAGTAGATCGGCTAATATAGGCTAATTGTATTAATTTATCCATTTACATTTTCCAATTCATTATTAGAACAGCATACCAATGAATACAAAAACTTGCAAACAGTGCAGTTACAAATAAAGCATGTGTTAATTTAGCACTTATCTTCTGCACATCTTTGGCTTAAAAAGTCTAGTAAATCCTTAAATAAATTCTCAGAAAAATCATAGGGGCTAAATTTTTTATGGCCATGAATCCCGATTAATGGAATCATTCTTTTCACAATTGGTACATATTTCATCTGCCATTTAGCAAATGAAAGTGAGGTGATAGGCTCTTTGATAACAATTTTAAGGTCTGTGTGACGTCCATCGAGTAAGATTTTTGAGTAAAGAAGCTCGACTGCATCTTTAGCACCTTCTAGACATTGAAAATAACAATCGTCGCCAAAACATAAAATGCCAGTGATGTCATTTTTTCCATTAAAAACAAGCGCTTCTGAAAGAATTTGATGGGCAACTTCTAGAATGTGATCGATGCCTCTATGCGCCTCCGTAGAGCGGCTAATATAAGCTAGACGGATAAAATTTTGCATTGGCAATTTCCTCAATAAACATTGCTCTAAAAATAATGTAGTGTACAAGAGTATAATGCGTGCTTATATTGCTAGCCAATATATTTAATTAACGCAATGATAAAATAATTCACAATTTGTTACTTGAAACTTTTGTAATTAATCGCTATCTTAGTAGTGTTGCTATTTGGCAAGGTTTGATAAGGAAACAACATGTTAGATGATATGCAAGTATTAGGTCGTGAAGGCGGTTTAGCCACAACGCAAAACAAAGTGTTGCGCAACACTTACATGATGCTTGGCTTGACCATGATTCCAACTGTGATTGGTGCACTGGTTGGCATGAAAATGAATTTCGCGTTTGCAGCTGAGCATCCGTTTATGTTTGCTATTGGCGCAATGGCAGTAATGTTTGGATTATTTGCGGCAATTTCCGCAAACCGTAATAGTAGTATTGGCGTAGTTTTATTGCTTGGTCTTACGTTTTTAATGGGTATGATGCTAGGCCCAATTTTGCAGCATGCGCTAAATTTAAGTAATGGTGCGCAATTGGTCGGTTTGGCGGCGGGCGGTACGGGCGTGATTTTCATCACTTTAGCGGCAATTGCAACCACTACCAAAAAAGATTTTAGCTTTATGGGCAAGTTCTTGATGGTCGGCATTATTCTGCTGATTATCGCGTCTTTGGCGAATATCTTTATGCAAATTCCCGCATTCTCGCTTATGCTTTCTGGCGTGGCAGTGTTGCTGTTCGCTGGCTTTATGTTGTATGACGTAAGCCGCATTGTAAATGGCGGCGAGACCAATTACGTGATGGCGACATTGGCAATTTACTTAGACATTTACAATATGTTTACCAACTTGTTGCATTTGCTAATGGCGTTTGCTGGTGGCAACGATTAAGTAATTCTGAGTTAACAAAAAACCCGCTTCGGCGGGTTTTTTTATTGTTTGTTTGAAAGTCTGCGTTGTTTAAAAAAATTACTTAAAACTGCCCCGCATTCTTGAGCCAAAAGGCCGCCAACAACTTCGGTATGGTGGTTCAGTTTTGGTTCGCTCATCAAGTTTATCACGCTGCCACAAGCGCCTGTTTTCAAGTCGCTCGCGCCGTAAACCAGCTTGGCAATGCGCGCGTGTTGCATCGCACCTGCGCACATGGCGCAAGGTTCCAGCGTCACGTAGAGCGTGCAATCGATTAAGCGATAATTGCCGAGAGCAGCGGAAGCTTGGCGCATAGCGACAATCTCTGCATGCGCGCTTGGGTCGTGATTTTGAATTGGCGCATTGCTGCCGCGACCAATCACGACACCATTTTTGACGACAATCGCGCCGACTGGTACTTCACTATTGTTTGCAGCTTGGCCCGCCAAATCAAGCGCAAGCTGCATGTAACCTATATCAGTACCAGACAAGTTGCGTGCTATTTAGGTTTTTTGACTAGCGCGGATTTGACTGGTGCAGATTTGATTGCTTTCTCAATTTCAATGTCTGACTGACGTACTTGGCCTTTTCGTTCGGTATTATTGTCCGCCCAGCGCATCACCAAATAAATAATGCATAGCACCAGCGCACCGCCTATCCACATAGCGATTTCGCCCATGGCGGGCATAACGTCTTGCGCTGGCAACAGAATAATTTTACGCAAGAACAGCACTAGCGCTACTTCTACAAAGGTTTCTACCAATAGTCTGCCACCCATCAGATAGCGAATCTCAGCCGAAATTAGTGCAGAAATCGACCACAGCAACATCAGCGTACCCAGCGCGTACAAAAAGCCTTGCACTAAATTCAGGTTGTACGAGACATTGCGTACATCGATAAAAAACAGCCAAGTAAACAGCAGCACAGAAGTAGCAAGTGCCAGACCGATGACAATATGCGCAAAGCCATTTAGCCACAGCATGCCGCTTACGGCGAGTTTGTTGAGCACCTCTAGCTTACGTGGAACTTGGACTTGAACTTGTGTCATGGTTTTATCCTTGAAATTAAGTGACGATAGCCCCATATTAGCATCTTGTTGCATCGAAAGTAAATATGATGAAAATTAGGGCATCAAACGCGCGTGGACACGCCAGCCGTGGCTGGTTAGATAGCTATCACTCGTTTTCTTTCGCCAATTATTACGACCCGAATTGGATGGGGTTTTCGGTGTTGCGCGTAATTAACGAAGACGTCATTGCGCCCGCGCAAGGTTTTGGCATGCACTCGCATGACAACATGGAAATTATTACCTATGTGTTACAAGGCAATTTGGCGCATAAAGACAGCCTCGGTAATACCGAGATCATTCACCAAGGCCATGTGCAGCGCATGACAGCAGGCACTGGCATTACGCATAGCGAGTTTAACGCATCGGATTCTGAGCCTGTGCATTTGCTACAAATTTGGATACTGCCTAATCAACAAAATCTACCGCCAAGTTATGAAGATGGATTTTTTAGCGATGCGCAAAAACAAAATCAATGGTGTTTGCTGGCATCAGAAAAAGGTGAGCAAGGTTCATTAATTGTTCATCAAGATATGCAATTATTTGCCAGTAAACTGAACGAACGAAAAGTGTTGGAATATGCTCTTAAAGAAGGTCGTAGCGCCTATTTGCAATTGGCGAGCGGCAGTGTGGAAATTGACGGCAAGCAACTCAACGTGGGCGATGCGTCACTATTTGACGCCGCACAGACGATTGAAATTAAAGCAACAAATGATGCGGAAATATTGTTGTTTGATTTGCCAAAGTAAGATTAAATTAGGAGAAAAACATGCATAAAATTCTTAAAATAACCGCCCTGGGATCCGCTTTGCTATTGGCCTGCAGCCATGTACTTGCAGAGCCTGATGCGTATCGAATTGACGATACACATAGTTTTGCCAATTGGACGATTCGTCACGTTGCCAGCAAAACTTCGGGTACCTTTAGCGATATTACAGGCAAAATTTTAATTGACAGTGAAAATCTGGCTAACTCGTCTGTGGAAGCAAAAATTAATATGTTGAGCGTGAACAGCAGCCATGCTAAGCGTGATAAACACATTAAAGAAAAAGATTATTTAGACACCGAAAAATTTACCGAAATGACTTTTGTGAGCAAAAAAATTACGGCGACTACGAACACCGAAGGTGTGATGATTGGCGTTTTGACCATGCATGGTGTTGCCAAAGAAATGACTTTTCCATTTAAAGTATTAGGATTTGGCACAGACCCGTGGGGTGGCTACCGTACTGGGTTTGAGGCAAAAACCAGCTTAAAAGCCAGCGATTTTGGCTTTACTTGGCCGCTTAAAAAAGATGCGCCTGTGGGCGACGACATTGAAATTACGCTATTGATTGAAGGCGTAAAACTGCCGCCCGCTAGTCCGATTAAATAACATTTTAAAATACATGGAGCATTAAATGGCATTAGATTTATTTAGCCCACTTAAGCTAGGTTCAATTTCACTTAAAAATCGTATGGTGATGGCGCCACTCACAAGGAACAGAGCGGGCGAGGGCGGTGTTCCGTACGCTTTAAACGCGACATATTATGCGCAACGTGCGACTGCGGGTTTAATTGTCACCGAAGCTACGCCAATTTCTGCTATGGCGCACGGCTATCCTGCGTTGCCAGGTATTTATAATGATGCGCAAATTGCGGGCTGGAAATTAGTCACTGATGCAGTGCATGCAAAAGGTGGAAAAATTGTGTTGCAACTATGGCATGTTGGCAGAATTTCGCACCCGAGTTTATTGCCAAATGGCGTATTACCTGTCGCGCCTTCCGCTATTAAACCTGCTGGACAAGCCTTTACTTACCAAGGCTTGGTCGATTATGTCGAGCCGCGCGCGTTGGATGTGAGCGAGCTACCTGCCATTGTGCAAGATTATGTGTATGCAACTAAATGTGCGCTTGCAGCAGGTTTTGACGGCGTAGAGATTCACTCAGCCAATGGTTATTTACTCGATCAATTTTTGCGCGATGGCAGCAACAAGCGTACTGATAATTATGGCGGTAGTTTTGAAAATCGCGCACGCTTACTCATGGAAGTGACACAAGCCGTGGTGAATGTTGCGGGTGCAGATAAGGTTGGCATTCGTTTATCGCCCGTGAACCCATTTAACGATATGCACGATAGCAATCCGCAGGCGCTGTTTAACTATGTGGCAGACTCGCTTAATCAATTTAACTTGGCGTATTTGCATATGCTTGAAGGTGATGTTAGCGGCACTGCGATTAAATTTGATTTTATGGAGTTACGCAAACATTTTAAAAATGCCTACATGGCGAATCTGGGCTACGATAAAGCGCGTGGCAACGCCGCCATTGCAAGTGGTCATGCGGATTGTATTGCTTTTGGTGTGCCATTTTTGGCGAATCCAGATTTGGTGGAACGTTATAAAACCGATGCCCCACTCAACCAAGCGGATGTTAATACTTTTTATGGTGGCGCTGAAAAAGGCTACACCGACTATCCATTTTTGAAAGTCTAAAATAATGCAAAAACCTGCCATTACATCCGTTGCTATTCAAGAAACCATTGCCAAGCGTTGGAGTGGCCGCGCTTACGATGCCAGTAAGCAAGTTAGTCATGAACAAATAATTGCGCTATTAGAAGCCGCGCGCTGGGCGCCTTCGTGCTTTGGCGATGAGCCTTGGCGTTTTATTGTGTGGAACAAACAAGCTGATGAAAAAGCGTGGCAGCAGGCGTTTGATTGCGTTGTGCCTAATAACCAAACTTGGGTGAAAAACTCGCCAGTGCTCATTTTGGTGTGTGCTGGCACATTGTTTGGTCATAATCAAAGTCCGAATCGCTGGGCGCAGTACGACACTGGCGCGGCGGCTGAAAACTTATGTTTGCAAGCTACGCATTTAGGGCTAATGGCGCATCAAATGGGCGGATTTAATGCCGATAAAGCGCGCGAAAAATTTAACATTCCCGCACAATTCACGCCGATGGCGATGATTTCTGTGGGTTACGTGGGCGATGCCAACGACTTGCCCGATGAGCTAAAAGCGCGCGAACTTGCAGAGCGTAAACGCAAAGCGCTGGGCGAATTGTTCTTTGAAGGTGTTTGGGACAAACCAATTAAAGGTTAAAACAACTAAAAATAGATGCCCTGCAACTGCAAGGGTTGTCCCCACAGAATATACCAGCTAAAGCTGGTTATTCATGCCTGAAACCTGCATGGATATTGGTCTGCAGGGCGTCTTATTTAAAACCTTTAACACTAAATACTTAACTTAAACGCCAAGCTCTGTTAGAATCACGCGTTCATAAAAATTAATAGAAATTTAAGGCAAAATCATGGCAGTTGTTACGCTTACCAAAGCAAACTTTAAACAAACTATTGAGAGCAATAGTTTTGTGATTGTGGATTTTTGGGCGCCGTGGTGCGAGCCTTGTGTGGCTTTTACGCCCACGTTTGAAGCGGTTGCGGCAAATCATCCTGATATTGTGTTTGGCATGGTGAATACTGAAGCCGACCCGGAAATTAGCGAATACTTTGAAGTGGCACAAATTCCAGGCATTTTGGTGGTTCGCGATCAAGCGGGCATACACACGCAAGTGGGTGAGATTGGCGCTGTTGCATTAGAAGAAATTATTAAATGGGCGCGTGAGCGTGATATGTCAGCCGTGCATGAACATTACGCGGTAGAAGCTAAGAAAAAGCACTAAACCAAATTGTCACCCTGAACTTGATTCAGGGTCTGTTTTATGAGCATGAGATTGCGGATCGAGCCCTCAATGACAATACATCTGATTTGCAGGGCACAGAAATTTCATGTAATTGCAATCAAACTTTAAAACCCACCAGTCGTTATAAATCGAAACATATAATAAGCGCCGATTACCATCATGATATACATGGGAATGTCACCAGACTTTTTCTTTTCGCCTTTGGCGGACGAGGTTAAAAAGCGGTTAAATAGCCAAAACGCAAATGCTGCTACAGGAATTGCGATGAGATGCGAAGTGTCTTCCCACAGCCAATCCCAAATGCTACTAAGAACGCCATCGCCTTTAAAAAATTCCATCGCAATACCAATCAAACCAATAACGAGTAACGCCATGCCACCAACTGAGGATAGCGTCTTTAGTAGCGTATCTGCTTGAATATCCTTATTTTTTGCGTATTTGTTGGGTTCTTTCTTTAGCGGTGCGGCCATAGCAATCTCCTAAATGTTCGTAGCTAATTCTGGTTTAGATACTGGACTGGGTCAACCGATTTGCCCAAACGGCGAATTTCAAAATGTAGTTTAACCGAATTGCTGTCGGTATTACCCATTTCGGCAATTTTTTGGCCTGCAACCACCGCTTGGCCTTCTTTCGCCACAATTTTACTATTGTGCGCGTATACCGATAAATAGGTTTTATTGTGTTTTACGATGACTAATTTGCCGTAGCCGCGCAAATCGGAGCCGCTGTAAATGACTTTTCCACTGCTGGCCGCGTTAACGGCCTGACCTGTTTTACCTGCAATATCAATGCCTTTGTTACTGGCTTCGTTAAAGCCTGCTGTTACTTTTCCTTGCGTAGGCCATGTCCAGGCAATGGATTCGTCGTCTGTTGAGTTGGTGTCGCTTGGTTTTGCCTCAGTAGGTTTTGTTTCAGTTGGTTTGCTTACGATGAGTTTTGTGTTTGCGCGATTAAGTGCTTCTAAACTGTAGGGCTCACGTATCGCCTTTGGCTCAGTCAGCACAGGAGTAACTACCGATGGAATAGGTTTTCCATCGACAACAGTTTTATCACCAGTGATAGCTGGTTCCATTTTTATGGGGGTTACTACCACGCCATCTTCTGTTTTAGCAGTTTCTGCGGGCGCGACAGCTTTAGTTTTAAAACTTCTTAAGTCAATAGTTTGACCAATTTTAATCGGGTAGGGCGCTACGATATTATTAGCTGTTGCAATCTCTTTATAATCAATGCCGTATTCCAAACCGATGCCAAACAGCGTATCACCTTTTTTTACAATGTGGCTGTCTGGTCGCCAATCTTTAGCCACTGTGGTTTTAGCGTCAGTAGGTTTAGCTTCAGGCGGCTTGGGTTTGCTTGTTGAGGCGCGTTCAATCACTGGTGCTGGTGGGTTGCTTTCGCATGCGACAAGTAAAAGTGCTAAAAAAAGTATTGTAAAACGCATTATGAGCTCACGCCACTTAGCAAAGGCACGAATTTTACGGGTTCTAGCTTGGTTTGTTTGTAGTCATTTTCCATGCGTTCAATGAGATGTAAAACTTGCGTATTCGTTCCCACAGGAATCACCATACGTCCGCCAATTGCTAGCTGCGCCAGCAATTCTTGTGGCACATGACTGGCCGCCGCCGTCACGACAATACCGTCGAAAGGTGCGTATTCATTGAGCCCTAGGCTGCCATCTGCATGGTCTAATTTCACGTTATTGCATTTTAGCGTGCGCAAATGGCCACGTGCCTTCATTACCAGTGGGCGAATGCGTTCAACTGATAACACTTCTTTCGCTACGCGCGACAAAATGGCGGTTTGATAGCCACACCCAGTACCGATTTCCAATACTTTATTCAGTTGCTTGCCGTTACGCAAAACCTCCGTCATGCGCGCCACAATGTAAGGCTGCGAAATGGTTTGCGCAAAGCCAATTGGCAGCGAAACATCCTCGTAAGCGCGCGTGGAAAGTGCTTCATCTACAAAAATATGGCGCGGAATTTCACCCATCGCATGCAACACCACTTCATCTTTAATGCCTTGTTCGCGCAGGCGCGTCAACATGCGTTCGCGCGTGCGAATTGACGTCATCCCAATACCAGATTTTGAAGGGAGTTTCGCTAAAGCCATTATTTTATTAACCAAGTTTGCATTTCAGCAAGTTGTGTATGTTTAGTTAAATCCACCTGAATTGGTGAAATAGAAACTTGGTTGTGCGCAACCGCATAAAAATCGGTGCCCTCACCACCATCATTGGGTTGGCCAGCCGCGCCCACCCAATATACAGTTTCGCCGCGTGGCGTTTTAAGTTGCATGACTGGATCTGCCTTATGGCGCTTACCCAAGCGCGTGATGGTACGGCCTTTTAAATCGTCGTAAGGTATGTCTGGCACGTTGATATTAAGTAGCGTGGGCGACGCAAAACCAGTTTTTAGGTAATGCTGCACCAACTCAACCGCTATGCGTGCAGCGGTGTCAAAATGCGTGGCGTTGTGTTGCGACATAGAAATCGCAAACGAGGGAATATCCAGCAAATAACCTTCCATCGCCGCCGCCACTGTGCCGCTATAAATGGTATCGTCGCCCATATTTGCACCATCATTAATGCCAGAAATTACCATGTCTGGTGTGGTATCCATCAATCCAGTGAGTGCTAAGTGCACGCAATCGGTAGGTGTGCCATTGACATAGAAAAAACCGTTACTAGCTTTTTTTACGCTTAATGGACGATCTAGCGTGAGTGAGTTGCTGGCACCGCTACGATTTCTCTCTGGCGCTACTACAGTAATTTCGGCTATTTTGGTTAAATGGCTGGCTAAAATATTCAGGCCAGGAGCAAAGTAGCCATCGTCATTCGATAACAGAATTTTCATGGGCTTATTATAAATGAAGCCCAGTTTATTAAGAGGTGTTTCGGTTGAGTTTCGCGTAAAAAATTGCACAGATAAAAAATATTAGCGATAAAACTACTTCTAGTAGCGCTAATTTGGCGGATAAACCCGTATCGGACCAAGCGCGCACAGCGCCTTCAGTAAAGTAGAGCAAAATAAACATGCTAGACCATTGGTAGGTATAACGCTTGCCTTTAAGTATGCCAAAGAGTGGTAGCAACAGTGGCAATGCCTTTAAAATCAACAGTGAACCTTCAGGCTTTAGTGGGGCGAGAATACTTTCCCACAATAAACATAAAAAAATGAGTACAATTAAACTGACTATGGCGCCAAGTTGAAGTTGGCGCGACACTTTATCTTTATTCATGTTCGGCACGCCTTTGCCATAGCAACTAATGCAAAACGTGCTTCTTGCGCATCGCTAATTGGGGTGTCAAAATTAAATCGCAAGAGTGTATCGGCATCGCTACGCACATCAAAACCTAAGCTATCAATCCCTATCATTTCTGCGGTATCAGTTTTTACATTGTAGAAGTGTTGGCAATACGCTTTTAGATTCTCACTATGGTCTGCATTCATATGCGCAAGAATACTTGGTTCTTCAACAAATAACGGGTTGCTTGGTATTTGCATTGCTTTGCCTTCTACCCAGCCCATTTTTCCAAAACCCGCAATGTATCTGGCTTGCGTGATGTAAAGCGTATAAAAACTAAAATCATGCATATCAAAATATTGCGCAGCTTGTGGAGTGTAGCGCAAATAACGGGCGCGCATTAAATCATTTTGCTTGTCCGTTTGCTCGGCTTTTGCCAGCAATGTAAGGCGTGCATTCGCTTGTAAATCATCTTCACTGGAAAACACCACCAAAGATACATGCGCGTTTTGACTAATGTTTTTTGTGTGTTCCGCAATGCTACTAATTAAAATAGTAGGCATACCTTGATGGTTAAGCACAAAAGGCGCCACTGAGCCAAAAGGGTAGCCTTCAAATTTTGCTGAATGGGTAGAAAGGATGCCTTTGTGTGTGCTGAATAAAAATTGCTGTGCTTCAATATTTAAGTTCATATAATTAAGCAAGCTTCAAGGCGGTTTCTGCCAATCGCTTACCCAGTGCAATACACAGCTTTTTTTCATCAGCGGTAATTGCTTTGTCATCCATTGCTCCACCAATATGACTTGCACCATAAGGCGTACCGCCAGAAGTTGTGTTAGAGAGTGCGGGCTCTGAATACGGCAAACCAACAATCAACATACCGTGATGTATCAGCGGTAGCATCATGGTAATTAAAGTTGTTTCATTGCCACCGTGCATGCTACCAGTGCTGGTAAATACTGTCGCAGGCTTGCCAATCAGTGTACCTTTTAACCACAAACCAGCTGTGCCATCTAAAAAATATTTCATAGGCGCCGCCATATTGCCAAAGCGAGTTGGGCTACCCAGTGCCAAGCCGATACACTCTTCTAAATCACTCAATTCAACATACGGGTCGCCGCTGGTAGGTATGTCCGATTCAGTCGCTTCACAATTGGTTGATACCTTTGGCGCCGTGCGAATGCGTGCTTTTGCACCAGCAACACTCTCAACCCCACGTGCAATCAGTTGCGCCATTTCTTTCACAGCTCCGCCTTGGGAGTAATAAAGTATTAGGATTTCAGTCATTTTTTTATATTTTTAATAAAAACTTTGTGTCCAGCTTTGGTAATTTCAAAATAGCCTATTGCTTCAATAAGTGAACTTAGTCTTTCATAACCATAATTTCTAGAATCAAAGTCAGGTGCCTGCTTAGATATATAGTTACCTAAGCCACTCAAATCTGCAGAACCCGTTTCATCAGCTAAAACCTCAATAGCTTTTCTGATTAAATTCATTAATGTTGTGTCTTGTCTTAACTCTTTATCGGTATATTTTTTTGGTGTCTGAAAGGTTGTTTTATTATCAACAGTTGATTTTTTTGATTCGGCTTTTATTTCATCAGGCTTAGCTTTAGCAACAGTTGTAACATTGTCTTCAATAGACTGATTTTCGGTAGAAGCCAGTAAGTTTTCTGTATAAATAAATCGGTCACAAGCAGTCACAAATGGGCGCGGTGTCTTTTTTTCGCCGAATCCATATACACGCTTACCTGATTCACGAATTCTAGATGCCAGTCTAGTGAAATCACTGTCGCTAGAAACTATGCAGAAGCCGTCAAAAGTGCTTGTGTATAGTAAATCCATGGCATCAATAATCATTGCGCTGTCAGTGGCATTTTTTCCAGTGGTATAACGAAATTGCTGAATAGGTTGAATGGAATGCTCTAGTAATACCGACTTCCATTGGCCTAAATTAGGCGTAGTCCAGTCACCATATATGCGCTTGACACTTGCAACCCCAAATTTCGCCACTTCTGCGAGTAAACCTTCGATAATATTTGCTCTAGCATTATCGGCGTCTATTAATACAGCCAGTCTTGGATTGTCTTTATCCGTAATCAAAGTGGCAGCTCCTAAAAGTTAATCAATTCGTTTTACTAAATCTGTAGCTTTACCGATATAACTTGCAGGCGTCATCTCAAGTAGTGATTGTTTGGCATCTGCGGGTATTTTTAGCGCTTGAATAAATGCATGTAGCGATTCTTTATTAATGCCACCTTTGCCGCGTGTCAGTTCTTTAAGCTGCTCGTAGGGGTTTTCTACGCCATAGCGGCGCATCACGGTTTGAATCGGCTCCGCTAAAACTTCCCAGCTGTTGTCTAAATCTTCTGCCAATTTAGCGGTGTTGATTTCTAGCTTGTTGAGCCCACGCAAGCAAGAATCGTAACCCAGTAGCGTGTAGCCAAACGCCACGCCCATATTCCGTAGCACGGTTGAATCTGTAAGGTCGCGTTGCCAACGCGAAATAGGCAGTTTTTCTGCCATATGGCGCAGCACTGCGTTGGCTAAGCCCAAGTTACCTTCTGAGTTTTCAAAATCAATCGGGTTAACCTTGTGCGGCATGGTGGATGAGCCTATTTCACCTGCTTTGACTTTTTGCTTGAAGTAACCCACTGAAATATAACCCCAAATATCGCGGTTTAAATCAATTAAAATGGTGTTAATGCGACTTAGGCAATCGTAAAGCTCGGCCATGTAATCATGCGGTTCAATTTGAATGGTCATTGGGTTGTACGTTAAGCCCAAGCTCTCAACAAATTTTTTCGCAAACTCTTCCCAATTGAAGTTTGGGTAAGCTGACAAATGCGCGTTAAAATTACCCACCGCACCGTTGATTTTTCCGAGTATCTCATTGTTTTGTAATTGTTTTTGTTGACGTTGTAAGCGATACACCACATTGGCTAGCTCTTTGCCCATGGTGGTGGGGCTAGCGGTTTGGCCATGTGTACGAGAAAGCATGGGTTGGTCAGCAAGCTGATGTGATAACTCGCTTAAACGCGCTATTAAACTAGCTAAAAAAGGTAGCATCACAGCGTCACGCGCAGTTTTTAGCATTAAGCCGTGCGATAGATTGTTAATGTCTTCTGAGGTGCAAGCAAAGTGAATAAACTCGCTCGCTTTTTTAATTTCTGGATTTGCGTCAAACTTCTCTTTAAGCCAATATTCAAGCGCTTTAACATCGTGATTGGTGGTCGCTTCAATCGCTTTCACTTGCGTTGCATCGACCTCAGAGAAGTTGCAAATAGCCGCATCTAGTTCTTTAATAGCATCAGCAGAAAATGGTGCAATTTCTTGTAGATTTTTGGCTGCAGCCAAGGCTTTTAGCCATTCTACTTCTACCCAGGCACGATATTTAATTAGTGCATATTCACTAAAGTAGGGGCGTAGTGCGTCAAGTTTGGTTTGATAGCGGCCGTCAAGCGGGGAAAGGGCATTTAGCGTGGTCAGCGACATAAAAAGCTTTCAAACAGCATTTCGTAAAGTGCTATTTTACCCTAAAACTGTCAAATAATCGATGCCCTGCAAGCCAATATCCATGAGGCTTTTAGGGCATGCATTTTGATATTCTAAGCGACTAACATATCCACAAAAGTATTTACTGGTGTGGCTTCCAGCTTGGCTTGGTCTAGGCATAACGCCAGAATATTAGCCTGCTTGCCTGCATCAAAGCGCCGTGCTAAATTCACTTTAAATTTTTTCACCAATTCTGGAATGCCTTCACCGCGGCGACGTCTGTGGCCGATTGGGTATTCCACTGCGATATTGTCAGATGTAGTGCCATCTTTAAAGAATACTTGAATCGCGTTGGCGATGGAGCGTTTTTCTGGGTCATGATAATCGGTCGTATATTGAGGTTTTTCAACACATACCATTTTTGCGCGGATGGCATCAATACGTGGATCAGCCGCAGCGGCATCTTCATAATCTAGTGCTACTAAATTACCTTTTAGCAAACCAATCGCCGTCATGTATTGAATGCAATGGTCGCGGTCGGCTGGGTTATCTAGCGGACCAGTTTTGTCGATAATGCGAATGGCAGATTCGTGCGTGGTGATCACAATTTTATCAATCTGCGCGATTTGCTCTAAAGTTTGTAGTTCTTTACCTACTTGTGCGTTTAATTGAATAGCGCATTCCACCGCTGTTTGGGCATGGAATTCAGCTGGGAATGAGATTTTGAATAGTACTTGTTCCATCACATAACTGCCGTAAGCACGTTGAAATTTAAAGGCATTGCCTTTAAATAGCACATCGTAAAATCCCCAAGTTTTGGTTGTTAATGCGCTTGGATAACCCATCTCACCTTGCATGGTCATCCACGCTAATCTAACTGCTCTAGAAGTTGCGTCACCCGCTGCCCACGATTTGCGTGAGCCAGTATTTGGCGAGTGGCGATAAGTGCGTAAGCTCTGGCCGTCAACAAACGCATTAGAAACTGCATTGATAATATCTTCTTTATTGCCACCTAGTAACTTGGTAACAACAGCGGTGGAAGCGATTTTTACTAAAATCACGTGGTCTAAACCGACGCGATTAAAGCTGTTTTCTAGCGCCAAAACGCCTTGAATTTCATGCGCTTTAATCATGGCAGTGAGCACGTCTTTAATGGTCAGTGCAGCCTTACCTTCAGCTACATTTTTGCGGGAAATATAATCTGTCACCGCCAAAATACCACCTAAGTTATCCGATGGATGGCCCCATTCAGCAGCCAGCCAAGTGTCGTTAAAGTCGAGCCAGCGTATCATTGCGCCGATGTTAAAGGCGGCCAAAATCGGGTCGAGCTGGTAGCTGGTGCCAGGTACTTTTGCGCCATTTGGCACCACTGTGCCTGGGATGACTGGGCCAAGTAATTTGGTGCAAGCTGGGTAATCTAGCGCCTCAAAGCCGCAACCTAAAGTATCCATCAAGCAATTACGAGCGGTATCAAATGCTTCATTAGATGTGATTTCGTAATCTGCTACATAGTTTGCGATATCGACAATGACTTGATCTGGCGTCGGGCGTACATTAGAGATGTGACTAGACATGAACTATAGCTTTCTTAGTTGGTAACTAACGTTGGTTTAGAGGGACAAAAGATCTGTTATCAGGGCCTGTGTATTCTGCATTTGGGCGAATGATTTTATTATCGATACGTTGCTCAATCAGATGTGCCACCCAGCCAGTGGTGCGTGAAATTACAAATATTGGCGTAAACATGCCAGTAGGAATTCCCATCATGTGGTAACTAGAAGCACTGTACCAATCTAGATTTGGGAACATTTTTTTCTCGCGCCACATTACTTCTTCGATACGCGAAGAAACGTTAAAAAGCGTCATATTGCCGTTATCTTTACTCAATTGTCGAGAAACTTCCTTAATTGATTCATTTCTTGGGTCTGCAATTGTGTACACAGGATGACCAAAACCAATGATGATTTCTTTATTTGCCATGCGCGCTAAAATATCTTTTTCTGCATCATCTGCATTTTTATATCGCGAGATAATTTCCATCGCTGCTTCATTTGCGCCGCCATGTTTCGCGCCACGTAATGCACCTATCGCGCCTGTGATGCAGCTATACATATCAGACAAAGTGCCTGCGATGACGCGAGCGGTGAAAGTGCTAGCATTAAACTCATGCTCTGCGTACAACACTAGAGAAGTATTCATTGCGTCGATGTGTAATTGACTAGGTTTTTTACCATGTAATACATGTAAAAAATGCGCCGCGATGCTATCGTCATCTGTCTCAACTTCTACACGCTTACCACTATGACTAAAGTGATACCAATACAATAAGATTGAACCAAAACAAGAGATTAGTCTATCGCCCAGCAATTTGGCTGCATCAATATTTCTATCAGCACTCTCAGGCTCTAGCGTACCTAGCATGGCGCAGCCCGTGCGCATCACATCCATAGGGTGCGCATTTTTTGGGATTTGCTCTAGCACGACTTTAAGAGCCGCAGGCAAAGCACGCAGTGTTTTAAGCTTCGCGTGATAGGCGCTCAACTGTGTTTGATTCGGCAACTCGCCATGAATCAACAAATACGCCACTTCCTCGAAAGTTGCATATTTGGCTAGCTCGATAATATCGTAGCCGCGATAATGCAAATCGTTGCCAGTATGGCCAACTGTACATATGGCTGTAGATCCAGCATTGACACCAGCTAGCGCTACGCCTTTTTTCTTTTTTAGTTCTGTCGGAATGGGGTTGCTTGTAGTTGCTTGCATAGTTACTTTTCTCCCCTGAATAATTCATCTAGCTTTTGCTCAAAAGCGTGATAACCCAAATGTTCATAAAGCTCCATGCGGGTTTGCATTAAATTGAGCACGTTCTTTTGTGTACCTTCTTTACGCATGGCTTGATACACTTTGAGTGCGGCCTGATTCATGGCGCGGAAAGCTGAAAGCGGATACAACACCATGCTCACATCTGCGCTCGCAAGTTCATCCAGAGTAAATAAGGGCGTGCTGCCAAACTCGGTAATGTTTGCTAACACGGGCACTTTTACCGCATCGACAAATTGTTTATACATGCCAAGTTCAGTAATCGCTTCGGGAAAAATCATATCTGCACCTGCTTCAACGCAAGCACAGGCGCGATCGATAGCAGATTGTAAGCCTTCAACCGCCAATGCGTCAGTGCGCGCCATGATGACGAATTCCGAGTCAGTTCTTGCATCGACTGCGGCTTTCACGCGGTCGACCATTTCGTCTAAGCTCACAATGGCTTTATTGGGGCGGTGTCCGCAACGCTTTGCCGAAACTTGGTCTTCAATATGTAAGGCAGCCGCACCCGCTTTAATCACGCTTTTTACGGAGCGCGCAATATTAAATGCGCTGCCCCAGCCAGTATCAATATCCACCAGCAATGGCGTATCGACTGCATCGGTAATGCGACGCACATCAATTAAAACATCTTCCAGTGTAGAAATGCCTAAATCTGGCAATCCGAGCGAGCCAGCAGCCACGCCACCACCTGATAAATAAATAGCTTGGAAGCCACTCTGAGTAGCGAGCATGGCGTGATAAGCGTTAATCGCACCGATAATTTGTAGCGGTTTTTCGGCGGTTACTGCGGCTCGAAAGCGCGCGCCAGCAGAGATTGGTTTTGTCATAATTTTGCCTAGCTAAAAAATGCCTGAACAGCTTCGTCTGGAATTGTCGTCATGGTTAGTTTGGCTTTTTGCAACACCTCCCAAAAATAGCGATAAGTTGCGCGGTCGTGCAACTCGCCTGCATATTGAATCGGCCCCCAATCAGCTTGCTGTGCGGCTAGCAGAATGTTCGCTGCATCAGTCACTTCGTCATAATTAGGTTTCATTGCATCAACAATTGCTTGAATTTGCGTAGGATAAATACTCCACATGCGCATAAAACCGAACTCATTTCGCGCTCTTGTAGCATCGCTAAAAGTCGTTTCTACGTTTTTTAAATCCAGTGTCACGTTGTGTGCTGGCACTACGCCGTTGGCAAGCGCCGCCGCTACTACCTCGGCTTTTGCACGCGCTAATAAACGGTGCTCAAATTGGCCAGGGCTACGCATGGCGGATGCAGGAATCGCGCCGTGATGTGCGCTGACAAAATCCATCAAGCCGAAATCCAGCACTTGCACCCACGGCAATTTGGCGATTTCATGCACTTGGTTTAACGCGCCGTGCGTCTCGATTAAAATATGCACAGGAATTACCCGTTCAATACCCGCAAAAGTGGCCGCTTTTTGAATGTAAGTAATCATTTCTTTGGCCTGTGCGATGTCTGTGCATTTGGGGATAGTGATGTAACTCAATAACTTACCTGCGCCAGCTACTAAAATATCAATATCGAGTTTCCAAGCAGGGTGCGTGTAATCGTGTATGCGTGCGCCAGCCATTTTGTGCACATTGGTGTCAGAACTTAACACACGCACAATCATCTCGGCGTGTTCACGTTCTTGACCAGAAGCCGCGCCATCTTCACAATCGCAAGTAATGTCAAATACCGCGCCGACACTGTCTTGCAGGGCAAGTGCTTTTAAGATGAGCTTTTCGCTACCCGCAAAGTGTTCGCAAGCGGGGATGAGTGGGAACGGTTTTTCGCCGCCGAATAATGCATCATTTGGATGTACCATCACTTATTTCCTCTACGTGGCATTGCCACAGTGCAATCAAGGTCGAGCACCACATTAGGGTGATAACCCGCATCGGCTTTAATCTCAGTCATTTCTGTTGGAGACATATTTTTTATACCAACCATGCGTAAACGCAATGCGCCAATGTCTTTACTCGGCAAAGCCCATGTGTCAATCACTTCAGTTATGGTGTAAATCGTATCGCCAGCAAAGCTAGGGTTCGCATGTGTTCCCGCGTTAATGGCTAATATTGAAATGGCGTTTTCCAAGCCTTCAAAACTAAGTGCGCGACATAGCGAAATTACCACGCCGCCATAGACTAAGCGCTGGCCGAAGCTTGAGGACTGCATGACAAAATCATCAAAATGCAAACGTGCATTGTTTTGATAAAGTCGTGTTGCAAGCGTGTGGTCTGCAGGATTAATTGTCATACCAGCCGCATGATTGATACGCTCACCCGCTTGGTAATCTTCCCAAAAATATTGGCTGCCAGTCACTTTAGTATCAAAGCTTTTGGCAGAAAAGTTGGCTGGAATGCTCAGGTTTTCAGGTGCGACAAAACTCGGTAATGTTGGAACCACCGTCATTGGCGCGACTCTGTTCAAGTCGCTTTTGTGTACCATCACCCAACGTACCCAGCTTAATACGGGTTCGTTACGCTGATTTACCGCAGTTGAACGCACATATACGACACCGCTTTTCCCATTAGAGTTTTGCCTTAAACCAATGACTTGGCTAGAGGTTGAAAGCGTATCGCCAACAAAAACAGGTTGTATAAATCTTACATCTGCATAGCCTAAATTTGCGACTGCATTGACTGAAATGTCAGGTACGGTTTTACCAAACGCGATATGAAATGCGAGCAAATCATCCACGGGCGTAGCTTTATAGCCTAAGCTTTGTGCAAAAGGTTCGCTACAATGTAATGCGTTGCGCGATCCAGTAAGCGCGATATAAAGCGCGCAATCACCAGCGGTTATTGTACGGGGCGTGGCGTGTTGAATCACTTCATTCATAATGAAGTCTTCAAAAAAACGGCCAGTATTAATTTTATTGGAAGTAGCCATTAAACGTATTCTTCTTCTAGCTCTGCAATCATGTCATGCAGTTTTAATAAACGTTCTGCTGCTTTAATGTGGTGGTGTTCTACCAACTTATCTTTTACAACCACCGTGCCAAGACCAGCGTCGTTAGCCGCTTGCAGGGCGGCGATAATTTCGCGCGCTTCGGCAACTTCGCTGTTTTTTGGCGTATAAGCATCATTGCTATAGGCAATTTGTGAAGGACTCACTAGCGTTTTTCCATCAAAGCCTAAATCACGACCTATGCGGCAGGCATACTCAAATGAGTGCATGTTTTTAAAGTCGCTGGTAATGCCATCTACCACGCAGCGGCCATATGCCCGCGCGGCTAAAATCACTAGGGAAAGCGCTGTCAGAATCGCGCTCTGCTCGTGCGTCACGCGTGCGTGTAATTGAGAAGTTAAATCGCTAGTTGCCATCATCATGCACACAATACGGTCGCTGGCTGCGGCGATTTCCTTGGCGTTTAAGACCGCTATCGGGCTTTCTATCATTACCATAATTGGCATGTGGCTGCCACCAGCCTCATCTAAAAGCTTCAGCGCGGTATGCACGTGCTCGGCAGATTCTATATTTGGAAAAAGTATCGCATCTGCTCCAATGTTGGCTACTGCTTTAATGTCGTCATGACCCCAGATAGAATCGAGATTATTCACGCGCACTATCACTTCACGTGAGCCATAGCCACCTTGTTTTACTGCGGCAACAATGTTATTACGCGATTCAACCTTGGCGGCCACCAAAATCGGATCACCCAAATCGAGAATCACCGCGTCAGCAGGCAAGGTGCGCGCGCGATCCAAGTAGTGCTGGTTGCAACCAGGCACATAAAGAGCAGAGCGACGAGGACGAAAACAAAGTTCCATAAATTAGGCTTAATTAAAGTTATAAGATTTAGTTTTAAGCGATTATATAGACGGCATTGTTTTGCTGTCAACAAATATCTTATGTCTTATATAAGATATAAAACACTAGACTATTTTTATTTGATATGTTTTAATTAAATTATTCTAAATAATTGTAATTGCTACCTTGCTAAATACTATGTCAGATAAAGCGTTTAACTCTCCTAGCTATAGGCCGCTATATGACCAAATTAAAGTCTTGCTTACGCAGAGCTTAATTGGTGGGGAATGGCGCCCTGGCGATATGATTCCAAGCGAAATTGACCTAGCTGCCCGATATAAAGTCAGCCAAGGCACAGTGCGCAAAGCTATAGATAGCCTTGCAGGCGAGAATATTTTAATTCGTCGTCAAGGCAAAGGCACTTTTGTTGCCACACATAATGAAGAAGGCATTAAGTTGCGTTTTTTACGCTTAACCGCGGTGGATGGACATAAAGAAGTGTTGCAAAATGAGTTGCTTTCTTGCACCAAGACCAAAGCTGATAACAACATCGCTAAAATTCTAGAATTAAAAGCGGGTTCCGCATTGATTGAAGTAAAGCGCTTACTTACTTTTTCTGGTCGTCCTTTAATATATGATCATGTTATCGTGCCAGCGTCGCCGTTTAAGGGTTTGAATGCGACTAGGATAGAAGAAAATAATGGCTCGCTGTATAGCATGTATGAGACGGAGTATGGCATCCGCATGATACGCGCCGAAGAGCGGTTGACCGCAGTGGCAGCCACCAAAGAAGTGGCAGAAGCGTTGCATTTAAAGTTTGGTGCGCCTTTGTTGAGCATTGAACGTGTATCCTACACTTACGGCGATAAGCCTATGGAGTGGAGACTTGGCCTCTGCTTAACCGATGATCATCATTACATGTCGGAGCTAGAGTAAGTGCTTTTGAAAGATTTTGAAAAGCACTAAAAAGTTAAATAAAAAATTATGAAAAAAGGTAGAAAATGGACGACTTAAAAAAACGTGCGCTCGATTACCACCAATTTCCGATTCCTGGCAAATTGAGTGTCGAATCCTCTAAACCTTGCGCTACTCAGGATGATTTATCACTGGCCTACACACCAGGTGTGGCCGCGCCAGTGTTGGAAATCAATGCAGACCCCGCCAACGCTTATAAATACACCAACAAAGGCAATCTAGTCGCTGTGATTACTGACGGAACTGCGGTATTAGGGTTAGGCAATATGGGTGCACTAGCCAGCAAGCCAGTGATGGAAGGCAAGGCTGTGTTGTTTAAAAGATTTGCAGGTATTGATGTGTTTGATATTGAAATCAACGCCAGCTCACCAGATGAGTTTATTCAAACAGTGGTGAATATTGCGCCCACGTTTGGCGGTATTAATTTAGAAGATATTGCTGCACCGCATTGTTTCTACATTGAAAATGAGCTTAAGAAACGCTTGGATATACCAGTTTTTCATGATGATCAACACGGCACTGCAGTGATTGTAGCGGGTGCGTTATTAAATGCACTAGAGATTCAAGGTAAAACATTGCCGACCGCAAAAATTGTTTTTTTAGGCGCCGGAGCGGCAGGTTGCTCATGCGCAAAGTTGCTTAAATTGATGGGTGCTACCAACATTATTATGGTAGATAGAACGGGCGTGTTAACAAGCGACAGGCCAGATTTACACGACAACAATCGCGAGTTGGCAATTGCGCCAGGAGGTGCAAAAAAATTGGCTGATGCGATGCCTGGCAGTGACGTGTTTATTGGCGTTTCTGCCAAAAATGCGCTGGATGCTAACTTAGTAAATGGCATGGCGAAAAATCCAATTATATTTGCGCTGGCCAACCCAGATCCTGAAATCTTGCCGAGTGAAGCATTTAAAATTCGTGACGATATTTTAATGGCGACAGGTCGTAGCGATTTCCCAAATCAAGTCAATAACGCATTGTGCTTTCCCTACTTGTTTCGCGGCGCGCTAGACGCAAAAGCCAAGCAAATTACCGAGAAAATGAAAGTCGCTGCGGCGCGTGCTTTGAGTGAGCTTGCGCGAGAACCAGTGCCGGCCGATGTTTTGCAAGCTTATAACTTAACCGAACTAAAATTTGGCAAAGAATACATTATTCCTAAACCGTTCGATAAGCGTTTATTGGCGCGAGTTTCTGGCGCAGTTACAAAAGCTGTTAACGAGTAATATATCCAAAATTATGCAAAAACAGCGCCCCAAAAACCTGAATTTATTTACTATTCGCTTGCCGATAAACGCGGTAGTGTCGATTCTACATCGCGCATCTGGCATGGCGCTTTTTTTGGCTTTGCCTTTGATTATATTGGCTTTTCAAACTTCAGTAAGCTCGCCAGAAAGCTACGCAGCGCTCGTAAACTTGCTTGACACTTGGTTTGTTAAGCTCATTTTGATTGGTTTATCTTGGGCATTTTTTCACCACTTTTTTGCGGGCATTCGTCATTTATTGCAAGACATTCATTGGATGACTTCGCTGCAAAAAGCGCGTTTTTCTGGCCGAGTGGTGTTGTGGTTGGTAGGCTTTTCAGTACTCATTTTTGCGTTCGTGATTTGGTAATTTTTTGTGATTATTCAATTACTTACCAATAAATACCCTGGCATGCGTTTGTGGCTTTCTCAGCGTTTAACTGCTGTCATCATGGCGACTTATATTGTACTGCTCATCATTATATTGGCTATCCTGCAGCCCAATAACCATGCGGATTGGCGAGCACTGTTTGCAGCATCTTGGATGCGTGTTGCGACTTGGTGGTTCTTTTTGAGCCTATTCATGCACGCTTGGCTGGGCGTGAGTGATGTGTTTAAGGATTATATTTTTAACAAAAAATTACGTGCAGTTTTGCAAGTTATTGTGGATATTTTGCTAGTGATTTATTTGGTTTGGATTTCAATTATTTTGTGGAAATTATGAGTTTAAAAACGCACAAATTTGATGCAGTGATTATTGGCGGCGGCGGTGCTGGTTTGCGCGCGTCTCTTCAGTTAGCGCAGGCTGGCGTTAAAGTGGCGGTGTTGTCAAAAGTCTTTCCCACGCGCTCGCATACGGTGGCAGCACAGGGTGGTATTGCAGCGGCGCTGGGCAATGTGGCGGAGGATAAATGGTTGTGGCACATGTACGACACCATCAAAGGCTCGGACTTTTTGGGTGACCAAGATGCGATTGAGTTTATGTGCAAAAATGCGGCAAAAGCGATTATAGAGCTAGAGCATTTTGGTATGCCTTTCGATCGCTTAGAAAACGGCAAAATCTTTCAACGCCCATTTGGAGGCATGACGCAAAATTTTGGCGAAACGCCCATTTCGCGCACTTGCGCGGTGGCCGACCGTACTGGCCACGCCATGTTGCACACTTTGTATCAGCGCAACATTCAAGCCAATACCAACTTTTTTGTGGAGTGGTTTGCGCTCGATTTGATTCGTGATAATGATGGCGACGTACTGGGGGTGATTGCGCTGGAAATTGAAACTGGTGAAGTGCATATTTTTCAGGCCAAAACCACGCTGTTGGCCACAGGCGGTGCGGGACGTATCTTTCAAGCTAGCACCAACGCGTTTATTAACACGGGCGATGGCCTCGGCATGGCGGCGCGTGCTGGCTTGCCTTTACAAGACATGGAGTTTTGGCAGTTTCACCCAACGGGTGTGTTGCATGCGGGCGTATTGATCACTGAAGGCGTGCGCGGCGAGGGCGGTTATTTGGTAAATTCTGAAGGCGAACGTTTTATGGAGCGTTATGCGCCGCACGCTAAAGATTTAGCCAGTCGTGACGTGATTGCGCGTGCTTCAGCGACTGAAATTAAGGAAGGCCGTGGCGTCGGAAAAAATAAAGACGCGGTGCATTTGAAATTGGATCATTTAGGTGAAGATATAATAAATAAGCGTCTGCCTGGCATACGCGAAATAGCCAAAACATTTGCCAATGTCGATCCAATTCACGACCCAATCCCAGTCGTGCCAACCGCTCACTATATGATGGGTGGCATCCCGACCAATTTGGACGGTCAAGTCGTTTTGGAAGGTGAAGTGCCTGTAAATGGATTGTATGCAGTGGGCGAATGCGCTTGCGTTTCGGTGCATGGCGCCAATCGTTTAGGCTCAAATTCGCTGTTGGATTTGGTTGTTTTTGGCAAAGCGGCGGGCGACCATATGGTGGCTGCCATCAAAATAAATAACACGCACAAACCTATGCCTGTGAACGCTACAGATGCAACTTTGGCGCGTATTGCGCGCTTAGAAAATGCAAGTGGAGAA
Organism: Methylotenera sp.; assembly: GCA_031381645.1. Taxonomy (GTDB): domain Bacteria; phylum Pseudomonadota; class Gammaproteobacteria; order Burkholderiales; family Methylophilaceae; genus Methylotenera_A. The sequence continues at coordinate 49,461 of JANMYB010000020.1, forward strand.
AATGTCGCTGAAGTGGGCGATGCGATGCGCAAAACCATGCAAACGCATTGTGGTGTGTTCCGCTTTCCCGATTTATTGGCAACAGGCGTTGGCGAAATTGATGCGGTCGCCCAGCGTATTCAGCACTTAATTATTAAAGATAAAAGCCAAGTCTTTAACACCGCACGTGTTGAGGCGCTGGAGTTGGATAATTTGATTGAATCTGCCGTTGCGACCATGCATGCTGCCAATGCACGTACCGAAAGTCGCGGTGCACATGCGCGAGAGGACTTTGCTGAGCGCGATGACAAAAATTGGCTCAAACATTCACTTTTTACCAAACAAAACAATATGTTAACTTATAATCCGGTGCGCTTAAAACCGCTCACTGTAGAATCTTTTGAGCCGAAAAAACGGGTGTATTAATATGAAATTTTCAATTTACCGTTACAACCCCGACGTCGATAAAAAACCCTACATGCAGGATTACGACATCGAATTGCATGACGAAGACCACATGTTGCTGGATGCGCTGATTCGCATTAAAGAGCATGACGACACCTTGAGTTTGCGTAAATCGTGCCGAGAAGGCGTGTGTGGTAGTGATGCCATGAATATCAACGGAAAGAATGGTTTGGCATGCATTACCAAACTGGCAGATTTGGAGCAACCAATTACGCTGCGGCCTATGCCTGGCTTGCCTGTGATACGTGACCTAGTCGTAGATATGACGCAGTTTTTTGAGCACTACAACTCAGTAAAACCGTACTTGGTCAATAATGATCCGCTGCCAGAAACTGAGCGCCTGCAAAGCCCAGAAGATCGCGCGAAACTGGATGGACTTTATGAGTGTATTTTATGCGGCGCATGTACTACGTCTTGTCCAAGTTTTTGGTGGAATCCAGATAAGTTTGTCGGCCCAGCTGGCTTGCTGCAAGCTAATCGCTTTATCATGGATTCGCGAGATCAAGCGACCGAAGATCGCTTGGAAAACTTAGAAGATCCTTATCGTTTGTATCGCTGCCATAACATCATGAATTGCGTGGAAGTGTGCCCGAAAAAACTCAACCCGAATGCGGCGATTGCCAATATTAAGGATTTAAAAATTGAACGTGCACGCGAGACAAAAGTTGCTAAAAAATCGATACCAATTAGAAGTTTATAAATGTTAAATGCAGAAAACATGAAGGATGCGGAACAACGTCGATTAGCATGGCGCTGCAGGCGTGGTATGTTGGAGTTGGATATTGTGTTGCAGCGCTTTATTGCGCAGCATTTTAATCACCTGACTTTGCGCGAGTTACAGGCTTTTGATGAGATGCTTGAGATGCCAGATAACGATTTGTGGAACGCGTTGCAGTTTAAGAATTTACACTTAAAAAGCGTTGCACAGCAATCGATTATGGATAAATTGCATAACCTGCATACCTCATAGACATTGGCTTCCAGAGCATATAAAAAAGGTAAAAAATGAGTGAAAAATTAACCACCACCAATCCTTTAGGCGATTACTGGCCTGGCATTCAACTGTATTATCCACCTGTAAAATACGCGCCCAGTTTGGGTATTTATGAGGATATGGAGCAGGCTTCTGCGCGCATGAAAAAGCATGCGCATCATACTATTGCGCACACTTTAATTTTTGACTTGGAAGACGGTTGTCGCCAAAAAGTAATGAGCCGCGATTTGTTGCGGCAAGCGCTGCCAGAACTACGCAAAGTGAACACGCAGGTGACGATCGCATTGCGTGTGAATTCGTTCCGCACCGATGAGTACGAGCTGGATATGCAGCTGGTGCGAGATATGGGCGAGTTTATCGATGTGGTAATGTTGGCTAAAGCGGGTGAAGTGTATGGCGCGGCCGAGGTGCGTGATTTGTCGAGTTTATTATTGAACGTGAATCCACAAATTACCATTCAGCCGATTATCGAGCATCCAAAATCGCTCAAAATCGCGCCTGAACTCATGCAATACAGCACGGTGAAACATGTGGTGTTTGGTATCCATGATTTCTCTAAAGCCATGGGCATTCACATCACTCCCGAGGGCTGGATTGATGAGCTGCAGTTTTACATGAATCATCTGATGTTTGAGTCGCGCATTGCAGGTAAAGGCGTTATTGGTGGCGTGGAAACGCTGATTGGTGCGAACGCCATGCCGGAGAAGTTTTTAGAGCCGCACGATGTGCGCCGCTGGCTGGATTTACATGGTGATAATGAATCGCGCATTGTGTATAAACATGCCTGCCAAGAAGCCGCCATGGGACTCACCGGCAAGCAGGTCATTCATCCTGGCCACATTCACTTGTGCAAAACCGCTTATACGCCATCGCCGGTGGATGTCGCGCAAAAAGTACGCATTTTAAAAGCTGCAATTGAGACGGATGCGCTGCACGGTGGCGCGATTAAGTTTGAAGGCGAAATGTTGGATCCGCCGATGTTTGGTAAGGCTCTCCAAACCTTGTTGCGCGCACACGCGTTACACGCCTTAAAAACGGTGGATATAGAGTTTGCAGTGCATGTTTTAGAGCAATTGCCAGAACAAGTTGTGCGCCAAAATTGGCCCTATGGGGTTTTGCTGTAATTGCTGTCATTCTGACGAAAGTCAGAATCTCGTAAAATTAGTCAGATTGCGGGTCAAGCCCGTAATGACAAGTTCATCAATTTGATACAAATGAAATGATAAAAGTTAAATGACACAAAAGTTTGAAAATTTCCCCGAATGGCAATGGAGCATACCCCTGCACTTCAATATAGGCGAGGCTTGTAGCGATATGCATCTAGGCACGCCGCAAGCTAATAATATTGCCATGATTGTTGAAGACGACACACTCGGCACTTCACAAATCACATTTACTGAGCTGGCACATAAAACCGACCAATTTGCGCAATTGTTGCGTAATTTAAACGTGCAAGTCGGTGAGCGTGTGCTGATTCGCTTGCCTAATAGTTTAGATTACCCAATCGCGTTTTTGGGCGCGATGAAAATGGGCGCAATTGCGGTGCCGACTTCTACACTTTTAACCGCTGAAGAAGTGGCTTACTTGGCAAAAGACTCAGGCGCCAGCGTACTGGTGACCGACGCGACTGCTTGGCTGAACATGGAACAGCAGCTGGTGGAGAATCTGCGAGACACCCCCAATTTATCACATATTCTATTATCGCAGACGGCTTTTGTGCCATCGCATGGTTGCTTGAATGTAATGAGTTTAGAAAAAAGTTTAAATGAAACTTTGGCTGGTGCATCAGCCTATAAAACTAAAGCGGACGATCCCGCATATTTGGTTTATACCAGTGGTACCACAGGCTACCCCAAAGGTGTATTACATGCACACCGCGCTCTGCTTGGTCGCCAGCCTGCCGCACAGTATTGGTTTAACTATTCAGACAGCCATGATCGTATTATGCATTCGGGTAAGTTTAATTGGACCTATGTTTTAGGTTCTGGCTTGATGGATCCGCTTTACTTAGGCAAAACTGTGATTGTGCACGAAGGGAAAAATGACGCGCAAGTTTGGTTAAACCTTATTCAAAAGCATCAAGCCACAATCTTTATTGGCGTGCCGACGATTTATCGCCAAATACTGCAGAAAACAGAAGCGACGCAGGACGACATTCCTAGCTTGCGCCATTATATGAGCGCGGGCGAGCACTTGTCGGACGAAGTGTTAAACCAATGGAAGACACGCTTTGGCGTGGATATTTATGAAGCGGTAGGAATGAGCGAATTTTCATACTACTTAAGCCAAAGTCAATTTAGGCCAATCCGTCCAGGCTCTGCGGGTTTCCCACAACCTGGCCATAACATCAAATTGCTGAACCCAGAAACGCTTGAAGAAGTTGCAATAGGCGAAGAGGGCATGATTAGTGTGCCCTTAGATGACCCTGGTATATTTTTATGCTACTGGAATTTAGACGAAGAAACGGCAAAATACAAGCACGATAACTACTTTTTCACGGGAGATTACGCCAAATATGATACAGATGGTTATATTTGGTTTTTAGGCCGTAAAGATGACATTATTAAAAGTTTTGGCTATCGCGTATCGCCTTACGAGATAGAGCGCGTGTATAAAGGTCACCCCGATGTGGCGGATTGCGCAGCAATTGGAGAAGAGTTAGAAAAAGACAAAGTGCTGGTAGTATGTTACGTGATACTAAAACCTGATTCAACTACAACCCCAGATGACTTGGCCAGTTTTGGTAAGCAACATCTAGCTGCTTACAAAGCGCCAAAAACCATTTACCTCGCGCATGATTTTCCGCGCACCAAGAATGGTAAAATCTTGCGTAAAGACATTACACCTAGCATTGCGACAGCCAAAAGCTCAAGATGAACATTATCAAACAAGAAGATTTTATACAAAGCATTGCCACTGCTTTGCAATACATTTCGTACTATCACCCTGCGGATTATATTAACGCCTTGGGCGCGGCGTATAAGCTTGAGCAATCACCTGCGGCAAAAGATGCAATCGCGCAAATTCTCACCAATTCGCGCATGTGTGCGGAGGGTAAGCGCCCGATTTGTCAGGATACTGGCATTGTGGTTGCGTTTGTTAAAGTTGGCATGCATGTTCGGTTTGAAGGCGACTTGACTTTAGAGCAGATGGTGAACGAAGGCGTACGCCGTGCCTATTTGTTGCCAGAGAATACGCTTAGAGCTTCAATCGTGAACGACCCCGCTGGCGCGCGTAAAAACACCAAAGACAATACGCCTGCTGTGACACATGTGGAATTAGTGCATGGCGATAAAGTAGAAGTGAGTATCGCGGCAAAAGGTGGCGGTAGCGAAAATAAAGCCAAACTGGCGATGCTCAACCCGAATGACAGCATTGTGGACTGGGTGCTGGAAACTGTGCCTACCATGGGTGCAGGTTGGTGCCCGCCTGGTATGTTGGGCATAGGTATAGGTGGTAGCGCAGAAAAAGCGATGATTTTAGCCAAAGAATCATTGATGCAGCCGATTAACATGCACGAGCTTAAGCAAAAGGGTGCGAGTGATAGACTAGAAGAGTTACGCCTAGAAATTTACGAGAAAGTGAATAATTTAGGTATTGGCGCGCAAGGTTTAGGCGGCTTGACGACGGTATTGGATGTGAAAATTTTGGATTATCCAACGCATGCAGCGAGCTTGCCAGTGGCGATTATCCCCAATTGCGCAGCCACGCGGCATATTCATTTTGCGCTGGATGGTAGCGGAGCAGCAGAATTCACGCCTCCAGACATCAGCGCTTATCCAGACGTGCATTGGTCACCAAGCGCGAATGCGAAACGCATAAATTTGGAAACTGTGACTAAAAACGAAACCCAAACTTGGGCTGCGGGAGAAACGCTTTTATTGACAGGAAAGCTTTATACGGGCCGCGATGCGGCACATAAAAGAATATCTACCATGATAGCCAAAGGCGAAAAACTACCAGTCGATTTTACCAATAGGTTTATTTATTACGTTGGTCCAGTCGATGCGGTGCGCGATGAAGCAGTTGGCCCCGCAGGACCCACTACAGCAACAAGAATGGATGATTACACTGAAACCATGCTAAATACTGGTTTGCTGGGCTCTATCGGCAAAGCGGAGCGCGGCGATGAGGCATTAGCCATCATTAAAAAACATCAATCGGTTTATTTAATGGCAGTGGGCGGTGCGGCGTACTTGGTGAGCAAAGCCATTAAAAAATCCCGCGTGGTCGCCTTTGCAGATTTAGGCATGGAAGCGATTTATGAATTTGAGGTGGTGGATATGCCCGTGACCGTTGCTGTGAGCGCAAATGGCGACGCCGTACACAAAACTGGCCCTGCCGAGTGGAAACAAAAAATTGCGCATAAAACAATAGAAATCAAGGTGCTCGAGTAGATTGCACTTTACTTGCTAATTTCAGTCATAATTGTTGTATGAAAACTTTTAAAATTCTCGCGTTAATTTTCTTTGCATTTAGCAATTCGTCTGCAAGCGCAGAAAGCTTGTTAGGCTATCTAACCGATAGCGCTGGCAAGTATATCGGACCTAGTGTTGAAGATAATATCGTGATTATGGATACCGACAAAAATGGCTTTGCCGATGTAACCGAAGTGCGTGCTTTTCTAGCGCAAAAATATGGCAAAGATTACCAAAAAGCTGTGTTGGATAGGTGGGAAGTACAATCGTTAGGCGGGGGCTGCCCAATTCCGTTTGCAAAAGAGTTTTATTCCGAAAGTAGTAAATAATTAATTTTGAAGAGTAGAAGATGTTAAAAGCTTATCAAACCCACGTGCAAGAACGTTCTGCACAACAATTACCCCCATTGCCGTTGAATGCTGAGCAGGTGGCTTTGCTGGTTAATTTGCTAAAAAATCCACCAAAATCTGATGAAGTTTTGCTTTTGGATTTGCTTGAAAATCGCACACCAGCGGGTGTGGATCAAGCGGCTTATGTGAAAGCGGCATTTTTGGCCGATGTGGCGAATGGCAACGCAAAATCGCCTGTAATTTCTCCCGAAAAAGCCTTGCAATTACTTGGCACCATGCTGGGTGGCTACAACGTGCAAGCGCTGGTGAAACTGCTAGAGACACCAATGGCGACGCATGCGGTGACCGCATTAAGCACCACAATTTTGATGTTCGATGCTTTCCATGATGTGGATGTACTAATAAAAGCAGGCAACCCACATGCGAAAAAATTGATGGAAAGCTGGGCGAATGCAGAGTGGTTTACTGCAAAACCTAAACTTGCCGATAAAATTAAAATGGTGGTATTTAAAGTCGATGGCGAAACTAATACCGACGATTTAAGCCCCGCACAAGAGGCTTGGAGCCGCCCGGATATTCCGCTACATGCCAAAGCTATGCTGGTGAATAAAATTCCAGATGGGCTAAATTTAATCGAAAAACTCAAAGCCAAAGGCTTACCGCTGGTATATGTCGGCGATATCGTCGGTACGGGCTCCTCACGCAAATCAGCAATCAATTCGTTGCAATGGTTTATGGGTAACGACATCCCAAACATCCCGAATAAACGCACTGGCGGCGTGATTTTAGGCGGAAAAATTGCGCCTATCTTTTTTAACACGGCGGAAGATTCTGGCGCGTTGCCGATTCAATGTGATGTGTCTGAAATAAAAACTGGTGACGTGATTACCATTGAACCTTATGCAGGAAAAGTGTTGAATGAGGCGGGCGAAATGCTTTCAACTTTCACGCTTTCGCCAGTCACCATGCCCGATGAAGTGCGAGCAGGTGGCCGTATTCCGTTAATTATTGGCCGTGGCTTAACGGCGAATGCGCGCAAAGCTTTGGGCTTAAAAGAGACGGATATTTTTATTAAAGCAACGCCAGAAGTCGCGTCCAGCAAGGGCTACACGCTTGCTCAAAAAATGGTCGGTCGTGCATGCGGATTGCCAGAAGGCACAGGTGTTCGCCCCGGCACTTATTGTGAGCCAAAAGCAACCACTGTGGGCTCGCAAGACACCACGGGGGGCATGACGCGCGATGAGCTGAAAGAGCTTGCTTGCTTGGGTTTTAGTAGCGATTTAGTGATGCAAAGTTTTTGCCACACCGCGGCTTACCCAAAACCTGTAGATATTAAGTTACAGCACGAATTGCCAGAGTTTATGAGTAGCCGTGGCGGCGTTACTTTGCGCCCAGGTGACGGCATTATTCATTCGTGGTTAAACAGATTAATATTACCTGATACCGTTGGTACAGGTGGCGATTCACATACGCGCTTCCCGATTGGTATTTCGTTCCCAGCGGGTTCTGGCTTGGTAGCGTTTGCTGCCGCCACGGGTGCGATGCCGCTGGATATGCCAGAATCAGTATTAGTGCGGTTTACAGGCAAAATGCAGCCTGGCGTTACGTTGCGCGATTTGGTGAATGCAATCCCTTACGCGGCGATACAAGAAGGCACTTTAACGGTTGGTAAAACGGGCAAAAGGAACGTATTTAACGGCCGTATTTTAGAGATAGAAGGTTTGCCAGATTTAAAAGTAGAGCAAGCGTTTGAGTTTGCTGATGCTTCTGCCGAGCGTTCTGCCAATGGCTGTACGGTACTTTTGGATAAAGCGCCAGTGATTGAATTTTTAAACTCCAATATCGTGCTGATGCAAAGCATGATAGAAAGTGGTTACGAAGATGCGCGCACTTTGCAACGTCGCATCGACAACATGCAAGCGTGGTTAGCGAAACCTGAGTTGCTGCAACCCGATGCGGATGCCGAATATGCGCATGTGATTGAGATTAATTTGAATGACATCAAGGAACCACTGGTGGCTTGTCCGAATGACCCTGATGACATTAAGCCGATGTCAGCCGTTGTTGGCGATAAAATTGACGAAGTGTTTATCGGCAGTTGCATGACCAATATCGGCCATTATCGCGCTGCGGCGAAAGTGTTGGAAGGCACGGGCAATATTCCAACCCGTTTGTGGATTGCGCCGCCGACGCGCATGGATGAAGCACAATTGCGTGATGAAGGCGTGTATTCGGTGTTTGGCATTGCAGGTGCGCGTACTGAGGTGCCAGGTTGCTCGTTGTGCATGGGCAACCAAGCGCGTGTAGCGGATAAAGCGACAGTCTTCTCAACTTCGACACGTAATTTTGATAATCGTATGGGTCGAGATGCCCGTGTTTACTTGGGTTCAGCCGAGTTGGCGGCGGTGTGCGCCAAACTTGGCCGCATGCCAAGTCACGCAGAATATATGGAAACCGTCGGCACTAAATTGAGTGACGTGGCGAATATTTATAAATATTTAAACTTTGACCAAATGACCGAATACAAAGCCGCGTTGGATACTTTAAGCAACGGCAAAAAAGTTATTCCGATTGCAGAAATGACATAGGTTTAAAAAGATGCTCTGCAAGCCAATATCCATGCGGGTTTCGCATTCGACTTAGTGCTTTAGCACTTAGCGAGAATGGTGATGCCAAGAACTGGTACAGGTCGGTTGGTTTTAGTGCTTTTCGTCAGCGCGGGTCATTAGTTTATCGATATACGCAATGGCAACCGCCGAGAATACAAACGTCATGTGAATCACGGTTTGCCAAAGTAATACTTTATCGGTCAAATTTTCGGCGTTGATAAACGTTTTTAGCAAGTGAATCGACGAAATACCAATAATCGCTGTCGCCAATTTTACCTTTAACAAGTTCGCGTTTACGTGCGAAAGCCAATCGGGTTCGTCTGGGTGACCGCTCAAATTAAGGCGTGAAACAAAGGTTTCGTAACCGCCAACAATCACCATAATCAGCAAGTTAGAAATCATCACCACGTCAATTAAACCCAATACAATCAACATGATATCGGCTTCTTTCAGGTGCGGTACTTTTTCCACCAAGTGCGTCAGCTCGACACCAAAGTGAAAAACATACACGGCCTGCGCGACGATTAAACCCAAATAAAGTGGCAGTTGTAGCCAGCGACTGCCGAACAAAATATTGGTCATAATGCTACCTTGTTTGTATTCGTTTGCGCTTGGTTTGGCTTGCATGTCATCGTCCGTTCGTAAAAGTTCGTTTGTAAAAAGTTGCCGTATTTTAACCTAATTAATTTGACTTGTGAGTTGGAAAGTTGCGGTTTCATCCAAGCTTAATAATTGCGTCAAAATTGGCATGGTTTTTTCTAAAATTTTCGGCAAGGTATAAGGTGGATTCACAATAAATAAACCACTGCCGTGCATGCCAAAGCCTTCGCTAGAAGGCGCATGGATGTTCATGCTTACGTGTAACCAATTTGGTGCATTTAAGTGCATTAAATCTTTAATCATAGTTGTGGGTTCTGTGCGCTGTAATAGCGGATACCAAATCAAATAAGTGCCAGTCGCAAAGCGCTTTAAGCTATCTTGAATGCAATCGACCACGCGTAAATAATCGTCTTTTAGCTCATATGGCGGGTCGATGAGTACCACAGCGCGTTTGGTCGGTGGCGGCAAACAAGCTTTAATGCCAGCAAAACCATCTTGCTTTTCAATTTTGGTTTGGCGACCGCGACCACTAAAATTTTCAATCAATAATTTGCAATCGCTCGGGTGCAGCTCAAATAAGCGCAATTTATCGTCAGCGCGTAAAAATTTTTCTGCAATTTTTGGTGAGCCAGGGTAAAAATTTAAGCGATTGTTTTCATTAAAACTTTTGATATTTATTAAGAATTTTTCGAGCGACTCTGGCAGATTTTTCGCTGCAACTAACCTTGCAATGCCTGTTTCAAACTCTGCATTTTTCTGTGCAAACTCTCCGCCAAGCGCGTACATTCCTGCGCCTGCGTGCGTATCCACAACCCAGTAAGGTTTGGGTTTCTGGTTGAAATAATCCAACACGAGACTGAACACATAATGTTTCAACACATCGGCGTGGTTGCCAGCGTGAAAAGCGTGGCGATAACTTAACATTTGAAAGCCTTGAGCATGCGTGTATTATAGCCTAGCGGTCGTGCCATAAATCATGGTGGCGTTCGCTATAAATGTTCGTTTAATTAAAATGGAGAAATTAATGAAAAACAAGTTAACCGTTTTATTGGCCGCGTGTTTGCTGGCTGCTGCGCCTTTTGGAATTGCTGCGGAAAAGGCAAAAGCAGATACCGATGGTGATGGAAAAATCAGTTATGAAGAATATCGTGCATCGAAAGAAAAGGCGCATGAGCGGCAATTTAAAAAAATGGACAGTAATGGCGATGGCTATATTGATGCTGCCGAAAAGCAGGCTTTGAAAGATAAAATGCGCGCCATGCGTGAAAAACGTAAGGAAAAAGCGCAATAACTTATTTAGTTTTAAAAAAGCACTCTTACGAGTGCTTTTTTATTGTCTTTATCGAGCATAGCCGCTAGCATCATGGCTATGAGCGACACGCATCAACATCACGACGAGCATAAAGCTAGTCATACTTACGCAATTCCATTTTTTTTAATTTTGGTATTTGCGGTTATCGAGCTTTTTAGTGGCATTTGGACGAATTCGCTTGCGCTACTAAGTGATGCTTGGCACATGTTTTCTGACGTGTTCGCACTAGGTTTGGCGTGGCTTGCAGCGCATCATTCGGCTAGTAGCACCAAACACGCAAGCGGCCAAAGTCATATTGAAATCGCAGCTTCCATCATCAACGCTGTGCTCATGATTGCGGTAGTGATTTATATTATTGTCGAGGCGATTGACCGCCTTAAAAATCCGCACGATGTGACTGGTGGCTACGTCATGCTGATTGCATTTGCGGGCTTGGTGGTGAACATTATCGTGGCAAAATTACTGCATCATGACGACCACGAAAACCATAAGAACGACCATAACCGCCGCGCCGCATTTTTGCATGTGCTGAGCGATTTGCTTGGCTCAGTCGCCGCAATATTAGCAGGCGCGTTGATTTATTTCACAGGCTGGCAGCCAGCCGATCCGCTACTTTCCATCTTTATTTCACTGCTCATTCTTGCGGTGACGTTAAAGCTAGTAAAAGACATTTGGAATACTTTAAAACATGGCTAATTTAAGCATGCCTGCAACCCGTATGGATATTGGCTTGCAGGCATGCACTGGAATGATTGATTCCAGTGGCATTTGTTTTAAGAATATTACGTTTGATATTCATTGTCGGCAATGTGCAAGAATTATAAATTTGGCCATGGCGCCCAGCGTAGGCTTAACCACCCACTTGCTAAGGGCCACATTTTGGTCGATAGTTACCATTGCAGCCGTTATAACACGCAGACCAAACGCTTGACCAAGCAAATGTTTGAAAACGTGTTTGCGGATATTCAATCACTGTTAGTAAAGGAGAACTAAAATGCCATTCGTAAACGTAAAACTCGCTGGAAATATCAGCAAAGAACAGAAAAAAGAAATCGCCAAAGAAATCACCGAAATCCTGCAAAAGCACGCGCACAAACCACCTAGTTATACCTATATTGTGTTTGAAGAAGTGAAAATGGAAGATTGGGCGATAGGCGGGAGTTTGTTGGGGTGATGTGAAATTTCTCTAATTCGTCATTCCCGCGTAGGCGGGAATCCACTTTAAAAAACCATGAAACAGCCTTGTGTTTATATACTTGCGAATAAGTCCAGAGGTACCTTGTATATTGGCGTAACAAGCGATTTAATTGCTCGAATTTGGCAACACAAGAACGAAGTTGTGCAAGGGTTTTCACAAAAATATGCACTACATTATTTGGTGTATTATGAAATGCATGGAATCATGCTGGAAGCTATTCAGCGTGAAAAGCAACTTAAAAAATGGAATCGCGATTGGAAGATTAAACTGATTGAAGCGTTTAACGAAGATTGGGCTGATTTATACAGCCAAATAATTTGAACAATATTCACGTTTAGTAACATTTTTCACACCCGTCATTCCCGCGTAGGCGGGAATCTATTTTAAAAAAGCCAATGGATTCCCGCCTACGCGGGAATGACG
>JANMYB010000025.1:0-21170 GCA_031381645.1 Methylotenera sp.
ATCAACAAAATTAAACGGTAAATCGAGCACGCGACCAACATCGCGAATCACCGCTTTGGCCGCCATGGTACCGAAGGTCGCGATTTGTGAAACTGCATCTAAGCCATACTTTTGCTTGACGTAATCGATGACGCGATCGCGGCCATCCATGCAAAAATCGATGTCGAAATCGGGCATAGAAACACGATCGGGGTTTAAAAAACGCTCAAAAAGTAAGTTGTAGGCAAGCGGATCTAAATCGGTAATATTTAAGCTGTAAGCCACCAAAGAGCCAGCTCCAGAGCCACGTCCAGGGCCGACTGGTACACCATTTTTTTTCGCCCAATTAATAAAATCGGCTACAATTAAAAAATAACCCGCAAAACCCATTCGATTGATCATTTTGCATTCAAAAGCCAATCTTGCAGCGTATTCTGGGCGTTTCTCCTCGCGTAATTTTTCATCCGCATAAAGCACCTGTAGGCGAGCTTCTAAACCAATCTCTGACTGTTGCGTGAGGTAAATATCGAGGCTTTCACCATTGGGCGTGGGGAAGTTAGGCAAATAATTTTTGCCTAACTCAATCGTCAAATTACAGCGTTTTGCAATCTCCACCGTATTTGCGAGCGCTTCGGGAATATCCGCAAACAAGGCGCACATTTGCACTTGCGATTTAAAATATTGCTCGGGCGTAAAGTTTTTTGGGCGACGAGAATCCGCCAACATATAACCTTCGGAAATGCAGGTGCGTGCTTCGTGCGCCATAAAATCTTCTGGCGAAATAAATTGGATTGGATGTGTCGCAACCACAGGTAAATCGTGCAGGCTAGCCAAACTTAAGACATTGTTTATTAAGAACTCTTGCGTGGAGTTATCTATGCCAGTACGTTGAATTTCGAGATAAAATCGATTTGGAAACAGCGCAGACCATGTTTTTGTGAGCGCTCCAGCAGCCTCATGGTTATTGGCTTGCAGGGCAGTGCCAATATCGCTTTGCGCATTGCCAGAAATTAAAATTAGACCTTCGGTGCTACTCAACCACTCTTGTTTAAGCTCAGCTCGGCCACGGTATTGGTTCTCCAAATAGGCGCGGCTCAGTAATTGGCAAAGTTTGAGATATCCTGCGTTGCTTTGCACCAACAATAAAATGCGAAACGCTTGGTCACGATTTTTGCTATTTTCTAGCCAAAGCTCGCAACCTAAAATCGGCTTAATGCCTTTTTCACGCGCGTCTTTGTAAAACTTAATCGCACCAAATAAATTACTTAAATCACAGAGCGCCACTGCAGGCATGACGTCTTTGCTGGCCGCATCAATATAATCTTCAATCCGCACAATGCCATCCACAATCGAGTATTCGCTGTGACAGCGCAAATGCACGAACTGCGGACTTAAATTTTCAGAGTTTTGTGCAGAATTTTGCATGCCCCTATTTTACCCGCATGCAAATAAAAAAACCGCTAACTTTTAGCGGTTTTTTTAAAATGTTTTTTATTGCACTATTTAATGTACTACTCGCTTGGAAGCCAGCAATTCGTTAACTTTACTAATCAATTCATCATCTTGCACCGGCTTGCCGAAGAAGGCATCGACGCCAATTTCTCTGGCTAAATTTTGATGTTTATCTGCCGTGCGCGAGCTAATCATAATGAGCGGCGTATTAGCCGTGCGTGCATCATCACGAATATTACGAGCCAAGCCAAAGCCATCCATACGTGGCATTTCGATGTCGGTTAAAATCGCATCTGGCGTGGTTTCTTGTAGCAATTGCATCGCATCCATACCGTCTTTAGCCACTAACACCTCAAACCCTTCACGCTCTAATAAGCGACCTAATACTTTACGCATGGTGAGTGAATCATCCACTACCAATATACGGCGTTTTGCCACTATTTTTGGTGCTTTAGCTTTAGTAGCTTTCACCACCACACTGCCCACCGCTAACACCTCACGATTCGCCAATTGCACAGGGTTGATAATTAGCACAATGCTACCATCGCCCGCCACCGTAGCGCCGACAATGCCTGGCACGCGCGCTAACTGCACACCAATCGGCTTCATTACTGCTTCTTTGTTGCCTATCACCTCATCCACATGCAGCGCAATGTTATACGATGCGCTACGTAGCAATAATACCGAAACATAAGCATGATCTTCAGGTTGATGTTCTTGATGGTCTAGCAATTTAGATAAATAATGTAGCGGATATTGCTTGTCCGCCCACTTGATTTCGCCTGCTTTATATGCGTTGACTAAATCAAGGCGTTTAATTTTTTGCGCTTGCTCAATCATAGCCACTGGCAAGGCATAAATGGCATCGCCCGAGCGCACCACCAATACTTGCGTAACTGAAAGCGTGACTGGCAAATGCACGTTAAACGCAGAGCCTTTGCCAAACTCACTGTTCAAATCTACACGTCCGCCCAAGCCGCTCACATCGTTACGCACCACATCTAAGCCTACTCCTCGGCCAGAAATTTGCGAGATTTTATCAGCAGTAGAAAAACCTGTTTCAAAAATAATCGACATCAATGCTTGCTCAGTTACCTCTGTATTTTCATCTAACAATTTATTTTTAATGGCTATTTCTTTAACTCGCTGCAAATTGACACCCGCGCCATCATCAGCAACAATAATATGAATTTCGTCGTTTTCTTGACGCACTTTTAAGTTGATCTTGCCAGCGTCTGGTTTGCCATGAGCTCGACGTTCAGCTGGCACCTCGATGCCGTGCGCAACTGCATTACGCAACAAATGCTCTAGCGGCGCACCTAGTCTATCCAGTACGCTGCGGTCAATTTCGGTATCTTCACCCTCAATCAGTAAATCTACAGATTTTTTAAGGTCACGAGCGGTTTGTCGTACAATACGCTGCATACGCTCCGAAATTTGCTTGAAAGGCAACATACGCGCGCTAAGCAAGCTTTGTTGCAAATCGCGATTCATACGGTTTTGCTGTTGCAAAGCCGCCTCGGATTGATCCAAACTAGCAATCAAGCCAGTTTGTATTGTGCCCACGTCATTCACGCTTTCGGCAATCATACGCGTTAGCTCTTGTAAGCGCGTAAACCGGTCAAACTCTAGCGGGTCAAATGTTTCGTTGGTTTCTTGCAAAATGCTCATGCGTGATTGCATTTGTGTTTCTGCTTCAATTTCCAACTCACGCAAATAGCCACGCAAACGCGTCACACTATCGGTCAAGTCATTAGAAGATTGCTTAAAGCCTGTTAATTCTCTATCTAAGCGAGAGCGAATAATCGAAATCTCACCCGCATCGTTAATCAGCCTATCCAAAGTATCAGCACGCATACGCAAAAATTGTGCTTTTCTGTCAGTCGCACGGCCTGAAGGTTTTGCAGCTTGCACTTTAATTTGATCAATGGCTTCTTCAGGTTTATTACCTATGGTTTCATCGAAGAAGGCGCCAATTTTGTCCAGCTCAACAAACATATTGTCGAAATCAATCGCCTCATTTTTACGCTTGAGCGAACGAATGACATCGTCTTCAAGCTCATGTACCGCATCGCCCAACGCAGATTGGCCAGCCATGCGGGCGCTACCTTTTAATGTATGCAGCGCGCGCTGCAACGCATCTGGATGATCTTTCTGTTTGGGATTCGCTTGCCAAGCACGTAATTCCGAACCAACTTCAGGCAGAATTTCATTGGCCTCTTCAATAAACATGGTCAGCAACTCTTGATCTACTTGGCCTAAATCGAGACCACTTCTAAGTAGATAAGGCTTACCTTCGGTGATGAGTTTTACTTCAATATCGGTGTTTTCTTCAGCATTTAAGTTTTCTGCTTCACGCTCATCCGATTCAAACGCATATCTTTCTGCATCGCTTGATTGCATCACAATCTCATCATTAAGCGATGGCTGCTCAAAGGTGACTGAAAGCTCTTTATTTTGAATGGCCAATTGCGTTGCTTGGCTAAGCACTTTAATTAGTGCACTAGCTACACGTGGGTTGCGTTTCTCCGAAATTTTTTGCCACATAGCCGCTAATGATTTAACCACGCTCGCGTACAAATCAAGATGTTGCGATGACCAAATTGCGTTGATTTCGTCTAGCCAATGTTCCAACGCGCGACCCAGCTGACCCATCTGTATAAATTCTGCCGCAAGCGCATTACTTGCAAGCGTATGGGCAGCATGTCGCGCTGCTTTGGAGGGTCGTAAGCTACTATTTGTAGCTAATTTGGCAGCATCTTGCTCTAAAATTGAAACATTCTGACCGCTTTCTGTGACAAAAATATCGTATAGCGCACGGCTCATTTTGCGTGTGCCACCGATGATGACTTGCTCATCTGGTTTTTTCACTTTTGCTTTTGCGTCAGATATCTCACCTGCTTGCGCAAACGCCTCAACACGCGCCACCCAAGACTCTTGATTCACTTCAACTTGGTTATTTGCGCGTAATTCCGCTGCCCAGCCAGCAAATGCTGCCGATACTTGCTCAAGCGAAACTATTTGCTGTGGATTCAGCGTAGATTTTTTATCCAGCACCTCATTTAAAAAGAACTCTACTTTGCCAGCAATTTCGCCAAGCGCGCTTAAACCTACTGTGCGACCACTGCCTTTAAGCGTATGAAAACTGCGGCGCACCTCTACGAGCGCTTCGTTATCAGTTGCATTTACGCGCAATGCCTGGCAATTTTGAGCAATGTGCGCTAATACTTCTTCAGCTTCGGTCAGATAAATATCCAGCAACTCCGCATCAAATGCTTTATCAACCACAGTTGAGCCAGCTACAATTTCGGGCGTTGCAGACGTCGTCTGTACTTTCTCTTGAACTGTTCGAATATCGACCACACCAGCACCCGCATGAATATTGGCTTCCAGAGCATGTTCTGACACTTCATTTTTCACTTCAGCAACATCCAAACCAGCCTCTGCTAGCGCAGCATTTAAGCGCTGCAAGGCGCCTTCAAGTGCCTGCTCCGATTCTAGACGAACTTTCGGCATTTCATCTGCGTACAAACCGACCATACTCAAGCTTTCTGCAACCAGCTCAAAATGTGCCTGATTTGGTACATACCCAACTTGCTGAAAGTGTTGAATAAAGCTGTTGCATGCATTGGTAATGGCGGTTGGTGTAGCAATGCCCAACATTTCAAATACTGCAGCAACTTGCTTAAGCGGCTGTGGCGTGAGCGTTAATGGCGCAGCTTCTGTTGGATTACGGAAGAAACTATCCAAAGCTTGCTCTACAATTTTGAGTGATTCCTGAATATGAATCACCACCGCTTTAATAGTGTCTCGATCTAGCTCTCCAGCTCTATCGCCTTCGAGCCTATCATAAATCTCGCCAGATGAAATTGCCTCTAAGCGCAGTAATTCAGAATGCAATTTTTGTATGCGGTCTGAGTCTAAGTTTTGGTAATGATGTAGTGAAGTTTCGATTAAATTAAGTGCGGCGGCAATTTCGATTAACGCAGCATGATTCACCTTGCTGGCGTCATCTCGCAAAGTATTACTGGCTTGCTGTAATACCGAATAAACATCTACTATCAATACCTGACTTAGGTTTTGAGTAATCGCACAACTGGTAGCCAGCGTATCTGAAAACTTGGTAATCAGCACGTTATCTAAATGTACTGGCACCTCTCCAGCATTAGCATCTACTTTGGTAAAGTCGATGGTGCTAGATATTTCATCCCACAGCTCTCGTAATTTTTCCAATTCCTCAATAAGTTGCTGTACTAATGCAGCTTCTTCGGCATCGATATTATCCCCAATATAATTGGTGGACGATTTTTTGTCGACGAGCTGATCCAGATCAAATACTTCTTTTACCTGATGCACGCTGGCTTTATCGATATCGCTAATCGCAATGTAATACAAAATATCACGCAGTAAATTGTTATGCGGCTTATTTACGCCATCTGCAAATTGCCGTAGCTCCTGATCCAGCTTGCGACATAGACGCTTTGCTCCAGAATTTTCAGCAATTTCTTTTTGCTCTAGCGATTCAGTAAACGCACTGGCAGCCCACCACAAAGTTTTATTGCTTGTTTTTTGTTGTGCTTGGCTAACATTGTTGACTGCTATTGCCATCGTCTCGACTGCGCTTGTTTGCTTGGTTTGCAACCAGTTAAGTAGCGATTTTTGATACGCAACGCGCTGCTCCACCATATAAGTGACGTATTCAGCCTCGCCGAGTTCTTTACTGGGCACGCTCTTAGGTGCGCTATTACTGGTATCTGGGAAAAATAATTCGCTTTCCTCTAAAGTTTCGCCTTGTGCTGTGACGATAGGATTTAGCACAGCGTATAAGCGCAAAGGTATATCAGGCGAGCCATTAAGTAAATCTTGCAGATAAGATTGCAATGATTTTACGGCTTTGTCAAACGCTTTAATCAATTCTGGCGTGGCAACAACCGTTTTTTTCTCTAGTTTTCCAGCTAGTTTTTCCAACTCGTTACAAAAACGTTTACATCCTTCCAGACCCACCATATCCAGCGCACCAGAAGCTTGATACAAGCTGGTTTGCGAAAATCGCATAGGGGAAGTGTCATGCATATTGCCTTGCACCATATTGACGTTAGCCAATACAGAATCAAGCAATTGATTTATTTGGTCTTTAACCCAATTTAAAGGACCACTATCAAAATTTTCTGCCACCTAATTTAACTCCAAAAAATAGGTGAGATTTAAGTCAATTTAAAGCCGGCAACAGAGTCTCGCAACTCTTCCGACAGCTTGGTTAATTGCCCCACAGATTCCGCAGTAAGTTTAGTACCCTCGGTAGTGAGTGAGGTAATTTGCTGAATTTGCTGCATGTTTTTTGTCACTGTCGTTGCTACTTCGGTTTGTGCCTCGGTTGCGGCAGAAATCGATTGAATCAGTCGCGCCAAGCTATTCGAAACAGTTTCAATCTCGGTCAGCGCTTTACCAGCCTCGTCTGAAAGTCTCGCCCCTTCAACTACACCCTCAGTACTTCTCTCCATCGCAGAAACCGCGCTGTTTGTATCGGTTTGAATCGTTTTTACAATGGCGCCAATCTGTTTGGTTGCTTCAGATGAACGTTCCGCCAAGCGCTGCACCTCTTCCGCAACCACGGTAAAGCCGCGCCCTGCCTCGCCTGCAGAAGCTGCTTGAATTGCAGCGTTCAAGGCTAGAATATTGGTTTGTTCGGTAATATCCGAAATCAGCTCCACAATCTCGCCAATCTCTTGTGAACTTTCGCCCAAACGTTTGATTCGTTTAGAGGTTTCCTGAATTTGTTCACGAATACCATTCATACCTGCAATGGTGTTCTGAACGGCCTGCGAGCCCAGCGTAGCAGCCTGCAGCGAGCGCTGCGCGACCTGTGAAGCCTGACTTGCGTTAGTCGATACTTGCAAGATTGAACGCGTCATATTGTTCACCGCTTCTGTGGTTTCTGTAATTTGCGCAGATTGCTTTTCCGCCGCAGATAACAAACCAATAGAGGTCGCCTGCGCTTGCCCAGTGGCCGAGTTTACTTGCTCAGAGGCGCGGTTAATACCCGTTACCAAGTCACGTAAGCTATCAATAGTATAGTTAATAGAATCGGCAATCGCGCCCGTAATGTTCTCGCGCACCACCGCTTTTACGGTTAAGTCGCCATCCGCCAAGTCGCCCATTTCATCTAGCAAGTTCAAAACCGCCATTTGGTTTTGTTGGCCATCATTTTCTAGCATCAATACCGCACTGTTGATGGTTTTAGCTGAACGCATACCAAAAAAGTAAATAGCCGCAACAATCGTAGCCGCCAGCAAACCCAAGCCTATCAAGAAATATTGTAATAGCGTTTTGGAATGCTCTACTATACTTGCAGATTCATCTCGCAACGTTTCTGCCAGCAATTTCGCATGCTCGTCATTGGCTACATAGACTTTTTCTAGCTCATTAAGTGCTGTCAATGATGTTTCAACCGACCCCGATTGAATGGCTGGCAAAAATTGCGTTTTATAAACGTTAAAAAAGTTTTTGCCTGATGCTTCTACCGCCTGATAGCTGCCCACCAACTCTTTCGCTATAACGCCTCCTACTACACCGCTACTCCAATGAAGAGTCGCACTATCAAATTCATTTCTGAGTTTGTCAATTTGTATTATTAGTTTTTTTACACGCTCAGCATCCCCTGCTTCTAGCGCCAAGTACATTTCATTGGCACGCGCATAAGGCTCCACCACATACAAAGGTGGTGGTAGCATTTCTGAACGCAAATCGTTAGTGAGTTTAATTTGGTCGTACATCGGGCCATCTACCTGAACTTGCCTAATGGTAGAAAACGCCAAGACAATAAAAATAAGCAAGCCAATAATAGGGATAATAATCTGGCGCAGGCTACCACTACTAGCAGTCGCAGCACTAGTGGCTTTACCAGTCATCGTTTGCTTTAATTTAGCTGCAATATCTTTTATATTTAATGCCATTTGCTGTTCCCTTTAACTTCTTAAATTGATGCTATGAATATTTCCTCAACTTTAATCACTTAAATTAAGCAACATAAGGTATTGCAAACTCTTTCGAGTGCACTAGCTTGTCGCAATCGAGTATATGCCAGACACGATTTTCTTGATCTTGATAGGTTTGCGTTTTTAAACACGTACTTTCTTCGGCAACTTCATCGCGCAATTGCATTTCATTCAGCTTGCGTAAGCCAATCATTTTATCTACCACAAACGCTACATTCGATGTCACCGCATCGCTCATTAACAGCAAGCGCGTGTTAGATGAGATTGCAGTAAAAGTGTTTTCCAACATTTGCGCCAAATCATTAATAGCATATAAAACGCCGCGTACATTGGCCACGCCTAAAAACCAAGGCTTAACTATCGGCACGCGGTGAATATCGGCAATGGGTAATGTCTCAGAGATTTCTTGCAAATTCACCAACACATTTTTACTACCTATCACCACGCCCAAATAACCTGCAGGCGCCTCTGCACCCGCCTTTTTAGCCTCTTCTAGCCTAGCTAAAATATTGGTTTGATATTCGCGTAAATGTGATTCTTTTGCCATGCATTAACCTAATTCGGCAATAACTGCTTGCAGTTCTGCTTTGACAATTGGCTTTTGTACACAAGCTTTAGCGCCCATTTTTTCTGCCCATGAGAGGTCTGTTACTTGCAGTTTACCCGAACATAAAACCACAGGAATTTTTGCAGTTACTGGATCTTTTTTGAGCATGCGCGTGGCTTGGAAGCCTGTTAAGCCTGTCATAATAATATCCATGACAATAAGATCTGGCTTGATTTCTGCTGCACGCTCCACACAAGCCTCGCCGCTTTCTAACGCAATGACCAAATAACCTTGCGCTTCTAATATTTCCGTTAGATAAAATCGATCCGTTGCAGAATCATCCACGATTAAAATTTTATTAATTGCCATCACCAATTCTCCAAAGTTTGAGTCTCAAAAAATACATGCTACTTATTGATATAGTTATTCACTGCGTCAATCAAAGTGTCTTGCGTGAATGGTTTGGTGAGATATTGATCTGACCCCGCCATGCGACCACGCGCGCGGTCAAATAGGCCGTCTTTACTGGATAACATAATGACAGGCGTAGATTTAAATTTAGCGTTACGCTTAATCAGCGCACAAGTTTGGTAGCCATCAAGGCGTGGCATCATAATATCCACAAATATGACTTGCGGCTGCAACTCGGCAATTTTTGCCAAAGCATCAAATCCATCTTCAGCCAAAATCACTTCGCAACCAGCTGATTTAAGAAATATCTCTGCGCTGCGTCGGATAGTGTTGCTGTCGTCAATAACCATGACCTTTGTTCCAACTAAATTTGCTTGCGCCACCTAAATATTCCCCTTAACTATAAAACCATGCGATTTAAACAATACTATGCACTTGATTAGTTTTAAAAGGCAATTTATTGTAAATAATGCTTTACTTATAATACGCATATTGTAATAATTTGCAACATCTTAGCGCACATTCGTGACAAGATACTTTAATAATATAAAATAAAAACAAGAAGTATTGTTAGGTTTTAAGTAAACGCAAGCAAAATCTCTTTCTTGCGTAATTTCTTAATTAGGCAAAAATAAACATGATTATTAGACAAGAGTCCGTGGACTCAAAAACGGCATTAAAAGATTTGCCAGGTACTTCACCATTGCCCAGCGCCAATCTAGTATTGGTGTTCGGATCAGTCAAAAGATTCACAGAAGGTAAATTACAAGGCTTTTTAAAAGCGCGTTACCCAACAGCACAATTAGTAGGCTGTACGACATCTGGCGAGATAAGCCCGAGTGGTGTTTATGACGACAGTATTCAAATCACCGCGATTCAATGGGAAAAAACTATTCAACGCGTTGCAAATATAAAAATGTCTGGCATGCAAAACTCGTTTGAAGCTGCAGCGGGCTTAGCAAAACAACTTAAAGCAGACTCACTACGTACTATTTTAGTCATCTCAGACGGCTTAAACGTGAACGGCTCTGAACTACTCAAAGGCTTTCAAAGCGTGCTAGGTGACATTCCTATTGTGGGCGGTTTAGCGGGCGATGGTGGTGCATTTGTAAAAACGCTGCAATTATTTAATGACACCATTTCAGACAACCAAGTGATTGCCGTTGGCTTGTATGGCAACGCGCTCATCACCAGTAGCGGGGCACTTGGTGGCTGGAAGCCTTATGGCCCGCCACGTAAAGTGACTAAATCAGAGAAAAACGTGGTGTTCGAGCTGGATGACAAACCCGCATTGCCTCTTTACCGCATGTATATTGGCGAAGCGTTTTCACGCGGCTTACCAGGCACTGGCTTAAAATTTCCATTGGCAGTAATTGAAGAGGGTAAACGAGAGGTTGAAAAAATTCGTACGCTACTTGCAGTTGATAATAAAAACAATAGCTTAACCTTTGCGGGAAACGTCGAAGAAGGCGAAACAGTACGCCTTTGCCAAACCAACCACGATAGGCTAGTGGAAGGCGCAGGCAACGCGGCCAATTTAGTGATGGATGGCTTAAACACCAACAAAACCAACCAGCCTGGCTTGGCTGTTTTGGTGAGTTGCGTTGGTCGCAAGGGCGTAATGGCTGAGCAAGTAGGCGACGAGGTGAAATTGGTGCAGCAAATTTTAGGCGCACAAACTTCAATCACAGGTTTTTATTCTTATGGTGAACTAGCGCCGCGCCCAAACACTACCGATAGCGTATTACACAATCAAACCATGACAATTGGTTATTTGAGTGAAAATCTTTTGGCTTAATTATTAATTTTTTCGCTTTTTTCTTACATTAAATTTAAAGCACCTGTACAAAACAGGTGCTTTTTGTTTTATGATAGGCATATAGCAATATACAAATAGAAAAGGAAATAACCATGTCTAGCTCAGTTACGCTCAAAGGCAACCCAGTTGATGTTGCAGGTAATATGCCAAAAATTGGTAGCACCGCCCCCAATTTCACGCTAGTGGATAAAGCGCTCGCTGATGTCACGCTTGAGGCTTTTGCAGGCAAACGCAAAGTGCTAAACATATTCCCAAGTGTGGATACGCCTACTTGCGCCGCTTCTATTCGCGCGTTTAATAAGCATGCGGCAAGCATGGACAACACTGTAGTTATCAATATTTCTGCCGACTTGCCGTTTGCACAAACACGTTTTTGTGCGGCTGAAGGCATCGAAAATGTGGTGAATTTATCTAGCATGCGCGGTCGTGACTTCTTAATGAATTATGGCGTATTGCTTTTTACCAGCAAACTCGCTGGCCTATGCGCCCGCGCAGTGCTGGTGTTAGATGAAAATAATGTAGTGAAGCATGTAGAGTTAGTACCAGAAATTGCTAACGAACCTAACTACGATGCTGCACTTGCTACGTTAAAATAGCTTAATAACCATCAAAATGTAGTAAAAACATCAGCTCTGTAAGCCAATACTCATGAGGCTTACAGGGCATTTTATTTTAAATTAAGTCTATTATTCGTATTTTGTGTATTTGGCGTTACTGCCTTTTACTTTTTCCGCTGGATATTTTTGCGCATTGATCGCGATTTTTTTGTTCGTGGCATCAATTAAATCAATCTCTAACACTTCGGCTAATCTCAACAAATACACAAAGGTATCGGCCAATTCATGCGCAACTGCTTCACGTTTTTCTGGCGTTAAATGTTGACTTTCTAGTGGCGTATCCCATTGAAATTGCTCAACTAATTCCGCAGCTTCCACAATCATTGCCATGGCTAAATTTTTAGGAGTGTGAAACTGCCCCCAATCACGTTCAGCGACAAATGCGTTAATTTTTGTACGCAAATCCTGTAACGAATCAGCCATTACTTGTCCTTTCTATTGCTGCCTGCTACCATTTTTATTTCAAACAATCTGCATTCCAGCGGCCCGTTAAACAGCGGTGTACGCTTACTGGGTGTCAGCCGCATCAACTTCGGTAAACGTAAATCATTGGTTAAAAAATACGTATTCCAACCTGCAAATTTGCGTTTTAGTGCCTCGCCCATTTTCGGATAAAGCGCGGCTAATTCTTCATCCTCACCAATGCGCACACCATAAGGTGGATTAGCAACTAGTACGCCGCTATCCGCAGGCGGAATCGCTTCGGTAATATCCACTTGCGCCAATTGCACCGCCTCCAGCAAGCCCGCCTCGCTTAGGTTTTGGCGTGCCACGCGTACTGCGCGCAAATCAGAATCGCTACCGTATATTTTTTGAAATAAATTAGGCTTTACATTTTTTAAGGCGGAATTTTTAATTTTTTTCCAAGTATCAGATTCAAAATTTTTGAGCTTTTCAAAGCCAAAATTGCGTTTTAACCCTGGAGCGATATTAAGCGCCATCATCGCAGCTTCCAACAAAAATGTGCCACTGCCGCACATCGGGTCGAATAACGGCTGCCCCACTTGCCAACCTGATAATTGCAAAATTCCTGCTGCCAAATTCTCGCGCAAAGGCGCTTCAATACTCGCTTTGCGATTACCACGTTGATATAAAGCATCACCCGAAGTATCTACATAATACACATAACTATCGATCGTCAAATATGCATGAATGCGCACCGCAGGATTTTTGGTATCAATGTAAGGCCGCGAATCGACTACTTGCCGAAACTTGTCGCACACAGCGTCTTTAATGCGCAAAGTCGCAAATTCTAGGCTTTTTAGCGGGCATTTCACGCCGGTAACTTTCACCATAAAATCATGCTTCACATCAAACCAATTTGGCCAACTCAGCCTGTAGGCGGCTTGGTACAAATCGTCCTCATTCACGTAATTTCCACTCCCCACTTGCATCAAAATACGCGTTGCCAAACGTGAGTGCAAATTGGCGCTGTAGCACACACTAAGCTCGCCTGCAAAGCCTACTCCACCATCTGTTAACTTGATATTTTTGGCGCCAGATGCTTGTAACTCCTCTTGCAATAAGGCTTCTAGGCCACGCGGGCAAGTAGCAAAATATTGATTCATCATATTAATTTCTACCCATAAAAAACTGCTTATTATTGTGCGGATTATGTTCGCACAGCTTTTCAAAAAAACTTAAAAATTCAATTTTATGACTAAATTCCAGTTTTTTTGCGCATTCGCGCAGACTCACTATATGTAAGTCTGGGGAGTCCTTAAAGCCAAATACTACGATGTTTCCCGGCTTTCCAGTCGGCAACATAAGTACTTTATTGTCAAAACTTTGTTCAATACGTTGTAAGTAAATATCAAATTTTTTGTCACTGCCCCACAAATTAATCACGAAAATACCGTCATCGGTAAGCGCCATCTCGCAGCTATCAAAAAAATCTTGGCTGCAAAAATCAGGCGGAATACCAAGCGCATCAAACGCATCAATCATCAACACATCAGCACTGGCAAGGTTATGGGCAAGATAGGCAATGCCATCACCTTCAATAACATTCAACTTGTCGTCGTTCTCAGGCACATAAAAATGGCTGCGCGCAATAGTGATAATTTGCGGATTAATTTCGACGATTGTTTGCATCATTTCAGGGCAGTTTGCGTGAATATATTTGGGGATGGAGCCACCACCCAAGCCAATACTCAGCACATTCTTTACACTATTTGAAAACAACAAAAAACACATCATGCCGCGTGAATAGGCGAGTTCCAGCGCATTAGGCGCTTTTACACGCATGCTACTTTGGATGGTGATGGAGCCTAAATACAGCGAGCGCACGCCATCGACTTCAATCACTTCGACGATGTTACCATCGGCCACGCTTTTATGTATTTTTCGATTGAAGTTGAACATGATTAACTAAACTTCAACATCTTCCTCAATAATTTCGACTGGCGCAGATTCAATCTCACCTTTGAATTTACAGTTCAGTTCCATCAACAAAGTATCGATGTGTTTTATTTCTAATAATACTTTTGTGCCGACTTTTAACTCGGGCAAGCTAGGCACTTTGGTAATGTAAAACATGCCATCAATACGCACCAAATTATCGCGCCAAACTGTTGCGGTGATTTCTGTCAGCTTTTCTTGAATCAAATATTGCAAACACCAATAACGCTCCATACGTGTTTGAAACTCGCTATAAGCGTTATAGGTTTGGTCAAAATTGCGCATTATCACGTTGAGTTTGCCATCCGCAGCGTTATAAGGCGCAGACTTTTGTTTTAGCATCGCGATTAATTGGCGTTGATTAATCAAATCCACTGCCCTTCTAAGTGGTGAGGTACACCAAGCATACTGCGCCACACCCAAGCCTGTGTGAGGCTCTGCGGCCGTTGTCATAAATACTTTTCCAGCCGTTTGCGCGCGATAAATGCCCACAATTTTCGCGTCTTTCAGCAACCCGCCCCAATGACTGTTGGCGTAAATCATCAGCTCCGCCACCAATTTATCCATAGGGCTACCGCGCGCGCGATCGACAATTTTTACAATACCATCAGTCACATAAAAATTATAATCAATCTGCGGCGCACGATTTGGATCGTATTTCCCGCGCGTCTTTTCTAAACTTTCCGCAAACTCAAATAACAACTTAAGCCGCGTCCAGTAAACATGTCCGCTATCCGCTTCTAATGTTGTCTCGTTAAAAAATGGTTCTAATTCATCATGGCGCAGGTTATCCACCACTTTGATTTTTTCGAGTTTTGTTTCAGTCGCAATCAGTTCAAATTCGGGAGACATTTCAACGTACAGACTCAGAGCAGGCTTAATTTCACCGGCATCCAAGCTAAACGGTTTCACTACATTTTCTGGCAACATGGTGATTTTATTGCCCGGCATATACACAGTAGAAAGCCGCTGTAGCATAATGTCATCTAACGGGGTTTCTGGCTGCACAGTCAATGCTGGCACGGCGATATGAATACCTACGCGCGTGTTACCGTTTGCTAAACTTTCCAAACTAAACGCATCGTCAATCTCGGTCGTTGTTGCGTCATCGATGCTAAAACATTCCACTTTTGCCAGTGGCAAATCGTTAGGCACTTCAGGTAAATCGTAAGGCGGAAACTCAATTCCATCACTAAACATTTCGCGCAAAAAAGCGCCCAAATGATAATCGTGGGCATTTTTAATTAACCCACACTCATGCATCACAGTAAGTGCTAACCTACCTGAAGTTTGCGCGGCTTCGTCGATCGCTTTCCACTCTAGTGAGTTTTTATCTGGCGCATAAATCAAGCTCTCAGCCTTATGAATCAGGGCTTCTGGCAATTCCCTATTATTCAATTTCGTCACCCAAATCGCCATTTGCTCAGCTTGCAATTTTTTGCGCTCTACTGCGGCAAGCGCGAGTTTTAAGGTCTCCGCAGGCGCAGCTTTATAGCGTCCTTTGCCTTTGCGATAAAAATACATCGGCGCAGAATGCAATCTAATTGCCGTCGCGGCTGTTTCTACTGCGCTGGGTTTTTTGCCGTAATACTCTGCGGCCAACTCTTCAAACCCAAACTCTGGCTCGCCGCAACATTCCCACAAAAACTCAATTTCTAACTTTTCAGCCTCGCCAGAAGCCGCATCCATAAAGGATCCTAGAGAGGTTTCAAATTGCAATAAAACATTGGTCGATTTAATTTTAGAGCGCTTGCCCGTGGGCGATTCCACCTGCATTGAACCAGGATTTTCAGCCATCACCGA
The DNA here is from genome assembly GCA_031381645.1 of Methylotenera sp. Classification (GTDB taxonomy): domain Bacteria; phylum Pseudomonadota; class Gammaproteobacteria; order Burkholderiales; family Methylophilaceae; genus Methylotenera_A. The sequence goes on from JANMYB010000025.1 coordinate 16,024, forward strand.
AGCCACTTTAAACTGGCCTTCTTCTTCGTAAAAAATATTCATAGCCGCTATTTTACATGGCTTTGCGCGCGTCTCTGTTAAAATACTGCAATGGACAAACGCATTCCCGTGACTTTATTAACCGGCTTTTTAGGCTCAGGCAAAACCACGCTCTTAAATAAGTTATTAGCGCGCCCAGAGATGAAAGATAGCGCCGTCATCATCAACGAGCTTGGCACAACAGGGTTAGACCATATTCTCGCCACCCAAGTCGATAGCGAACAGATTGCCGATAATACGGTTTTGTTGAGCAGCGGCTGCGTGTGTTGCACGCTAAAAAATGAGCTGGCCGACACCATGCGCGATTTGTTTTTTAAGCGCGCGCTACAGGCCATTCCACAATTTAATCGTATCGTCATCGAAACCACGGGCATGGCCGACCCTGGCCCAATTTTGGGTAATTTGTTGAACGAACCCGTGATTGAAAGTGTATTTAGGCTTGATGCGGTTGTCGTCACCATTGATAGTGAATACGGTTTGCAGCAACTCGAAAATCATGCTGAAGCCCGCAAACAGGCGGCTGTGGCCGATGTGTTGCTACTCACCAAAATGGATTTAGCATCGCCAGAGCAATTATCAGCACTTAAAGAAAAACTCATTGTCATTAACCCTGGCGCGACACAGCATAAGGTTCAACATGGCCAAATTGAGCCCGATTTTATTATTGATGTTGGTTTGTTCGACCCTACCGGCAAGCGCGCCGAACCGCAACGCTGGTTGCGCGCGCCGCTTAAACCTATGCCTATGCTAAAAAATCATAATGATGAAATTGTCAGCTTTACCATCACCCTGCCCAGCTCGCTCAATTGGCGCGATTTAAAACCAGTGATTTTGAAACTTTGCCAGACTTTTGGAAAAGATTTATTACGCCTGAAAGGCATCATCCATGCGACTGACCAGCCTGCGCCGTTAGCGATTCACGCGGTACATTTTACGCCCTACCCGCCCACTTTGTTAGAAGGTTGGAACGAAGAAAATCCAACAAATCGCATTGTGATTATCGGCAAAGATTTGGATGAAGCCGCGATTCGCAAACTATTAACGCAGGTTTAACTTAAGTAAATCTTTTAAGCACATGCCACTGGACTAAAGCGTTCCAGTGCAGGCCTGCAAGTCAATATCTACGATGGGATTGCCAGATTTAGTATGTTTAGTCTAAGGGCATTTATTTTGAGTTTATTTTATCAGCGCGCCTTGCCTAGTTAATGCGGCTTCATCATACCGTCCATGATTACTTTGATGATACTTACACGAATACGACGCGGCGCTGTCATTAACGACAAGCCTAAAAATTTAGCAATTTTACCTGGGCGCACCGTCATGGTTTTGCCCAAGGCATTCACCGTGACACGCGCCACTTCTTTTGGATTTGCAGCTAAATTCATCTGCATATCAGCCACGTCGGCAAAACCTGTAGATACTGGGCCTGGAGCAGATACTAAAACATCTACATTATGCGGTTTTAGCTCAACATATAAGCCTTCGCCCAAGCATTGAATATAACCTTTGGTAGCCGCGTAGTTAGCAGAGTTTGGCGCACCTTGAAAACCAAGTAATGAGCTAAACAAAATAATGCCACCACGCTTTTGTTTTACAAACTTATCAGCAAAAAAGTAGCTCATTGCTAGCGGAACTTCGCAATTGACTTTTACCATGTCAATCTCGCTGGAGATATCACCTTTTAGGAATGAACCAGAGCTACCAAAACCTGCCGCCGCAACCAACAGACCTACATCTAGCGCTTGGGTTTGGCGAACAATATCAGCAACTGCATGCTGGGTGTTTAAATCAATGGGTATTAGTAAAGTTTTTGTACTGTGCTTTGCATATAAATCAGAGGCAAGCACTTTAAGTTTGTCTTCGCTGCGTGCCACTAGCGCCAAATCAAAACCTAGTTCTGCCAAATAAATTGCAATATCGCGACCTATACCACTTGACGCCCCCGTAACCACTGCCCATTTACCATATTTAGCTAAAAAATCTGCTTGCATACTTTACTCCTTAAGTTTGTTATGGGCGAATTAACGCAATGGTGATGTCATTTATAGCAACGCCATCAATCGCAGCCTCCACAAAGCTTGGCGCATGCGCAGGCGCATTATTAGAAACGCCCCACGGCTCTTTGGGAAAGCCGACAAAAGTCGCGTCCAGCTTACCATTGTTATTGGTGTCTTCTACGACAGAAATTGCGATTAATTTTTGGGGTATCTTTAAATACACATGTCGCGCCATCATCAGCCAGCGCTGCATTTACACTCACTTTTGCACGATTGCGCTGCATAGGAAAGCTATCTTCTGCATCAAAAAGTACCCAGATAATGGGTGCTTTTTCTTGCGTATAAATTTCTATTTTTACAATTAAATCAGCAGATTGTACTGTTTCAGAAAATAATAATCCTAATATAAAAAAATACTTATACGCATTTCAATGGCTCTTTTAAACTGAATATTTCACGCCTAAAATGAACGGGTATAATTTATTTATATTGAAAATTTGCTTAATTGTTAAATCTGCAATAGACTACTAATTAAATAGTTACTATTAATATAGTAGTTAATAATTTTTATTTGCGCAAGTGCTTTATGAAAAAAACTATTATTGCGGGCGTGTCCTGCCCTTTAGAGAGAACAGTGGAGATTATTGGCGACCGCTGGGTAGCGCTCATTTTGCGCGAGCTACTTTTAAAAGGTCCGCGCCGCTTTCAAGATTTTAACAAAGACTTGCCTAGCGTTTCGCCCAATGTGCTCTCGGGCAGGTTAAAAAAATTGCTAGAGCAAGATATTGTGCATACCGAAGCATATTCAAGCCATCCGCCACGCAATGCGTATCACCTCACCCGAAAAGGCCAAGAGTTAGGCAACATTTTAGCGGGCATGCGCGATTGGGGTTTGCAACACACCACAGAGGAGTAATACATTGATTTATAATACTTTTATTAACATCTTAAAGCGCAGTTTTATAATTTCCACCAAAAAACTCCTGCATCAGAAACTCTTCTAATTCCGCACTATCTTCCACCCTTGCCGATTTCACAATGGTGCGCCCCAGCCGATGGGATTCCCAATCGAAATCGCCTTGATAATGCTCGCGAATCAAGCCAATCATGCGCCGAACCATCACACGGCGTACATCTTGCCCACGTGGCGCTTCCACCTCAAAAAACTCGCGCCGCGCATTGCTTAAGCTGCTGGTCCAGCCTAAAAAAGTAAAGCTTGCACTTTGCGATTCCAAACGCAAAACTTCAAAAATACCATTGGTACCGTTTTGAAAATTACTTTTTATTTTAGCGTCTCTTTTTTCTTCTTCACTTGGACTAATCTCGCGCGCAGCCGCCTCGGCATTTATTTTCGCAGCCTCAGATTCACCTTGATCGCGCTTGGCACGCTGCGCGTTTACATACGCCAACATGTCAATTTCCTTAGGTTTTTCTTCAGGTTGCGGCAAGGTTTCTGGCGCAGGTTTTTTCGTGGCAAGCACATCTGGCACAGTAAAAACTGGTGGTTTAGCATTTTTACTAGGTTTTTGCGTGATTATTTTTTTTTGCGGCAATGGCTCTGGAAGCTGCTCTGGAAGCGGATTTAGGTCTGATTCTGGGGACAGCGGCTCAGCAATAATTTCAGCTTGCTCTGGTTGCGCCAAAACCACCTCAAACGTGGTGGGTTCTTTAATTTTTTCCATCTGAATTTTTGGCACCACAAAAAACAAAATAACGACGTGAATTAACAGTGAGATTATGAATGCAATCAGCGTGTTACGGCTGATATTCAGCCGTAACTGTTTGTCACCTTTCGGCGACAATAGAAAATCTTCAAACGCGTTATTTGTCGGTAGTTTCGTTACCATTTAACGATTAATGTCTTGCCAAGTTTTTTCAAGCCGTTTAATCGAGACAGGAAATGGTGTTTTGAGTTCCTGCGCAAATAGCGAAACGCGCAATTCTTCTATCAACCAACGAAAATCATGCACACCGCGTGGATATTGGCTCCCACAGGCATTTATTTGAGAAATTTTATCTTGCCATTTTTGCCAAATTAAACTCACACTCGCCGCGTTTTTCCCATCGCGTTCGGGGTTGCTCGGCTGCTTTTGTATGCGCAAATTAAGCGCTTTTAAATAGCGCGGAATGTGCTGCAAATACTCCCACGGCGTGCGGCTAAAGCAGCCTTTGTAAACTAAAAGTTGCACTTGTTGTTCGACATCTTTTTTCAGCCGATTCACCGTCGCTGGCATTTTAGCTTGGCTGCTCATTAGATTTTGATACTCCGTTGCAATCGCCTGCGCTTGTCTTGCGATTGCTTCAGACACGGCTGGTAGCCTAGTTCTGGCGCGTTGCTTCAGTTTCATAAAATCTGCGTTGCTGCGTGGCAACTCATCTTCGCCAATAAATGCGCGATCGGCAATCGCGGTCAACAAATCTTCGCGCAAATCGTCTGAGGAGATGATGTTTCTAAACACCAGCGCGTATTGATTAAAGTTCGACAAGCCTTTTTCAAGCTGTTTTATTTGCTCTTTTAACTCAAAACGCATCAAGCGGGCAATGCCTTTTCTGTGGCTCAATTCCGCCTCATTTTGCATGTCAAATAATCGCACAGAAACCGTATCGATATTATCTTCTAGCGCGGGGTAACCTGTGACCTTTAATCCATCACGCTCAAAGCTTAAAGTTTGTGGCAAATCGCCAAAATCCCATTGTTTTAAACCCGTTTTTTCAATGTCTGGCGAAGTGTTTCTAAATGTTAGTTGCGCGGCTGAACCGAGTTGCTTTTTAAGAAAATTCCAATCGCGCCCCATTGCCAATTCGCGCCCTGCGTCATCGACGATACTAAAATTCATTAAGAGATGTGCAGGTGTTGGTTCTATCCAATCTTGTTTAGTAATTTTAAGCGTGGTTTTGTGTTGAATGTAAGAAGCCAACGTTTCCAATATGGGTAAATCTTGCAGTGTTGCTTGTTCTAAAAATCCCGTGACAAATTCTGGCACGGGCACGCACACGCGGCGAAAAGTTTTAGGTAGCGCTTTAATTAAATATGTGAGCTTCTCACGCAACATGCCTGGCACCAGCCATTCTGTTGGCGTTGCGTCGAGCTGATTCAATAAAGCCAGCGGC
>JANMYB010000046.1:0-9013 GCA_031381645.1 Methylotenera sp.
ATCAAATGCAGTGGTGAAAATAATATGCGGTTTGGGCTCTAGTTTTTGTGCATGTTGCGCCGTCTCAATACCATCCATTACCGGCATGCGGATATCCAGCAACATCAAGTCTGGTTTGCTTTGAAACGCTAAATCAAGTGCCTCTTTGCCATTTTTGGCTTCAGCCACAACAGCTACATTTTCAATGTCTGCCAATAAATCGCGCATACGATTGCGCGCTGGCGCTTCGTCATCGGCGATTAAAATATTCAGCACTAGTATGCTCCTGCAGGCAAGCGGATATGCACTTCGTAGCGATTTTGTTTGGCTTCAGTTTTGATGTTTGCTTCCAAGTCAAAATGCAATTTTAAGCGTTCTTTGATGTTTTTCAGCGCCATTTTATTGCCAGAATGATGATCGTTTTGCGGCGCATATGGGTTATTGATGCTGATGTGTAGCTCTTTAAGTTTGGTATAAATTTTAACAATAATTTCGCCGCCTTCAGGCATAGGTTCAATACCGTGATACACCGCATTTTCTAGTAAAGGCTGCAAAATTAGCGGCGGAATCATAGCGTCAGATGGCATATCGTCGATTTGCCAAGTGATTTTTAGGCGATCTTCTAAACGTAATTTTTCCAAATCTAAATATTGATGACAAAGGCCAATTTCTTGCGCCAGCGGCACTAAATCGCGATTTTCACTCATTAATACGCGAAATAAATCTGCCATGTCTTCTAATGCTTTTTCAGCACGTTTGGGTTGTTTGCGAATGAGCGACAACACGGCGTTGATGCTGTTAAAAAGAAAATGTGGGCGAATACGCGCTTGCAAAGCCTGCAAACGTGCCTCGGCGATGGCGGGTGAATAGGCACGCTCTTGCAAATAAAAATAATACAACACAATTGCCGTGACTATGGCTGTGAGCAGGTAGGCACGGTAAATTTCAGAGATTGAGTCAAACGCAAAAAAGCGATTGATAAATAGATATATTAAGCTTATAAACGCAATTTCCAGTGCAATAATCGCCACTACACCTTGCCAATAGTTGAGCTGCTTTAAAATGGGGTAAAGCCCATATAAACCCAGCACGCTAAGTAGCAAAACTGGTTGTACTAGCGCTGATAACTGTGCTAGTAAAGGAAAAAACTCGCCTAATTGCTTGCTGAGTAAAATGGCCGCCATCACCGCTAATAGGTTCACAATTAGCAAAATTCGTAAGTGAATGCCAAGATTATGAAAGTTTGGTAAGCGACTATTTTTGCGCACAGCGTATACTTAGTTATAATATTGCGATAAGTATATTATTATTAAAGTAATTTTTACAATAAACATCACAATTAAAGCGATTAAGTGTGCCGAAAAACTCTTTAGATAAAAAAGCCAATAGTTGGTCTGGGCGCTTTAGCGAACCTGTGGCCGAATTGGTTAAAAAATACACTGCTTCTGTCGATTTTGATAAGCGTTTAGCCGAATTTGATATTCAGGGTTCGCTGGCGCATGCGCAAATGCTGGGCGCACAAGGCATTATTAGCAAAAAAGATGTGAGCGCGATTGAAAAAGGCTTGGCAGAAATTCTAAAAGAAATTCAAGCGGATAAGTTTGAATGGCTGCTGGATTTAGAAGATGTGCATTTGAACATTGAAAAGCGTCTCACCGATAAAATTGGTGATGCGGGTAAGCGGCTGCATACGGGCAGAAGCCGTAACGACCAAGTCGCGACGGATGTGCGGCTGTGGTTGCGGGCGACTAGTGACGATGTTTTGATTGGTATTAAAAAGCTACAAAGCTCGATTTTAGATTTGGCCGAACAGAATGTTGATACCATCATGCCAGGTTTTACGCATCTGCAAGTCGCGCAGCCTGTTACATTTGGGCATCATCTCATGGCGTATTTTGAGATGTTAAAACGCGATGCGGAACGTTTTGCTGATTGTAGAAAACGGTTGAATAAGCTTCCGCTAGGTGCAGCGGCTTTGGCGGGTACAAGTTACCCAATTAATCGTGAATTGGTGGTGAAAATCCTCGGTTTTGACGGCGTTTGTGAAAATTCGCTAGATGCGGTTTCTGACAGAGATTTTGCCATTGAGTTTACAGCAGCAAGTGCAATTTTAATGACGCATTTATCGCGTTTTTCTGAAGAGCTTATTTTATGGTCTTCACCTAGATTTGCATTTATTGATATTGCCGATCGCTTTTGTACTGGCTCCTCGATTATGCCACAAAAGAAAAACCCCGATGTGCCAGAGCTGGTGCGCGGCAAAACTGGCCGTGTGAACGGCCATTTAGTGGCGTTGCTCACGCTGATGAAAGGTCAGCCGCTGGCTTACAATAAAGACAATCAAGAAGATAAAGAGCCACTGTTTGATACCGCGGATACGCTGTTAATGACGCTGGAAATTTATGCCGATATGTTGCGTGGCATTATTGTGAACAAAGCCAATATGCGGCAAGCCGCGCTTGAAGGCTTTGCAACTGCCACTGATTTGGCTGATTATTTAGTGAAAAAAGGTATGCCGTTTCGCGATGCGCACGAAGCTGTGGCGCTGGCGGTGAAGTATGCGGTTAAAAAAGGTTGTGATCTGGCCGATTTATCGCTCAAAGAGTTGCAGCAATTCAGCAACACAATTGGTGACGATATTTTTAAAGTGCTTACATTAGAAGGTTCTGTGGCCAGCCGTAACCATATTGGTGGCACCTCGCCTGCTCAAGTAAAACAAGCGATTGCGCGAGCCAGAAAAACTGTGAATTAACGCAGACTTATATTTTGAAGCTAAATTTCACTTTAGTTTTTTTGCTTGCGCTAGTGTTCAATAGCAATGTTGTTATTGCTGATGATTCTTTAACTTTAGACTCTGAGCTGGAAAACCCCAGTAGCATGACTTGGCCGATGTTGCCAGGTGAAAATTTGAATGATGTTGCGCGCTTGTTTTATCCAAAAAATAAATTGATGCAACAGCGGTTTATATTTAAAACGCAGCGTCTAAGCGCTGAAGTTCAGCCAAATTTAAAAGCAAGAGATCGCTTTGAAACGCCTACTTTGCTGGTGATTCCTACGCTTAAGTCACTTTCAAATAGTACGCACGCGATTAAATCAAGACAAAAAAAATCTAATGTACAAAAGCTTAAAATGAGCTATGACATCGAGCAAATTCCTGCGAAATTAATACAGGAATATGAATCCTTGTTAATTAAAAACGCATTTTTAAAAGAAGAGCTGGCCAAATTAAATGAGAAGCTTATTTTTTTACAAGCAAAGTTGAACGAATTGAAATTGATTTGGGATAAGTCACTCGACCTATCAAATACTAGACAACCAAACAAGCCTGCGTCTGTTGATGACCAGCTGGTTAAGAAAGTATTTAAAAATTTAAACAATTCAGCAGAACTTAAGCCGCAAGCTGATGCATCAAACTCACTGGTAGATTCACTGTTACAGCGCTTTAATAATGATATATCGACAGCCATTTTAGCATTATGTTTGGTGATGATTTTAGGCGTTTATTTGATTAAAAAATATCAGCGAAGAATGCTGAGTAAACTTAGTTTCGTAGCCACTAAAATGCAAGCAACCGTAGCGGATTTGGGTGGTTATTTTCAGTCGACAAAAGCATTAAATAAAGCATTAAATGGCAATACTTTAAATACCACTCAACAAAATAAAGCGGCGAAAGAAGCTGGTGTGAGGGTGGATGCAACGCTAGATGAAGCTAAGTTATTGATGAGTATTAATCGCTCTAGTGATGCCATTGCGCACTTAAAAATGACGATTGAATCGCAACCAAGAGCCTCGATTAATCACTGGTTGTATTTGCTGGAAATTTTTAGAAAGTTGAATTTGCAAGAAGAGTTTGAGCAATATGCGGCGGATATGCATCAAACATTTAATGTCATGACACCCGTTTGGTATGACACAGAAATTGCCATGTATGTGCCGCAAACTTTGGAAGAGTTTCCGCACATTATGGAAAGACTTTACAGCGCATGGACTGATGATACAGCCGCCGCGTATTTGCGTAATTTAATTATCGATAACCGTGGTGGCGAGCGCTCTGGTTTTGGTGATGCAGTGATTGGCGAAATTACCATGTTGATTGAATTGCTTGGCGTGCGCAAAGAGTTAGTTTAGGAATATTTCCAGCAGGTTATTTAAGTAACGTTGGCCAAGCAATGTAGGCGTAATTTTTTGCAGGTCGTGTGAAATCAAGCCTTTTTTTAATGCTGCTGCAACCCGTATGGAAATTGCCTCCCAGGGCATGCCCGTACGTTCTTGAAATAGCTTCAATTCAAAACCGTTGGTTAATCGTAGCGCGTTCATCATAAATTCAAAGCCCAAATCGGCGGATTCAATTGTCCAAATATTATCTACTGCGTTACCATTTTCTGCGTTTTCCATAAATGCGTTTGGATGCTTAAAGCGTGTTTCGCGAGTAATTTTATCGTGGTAGCTTAATTTGGAATGAGCGCCCGCGCCTATGCCTAAATAATCGCCAAATTGCCAATAATTGAGGTTGTGGCGTGACTCACTTTTGGGTTTACAAAAAGCCGAAGTCTCGTAATGTTCGTAGCCATTTTCAGCTAACAAAGCTTCAATTTGTTCTTGCATATCAGCGCTTATATCATCATCCGGTAAGCTAGGTGGCACATGGTGGAATGGCGTATTCGGCTCTAGAGTTAAATGGTAAAACGACAGGTGATCTGGGTTAAGTGCAACTGCTTGCTTAGCATCTTTTAAAGCACGGGCTAGTGTTTGATTGGGCAGCGCGTACATCACATCCAAATTTACGAGTTCGAAAGTTTTTAGAGCCAATTCTGCCGCCGCAATTGCTTGTTTATCGTCATGAATGCGACCAAGCGCTTTGAGATAATCCGCGTTAAAACTTTGAATGCCAAGAGAAAGGCGATTTATACCTGCTTGCTTGTAACCCGAAAAATGTGCCGTATCAACTGTGCCAGGGTTGGCTTCTAGTGTGACTTCTGCGCCGTATTCCAGCGGGATGAGCATACGCACTGCGCTTAAAATTTCGTCGATTGAATCTGCAGAAAATAAGCTCGGTGTGCCACCGCCAAAAAATACGCTTTTGATTTTGCGACCATACACGCGCGGCACAGATTGTTCTAAGTCTTTGATAAGCGCCGCCACATAACGCTTTTCGGGGATTTCTTGCTTACTTTCGTGCGAGTTAAAGTCGCAATACGGACACTTTTTAACGCACCACGGAATGTGAATATACAGTGAGAGCGGCGGAGAATTTTTGAGACCAGAAATCGTTGCTTCACCAAGTATTGGCGAACTTGTGTTGACGGGCTTGGCCAGCACATTAAAGCTGGCTTCGGGCACTATATTAATAACTTTTTTCAATAGAAATTTACTTAATGGGTGGCTTTTAGTTTTTGGTAAGGATTTACTAAATGGTCAATTAATTGATGTAAAGTTTCGCGCATTTGTGCTTCAGATACTTCCAACAAAAGACCGTCTTCCAACGCGTCTTGGGCGATTTGTTTAATTTCTTCAAAATTTTCGCGCATGACTTTTACTTTTTCGACGCAAGAAACCACGCTTCCGTCGTCACGCAACCAAATGGGTAGTGTTTTCACGCTTATAAATCCTTTAATTTTTGAATTGATTGTTGTAGTGCTTGGCCGCGATGGCTGATTTTGTTTTTGGCTTCTGAGCTAAGTTCCGCGCCAGTTTTTCCTGAAGCTAAATCTAAAAAAAGTGGATCGTAGCCAAAACCGCCAGTGCCACGTGGCGCGGTTAAAATTTCGCCAGACCAAATGCCTTCGGCAATAATGGGTTGCGGATCATTGTGATAGAGCACCAATACTAGGGCACAGTAATAATAAGCGCTGCGATGCGTTTGATTTTTTAGCATTTCTAACAATTGAGAATTGTTTTTTTCATCACTTCTGGGTTCGCTATTGTCCATTGTGGCAAAATAGGCAGAGTGCACGCCTGGATTGCCTTTCAGAGCATGCACACAAATACCAGAATCATCTGCCAAAGCAGGTAAATTGGCATGCAAACTGGCATGGCGCGCCTTGGCGAGCGCGTTTTCGATGAATGTGCAGTGTGGCTCCTCTGCTTCAGCAATATTAAAAGCAGATTGCGGTAACGCTTCAATATTTAGCGGCGCAAGTAATGGTTGAATTTCGCGCAGTTTGCCTTGGTTATTAGAAGCAACAACAAGTTTTTTAAACATTTACTTGAGCGCAACTTGCTGTTTTTGAAGTAATTCTATAATACCCGTTTGTGCTAAATCCAGCATGGCGTTCATGGCAGTTTTATCAAACGGCTCGCCTTCTGCGGTGCCTTGAATTTCCACAAAACCGCTGTCGGCAGTCATGACCACGTTCATATCGGTATCGCAATCAGAGTCTTCAATGTAGTCTAAGTCCAGCACTGGCTCACCTTTGTACATGCCAACAGAAATAGCTGCAACGGCTTGTTTAAGCGGATTTTCAGTAATTAATTGGTTGGAAAGTAGGTGCGAAATGGCGTCATGCAAAGCCACATAAGCGCCAGTAATGCTGGCGGTGCGCGTACCGCCATCGGCTTGAATCACGTCGCAATCCAAGTGAACACTTCGCTCACCGAGCTTTTCTAGATCGATAATAGCACGCAAACTACGGCCAATTAGCCTTTGGATTTCTTGTGTGCGGCCAGATTGTTTGCCTTTGGCGGCTTCTCTATCCATGCGGCTACCCGTGCTACGCGGTAGCATGCCATATTCGGCGGTTACCCAGCCTTGTCCTTTGCCTTTTAAAAAGCCAGGTACTTTTTCTTCCACACTGGCAGTGCACAGCACGTGAGTATCGCCAAATTTGATGAGTACGGAGCCTTCGGCATGTTTGGTGTAATGGCGGATGATTTCAACGTTGCGTAGTTGATTGTTGGCGCGTTGACTGGGACGGTTGTTGGATGGCATGGCAATAGCTTTACATTAAAAAAGCCAATTATAAGCGATGCTTAAAGCAGAGAGAATTTAAATTTTGGGCTTCTGATGCGTTTTGTTTAAAGCGTTTTGAATTGCATTGATGGTATTTTCTATATCATCATCGGAAAGCTCAAGAGGATCTACGCCATCTATGTTTTGATGCGTCACTGGATTCATAATGGTAGTGGTTTCGCCCAAAGGCATCAATTGCGTAGAAACTGCGATTTGGCCTGTCAATCGATCGCCCCATTGTAAGCCAATCGCACTCATATTGTCGCCTTTTTCATCGCTGGCAAATTCGGCGCTGTCCATTAAGTCAATGGTGGCATCAGTAATATTGTTGCTTCTTTGAATAATTTCTTTAATTTGCTGATCACTAATCACACCCCACACGCCGTCTGTGCACAATAGTATGGTATCGCCTTCTAGCAATTCGTGCCTGTCTGCCAAATCAATTTGTGGAGGTGTCTCACCACCCAAACAATTATAAATTTTGTTTTTATAAGGATGCGTCGCCATTTCTTCTTTGGTAATCATCCCTTTTTTGTACAGAGATTGAACTACGGAATGGTCTTCAGTACGAAACAGTAAATGACCATTACGAAAATGATACAAGCGGGAATCTCCCACATGCGCACAATATAAATAGCTGCGTTGAATAATAGCTGTAACAATAGTTGTGCGTGGTGATTCGATTAAGCTTTCAGCTTGCGTCACATTTTCTATCATGTCGTGTACTTGTTGAATGTGCTCGATTAAAAATTTTGCTGGGCTACTCAGTGTTGGCACTGCCAACCGCTGAAAGGCATCAGTAAGGGTTTTTACTGCTAATTGCGCGGCAATTTCGCCATTGCGGTGGCCGCCCATGCCATCCGCCAGCACTAGCAAAAGTGCATCTTTGCTATATGAATAGGCTAACCGGTCTTGATTATATTGCCTTGGTCCTTGGCGGCTGTTCTGATAAATTGTAAATTTCATTCGATTGAATTTAGAGTGGTTTATTTAGCGCGTGTTTGATTTTATTCACAAGACTTGGTTTTTTGATTGCTAGCGGTGGTACGTTTTCTAGCAAGGTTTTTTGCAGAGAGAATACACTTTGCGGTCTTTCTAGATAATCTAGTTTTAAACTATTATCAATAATTTCTAGCAACTCTTTAGTGTAAATACCTTTACCAATTTTAACGGCGGGTGCTAAGAAATCTTCTTTTACGCGCAAATTTGCTGCCATAGGGGCTGAACGAACTAAGCACGAATACATGCTTGCACCCACACTATAAATATCGCTCCATGGTCCTAATTGTTTACGCTCAAAATACTGTTCAGGCGGCGCAAAACCAGGTGTGTAGCTTGGGGATAATTTAGATTCTACTTGGGTCAGCGTTTGTCTAGCTGAGCCAAAATCCAATAATACGGGCGAGCCATCCAGGCGGATATAAATATTGGCGGGCTTAATATCCAAATGTAGTAATTTTTGTGTGTGTACTTCGCGTAAGCCATTGAGAAGTTCGCCAAACACGCGGCGCACAAATTTTTCGTTGACTGGTTCGGGCTGCGACAGTATGTAATCTTGCAGAGATTTACCTCGCTCATACTGCATTACCATGTAAACGGTGTTGTTTTCCCTAAAAAAATTAATCACGCGTACGATGTTTTTGTGATCAATTTTAGCTAACGCTAACCCTTCCTCAAAAAAACATTTAAGACCGTGCTTAAAAGTAGCCGCATCGTCGTCAGAGCCCAATAGCACCGTCGCACCTTCTTCGCGCAAGGCCAAGCCCGTCGGCATGTATTCTTTAATGGCGACGATATTTTTGTTCATATCCTGCGCTAGATACACAAAGCTAAAGCCGCCCGTGCTCAAGACTTTGGTGATAATGTAGTCTTGCAGCATGTAGCCGATAGGCAGAGATTGATTTTTACTTGTGGCCATCTAATTGGTTTTGCTAATTAATTCAAGATATTCTCGCATAAAATCATGGGTATTTGATACAATTATCACAAATTACTTTAAGAATGTAAGCTATGATACTCAGCATGACAGGCTATGCGTCGCATGAATACAACACTTCTGGTGGCGTATTGCTGCTAGAGCTACGT
>JANMYB010000059.1:0-21753 GCA_031381645.1 Methylotenera sp.
ACTCACATAGTGTGCAGCTTCAGCAGGTGCAGCTTCAGCAGGTGCAGCTTCAGCAGGTGCAGCTTCAGCAGGTGCAGCTTCAGCAGGTGCAGCTTCAGCAGGTGCAGCTTCAGCAGGTGCAGCTTCAGCAGCAGGAGCAGCTTCAGCAGGCATTGCTTCTTCAGCAGGTTTTTCGCCACAAGCAGTTAAAGCAAGAGCTAATAGTGCAGCTAATAGAACGGAACGTGTCATTTTTTATCCTTACGATGTTGAACTAAAGTTAAACCAGTTACGGCGGACCACCTTTAGCCCAACCGAGTGCTGTGAATTTTACCAGCAATTAAAAAAAATTCCACACATATTTTTGCTAAAAAGGAGAATTAATATCAAAAAGTCGTTATTTTGCAACAATTTACAGCTTAAACTTAAAAAAAGTCTATTCCACTTTTATGCTTAAGCTGGAATTGTGCTGGCTAGATATACTTTGCACGCCTAAAATTTTGCGGCTAACCTCATCATTTTGTTGCATGGTGCCGCCAATATTCACCCAATCGCCCAAATTTACACGCAAAATCGTGGTCAATTCTTCAAAATCAATATAGCCTTGGCTATTAAGTTTGGCGATGCGAGGCGTGATTTCCAGTTCTACTTGGTTACTAATGGTATGCGGTCGCACCGCAAAGCCTGTGGATATTTCGCGCCAATCGGTGGTGCGGTCAATTTGCACATAACGTCGCGTAATCGTCACCCATTCTTGCGTAAAAGGCACAATCTGTCCCACGCGAATAAACGCTCGCTCGCCATCGAGTACGCTAATAAATTGGTTGCTGTTTTGCTTGGAATTACTACTGCTGTTTTCAACCTCTACACGACCCGTGTTGGGCTTTGTTCGACGGTCGTTTGAAACCGTCACTTTACCTACCTTGGCCGCGCCTCTTGCTTCAACGCGTTGTTGTTCGCTTAGCGTGTTATTGCTGGTTTTTACCGTGATCTTTCGGTTGATTCTCGCTACGTCCAATTTTGCCACGGTTTCTTCAATCTCGCGCATGCGTTCTGGCGCGGCGCGCAAAATTAGCTGATTATTCATGCCCGTGGCCGTGCCGTCTGCGCCCACCATAGGCTCAACAGTCGGTAGTAAATCGCTGGCAAAGCGGTGTTGCAGCGTGATAATTTTAAATTCGGTTTCGGCAGACGTTATTTTTGTAAATACAGAACAACTTATCAGCAGCGAAATAAAGAGACATTTTCTCACCGCTATAGCCCCAATTTCGTCACTGAAAGCGCTTCGGTGGTTTCTTCTAGAAGCTCATCAAAGCGCATGCTCAAATTGGCACATTCATCCAAGTCATCCAGCGCATATTTAAAGCGCGCTTGATCGATGTGAAAGCGGCGACAATAATGGCGTTTATCGGCAATCATAAAACAATCTTTGGCGATTTTTGCATTGTCGTTGGTTTCAAAAACCACCATTTGGTGGCCATAAAGTTTCAGCAATTCAAAAAGTCGCGGACAATTTTGTACAAAATGCGTGGTATTTTGCAAAACAATCGTGAGTTTACTTAAGCTATTTTTGCTTAAAAATTCAAATAGCAGCTCAAAGCGCTGCTGGCTGGCGTAATCACCGCGCACAAAGTCTTGATCAAAAATCAGTAATTCATTTTCCGCGCTGGCAATCAGCAGATCCAGCGCCGCTTCGTAATCGCGCTCGCCCAAAATAATCGTGTTGGGTTTCAGTTCAATCATTGCAGCTCCTTACACAAGTTTAGCTAATATTTAAAACACACAAAACCAGCCAAATAAGCTTCAAATAGCACGTCGCTGCAGGCCGCATGGATATTGGCTTGCAGGCCTGTTATTCTAAGAACTTTTTTATCTGAAAAATCACGTATATATTCAAAAATCTCTGCTGGCACAGCCAGTTTTTCGCCATTCAAATAAAATTGATTTTTGGTAAATAGTATCTGTGATTTTAAACTTAAATACAAAGTTTTTTGGCTTAATTGTGCAGTAAACGCCACTTTTGAAATTTTTCGATTTGGCTCAAACACTACGTCTAACTTGGGCTCGGTGAGATATTGGCCTAAAAAATCCGCCACATTATTTTTATCCCAAGTGATTTTTTGCAACATTGAGCTCACTTTTTTCACCATGTCGTCACTAATTTCGGCTGGGTGGTTTTGCAGGCTCAAATCTGCATCTGCGTACAAACCTTCTGTCTGAATATTATCTTGTAAATAATTTAGAAATTCGTGCTGCAATTCCTGTGTTTTAGGGGCGCGAAAACCAATCGAATACGTCATGCAATCTTCACTTTCCGAAATGCCCCAATGCGCTACCTGTGGCGGCAAATAAAGCATATCACCTGCTTCCAGCGCCCACTCTTGTTCGGCTTTGAAATTTTTTAGAATTTTTAATGGTGTATTTTCAATCAAATTTAAATCTTCCTGTGTGCTAATTTTCCAGTTTCTTTTGCCGCTACCTTGTAGCAAAAATACGTCGTAACTATCTACATGCGCACCCACGCCGCCACCCGTTGGTGCGTAGCTCACCATTAAATCATCTAACCGCGCATGGGGGATAAAATTAAATTGCGCCAATAATTCTGCGGCTTCTGGCAAATAATGATTTACATTTTGCACTAACAGCGTCCAATCTCGTTTCGGCAATTTTGCAAAATCAGCTTCATCAAACGGACCATGTTTTACAGCCCACTTGTCTTTTTTCTGCTGAATGATTCTGGCTTGTACGTCATCTTCACACGCCAAACCAGCCAATTCGTTTGGCGAAAGCAAGCCTTTAAAATTGGGAATCGCTTGGCGAATTAATAGCGGTTTTTTCTGCCAATATTCGGCTAAAAATTGCGCGGGGGTTAAGTTGTTTAAAAGTTGCATGCGCTTATTCTAATCATCTTTTTCTGGTCGCGTTTTAAAATTTATTAAAAAATTGCATCACTATACGGCTGGGTATATAGTTGAGTTTAAAATAATCAGTCAAATAAATCGTTTTTGAGGAGAGCTCTGAAATGAATAAGCCTGTCGATTTAGACGTACAAACCTTTCACGGTGGTTGCCCGCACGATTGCCCTGATACCTGTAGCATGGTGTTTCATGTGAAAGATGGCACGCTGTTAAAAGTCACAGGCAATACCGAACACCCGATGACGCGCGGCGGGCTTTGCGTCAAACTTAAAGATTATGAAAAGCGTCACTATCACCCAGATCGCTTGCTTTACCCGATGAAACGCGTTGGTCCCAAAGGCAACAAGCAGTTTCAGCGCATTAGCTGGGATGAAGCCTTGGACACGATTGTGGATAAATGGCAGGCCATTATTAAAACCGATGGCCCGCAAGCGATTATGCCAGCCAGTTACTTGGGCAACCAAGGCTTGGTGCATGGTCTTAACGGAGGTGATGCCTTTTTTGCACGTTTAGGCGCGACGGTTACCGAGCGCACATTCTGCGGTGAAGGCTCATGCACCGCATGGTTACTCACTGTAGGGCCGACTGCAGGGGTCGATCCTGAAAGCTTTTGTCATTCAAAATATATCGTGGTATGGGCATCCAATTCGGTTTCTACTAATTTGCATCACTGGCACATTATTCACGAAGCGCAGAAAAAAGGCGCCAAAGTGGTGGTAGTGGATTCATACGCTAGCAAAACCGCAAAAGAGGCCGATTGGCATATTGCGCCAAAACCCGGTACCGATGGCGCACTGGCGATGGCGATGATGAACGTGATTATTGAAGAAGGTTTGCAAGACCAAGATTACATTGATAACTACACGGTTGGTTTTAAAGAACTAGCCGCTCGTGCTAAAACCCGCACCCCAGAATGGGCAGAGAAAGTTACGGGTATTGCTGCGGATGACATTCGCAAATTTGCGCGCGAATACGCAACGTCTTCACCATCAGCTATTCGCATTGGCGTGGCGCTAGAGCGTAATTATGGCGGCAGCCAAGCCATTCGCGCCGTGACCTGCTTACCCGCGCTAACTGGTGCTTGGCGCAAAGTAGGCGGCGGCATTTTACAGTTTCCAGTGTGGGAGCACCCTTATAAATTCGATGTGATTTGCCGCCCCGATTTAATCCCCGAGGGCACACAAGTAGCCAATATTCTGCAACTTGGCCGCGTGCTAACGGGTGAAATTAAATTAGAAACGCCGATTAAATCTTTAATGGTGTGGAACACCAACCCAGTGACGCAATCGCCCGAAACCGATAAAATTGTAAAAGGCCTCATGCGCGAAGATTTATTTACCATAGTGGCTGACCACTTTATTACCGATACCGCCGCTTATGCCGATATTGTGCTGCCAGCCGCCATGGGCGCGGAGATGGAAGACATGATTTTAAGCTGGGGACATTTATATCTGACTTACAACGCCAAGTGTATCGACCCACCGGGTGAGGCAAAACCCAATAATGATATTTTTAGAGAGTTAGCAAAACGCCTAGGCTTTAAAGAAGATAACTTCAAATGGTCTGACAGCGAATGCCTAGAAAACTACGTGGCTTGGGATGCACCTGCCTGCGATGGCTACGATTTAGCGTATATGCGCGAGCACGGCTTTGCCAAACTTAAAGTGGGCACAAAAGATGACCGCGCGCCGCATAAAAACGGCAACTTCCCCACGCCAACAGGTAAATGCATGTTTTTGGTAGAAGGCGCTAAAAACTTTGTGGCAGGGCCGTTTAGACAGATGTACGAAGGCTTCCAGCCAGGAGAGGATTTAGACGCGTTACCCGATTACATCGCGAATCGTGAAAGTGTGGAAAGTAACCCAGCATTAGCGAAAAAATATCCGTTAAGTATTATCTCGCCCAAAAGCCATGGTTTTTTAAATAGCTGTTATGCCAACGTGGCAGAGAAAATTAAAGGTCAGGGTGAGCAATTTGTGCTGATTAACCCGCTTGATGCCGCAACTCGGGGTATTTTAGAAGGCGTAAAGGTTAAAGTGTTTAACGACCGTGGCGCGTTTGAAGGTGATGCGCGCATCACCAAAGATGTAAATCCTGGCATTGTGGTCGCCACGCTAGGTTATTGGCGGCAGTTAAACAAAGGTACGGTTAATTGTATTAGTGCGGCCGAGTTTGGGGATATGGGGCATTCGACGACGTTTAGTGATAATTTGGTGGAAGTGGCGTTGGGGTAAGAAATTATCAGTGAGAGAAATATATATTAAAAACTATGCCAAAGGCATGATGCTAAGGGTTTCCTTAGATTTGCTTTGGCACCATATATCATGGCCTCCATCTAAGGATGAAGCTATAACCATTGATCAATGGGGACTGCCATTTCATTTAACATCTACAAGTGCACCATATGTACCTATATTTATTCGCACAGCGGATCGTGCTTTGCATCATGCTACCAATGTATGGCGACAATTAACGTTGGATTTATCTATTATTCCTCACTTAAATTTTGAACTCAAAGCGGACGCAATATTATGTACTAATGATCGTGCCACAAAATACGAAATAGAGGCTTTTCTAGGATCGGTGGTTGCTATCACAGAAGATAATTTGATTGGAGGAAAGAAGCGTAACCGCCTTGGTAGATCATGGGGATTAGGTGAGCCTATTATTCAGCAGCTACGTGCTTTAGCAGAAGATTTTAGAAAATTGGGAATAGCATCTAAATGGAAAGAAGTTCGCAACAGTGCATACCACTTAAATCCTGAAATGACTGACTGGGGGGTTCTCGCAAATATTCAAAATGTAAGCGGCATATATCATGTGAAGCTTGAAGGAGTTCATTATGCGGAAGGCGCTCCAACTGATTTTGTTGAATTATTTAATGAGTCTTACGGCGCGTTTATTGAGTACATCACAAAAGTTAGAGATGTTTTAACTGAATTTTCATTACAAAAAATTACAACTCCTAAACATAACACCTGTCACAGTATTTTTGACCCACTTGGAAATATGATAGTTGGTTATGGTAAAGATGGTTATGATTTACGTCATTTTCCCCAAACGGTAGCAGATTTTGTGGGGCTATTGAAATCAAATTAGTTTCGGTGAGAGGTGTTTTTCGCCTCTTGGCGACCCTATTTCTTTTGCTTAGTTAGTAACCGTAAAGGTCATGTCCGCCAAGTGCCCGCTGTTTCACAGCGACCTTGGCGCCAAAGCCGAAGGCGCGGCAAGCCAGTATTTGGCTTCCCCAATTTGCTAAGCCACTAAAGTGGCAAGCAAAGTGTGAAGGGGATTTAAAGTCAAAAACAAACCATGCGAATGCGGATGAAAATAGATGCTCTGCAAGGCAATATCCATGCGGCCTGCAGGCCGATTGTTTTTAAATTAAAACGGCAAAAATACTGCTGTCGCGAGACTTTGCATGACACGTGAAATGAGTCGTTGCGATTTTTCGGCGAGTGCAATGGCGTATAAATCGGTGCGACCGATCATTTTGCCAAATTCACGCTCAAAACTTAAATTGCTGTCTTTGCCGTTAATTTCGTTCGTCAGCAAGTACAAATTACCTTCTGCATCGCGCGCTGTAGAGAGCTTCCATGCGGCGATTTCGATATTGCGTGCGACGTTGTAAATATTCTGTGGTTCGATTTTATCGGTTAAATAGAAATCAGTTTTATTGCCGTGCGCTTTAAGTAGCATGGTGTGCAGGCCAACAATATATGCTAGTACGCGGTCGCCTTGATAATCCGGATTAAAAGCTAAAAAAATAGCGTCTGTCCCTTGTTTATTATCCATGTCTTTAAATTGAAAATGGTGTTGCGATTCGCCATCAAACACCCAATCCACCATTTTTTCTATTGAGCTAGTGGTGCTTTTGGGGAGCTCATGTGGGTTGCGTTTATAAAGCTTGGTCATTAAAATGCGCAAACTTTTGGTGTTTTCCTCTAGCTCAACATCCGCCATGCGATCCATATCGGTTTTCCCTAATTGGTTGGCGGTGCTTCTATCGTCGCGCTCGGGGATGGCTTTGCCTTCAATGGGTGAGTTTGTGGCGCACGCGTAGAGCAGGCTGCAGACTAATATCCATGCGGGTTGCAGGGCAGTTATTTTCATGCTTTAGAAATCATTTTTTATGCGCAATGCGTGATTTAGGAAACACCACGCTAAACGTACTGCCGATGCCGACTTCGCTGCTGATTTCTAGTCGAGCCTGATGGCGAATGAGGATGTGTTTGACGATAGAAAGCCCAAGCCCAGTGCCGCCAGTTTCGCGGCTGCGGCTTCTATCCACGCGGTAAAAACGCTCGGTGAGTCTATCGATATGTTGTTGCGCGATGCCAATGCCCGTATCACGTACCGAGAATACGGGCTGCCCATTGACTAAATTCCAAGCGATAAATATTTCACCGCCTTTTGGCGTGTAGCGCACGGCATTACTGACCAAGTTGCTAAGCGCGCTGTGCAACTCTTCTTGTGCGCCACTTAGGTTAAGCGCAGGGTCAGCATCGATATGCACTTTATGTTTGGCTTTGTACAAACTTTGGCTTAAACCAACGGCATCATTTTGTAAGGCTTTTAACAATTTAGCCATATCGATTTGATTGTCGTCAGGCGCTTCGCTATTGCTTTCTATGGTAGAAAGTGTGAGCAAATCCTCAATAATTCTGCGCATGCGACTGGTTTGATCCTCCATCATGCTGAAGTAAGTTTTTAATGCGTCGGGCACGGCGCCTTCCATATCGCCCAGCGTTTGTAAAAAGCCGCCCACCACGGTGAGTGGCGTGCGCAGCTCGTGCGAGACATTGGCGATAAAGTCGCGGCGCATCGCGTCCACTTTTTCCAGCAGTGTCATATCGCGACAAATAAGTAATTTTTGCTGATTAGCAAATGGAATAATCTGAATTTCGAAAATAACTTCAGGATCGCGCCACGATTTGAGCTTAAAAGGCTCGCTATATTCGGCGTTGTACAGGTAAGCAATAAAATGGCTATCGCGTAGCAAATTGACGATGGGTAGATTCTTATCGGTACTTAAATTTAAGCCAAGCTGGTTTTCGGCATGCGGCGTGCACCATTCAATCTCGTTGCTGGAACCAAGAATCACTAAGCCATCTGGAATCGCATCAGCGGTGAGGTTGAAGCGCTCTAGCGCGGCGCTTAATTGCGCTTCTTTGGATAGGTTATTACGTTCGTATTGCAACAGTGAGGTGAATACCTCTTGCCATGCGCCCGAGCCTTCGGGGATGTCTATTAATGCTGGTTTTTTAAACCAAATATGTAGTTTGTGCAGCCATGAAATATGGTTGGCGAGATAAAGCAAAAGGCCAATTGAAAATACCAGCAACGCAACAATGGCGCCATTTATAAGCCACAAAAACAAGCAAATTGCGCTGAACGCGCAAATAAATGAAATAGCTTTTAAACGAATATCTGGCACAAATTAAGCCTGAAATTAAACCAAATTTAAGAATTGGCTTAATTATAGCTTTTAGTTTGCTTGAACCAAATTTAATTATTTTGTGCCGATAAACGATAACCCGAGCCACGCACGGTTTGAATTAAATCTTGGTGATTAGATACCGCTAAAGCATTGCGAAGTCTGCGAATATGCACGTCAACGGTTCTATCCTCAACAAATACGCGGTCGCCCCATACTTTATCGAGCAATTGGCTGCGCGAATGAACGCGCTCGGCGTTGCTCATAAAATAATGCAAAAGTCTAAACTCAGTCGGACCCAAGTCAATATTGGCACTGTTGCCTGTGACGCGGTGGGTGGTTGGATCTAGCAATAAGCCTTGAATTTCAATCGGGTCGTCAGTCATTTGTGGCGCGCGACGACGCAGCACAGCCTTAATGCGCGCATTCAATTCGCGCGGGCTAAAGGGCTTGGTCACGTAATCATCAGCGCCCACTTCTAAGCCGCGCACTTTGTCATATTCATCACCACGTGCTGTCAGCATAATAATAGGGATTGCTTTGGTTTGGTTGTCTGATTTCAAGCGTCGCGCATACTCGATACCACTCATGCCAGGCAGCATCCAATCTAGCAAAATCAAGTCTGGCAGCGTATTGCGAAGCAGTTCTTGTGCATGCTCAACGCTAAGCGCACGCATGGCGTTGTGGCCAGCTTGTGTAATGTTAAGTGCAAGCAACTCTTGAATTGCAGGTTCGTCTTCTATGACTAAAATATTCGCAGGCATTTTCTCTCTCAATCTGTTTGATTATGCGCCATTTTGTGACTTTAATATGACATATTGATGACAAAATTCAAGTGTTTTTTGAGGTGAAAGCTTAATGTGCAATTGCCATTTATGGCATTTTGTAAGACTATGTAGTTTGTTAGCCTAATAATAATTTTTGGGGAGTTTCATGGCCAGTTTTTTATCTAAAGAATACATCACCGCAAATAGAAATTTTAACCGTTGGTTGGTTCCACCTGCTGCGCTAGCGATACATTTGTCTATTGGCATGGCATATGGTTTCAGCGTGTTTTGGAAACCGCTTGGTAATGCGTTAATGGGGATAGATGGCAAACCGCTTGCCGCTTGTGCGGCAGGTGCAACGACATTTGGTGAAAAACTATCGGGCACTATGCGCGCTTTAACTGCGACCGATTGCAACTGGACCCAGTTTGATTTGGGTTGGATGTATACACTGTTTTTTGTGCTTTTGGGTTGCTCGGCGGCGCTTTGGGGCGGCT
The DNA here is from genome assembly GCA_031381645.1 of Methylotenera sp. GTDB lineage: Bacteria > Pseudomonadota > Gammaproteobacteria > Burkholderiales > Methylophilaceae > Methylotenera_A. The sequence goes on from JANMYB010000059.1 coordinate 9,599, forward strand.
GGTTAGAGCGAGAGGGCCCACGTAAGGCAGGTTTGGTTTCGATGCTGTGCTGGTGTGGCGGCTTGCTTATTTCTGCTTACGGCGTGTATGCACACCAATTATGGATGATGTGGTTGGGAAGCGGTGTCATTGGCGGGATTGGGCTTGGTTTGGGTTATATTTCACCTGTTTCCACACTGATTAAATGGTTCCCCGATAGGCGCGGCATGGCAACTGGTATGGCGATTATGGGCTTTGGCGGCGGCGCGATGATAGGTTCGCCATTGGCTACAAAACTCATGACGCACTTCGCTTCACCTGGCAATGTGGGCGTTTGGCAAACTTTTGTTACACTCGCTGTGATTTATGCGGCGTTTATGCTATGCGGTGCATTTGGCTATCGCGTGCCGCCGGTGGGCTGGAAGCCTGCTAATTGGACGCCACCAGCGACCGCAAAAAATACCATGATTGCAACGCGTCATGTGCACTTAAAAAACGCGCATAAAACGCCACAATTTTGGTTGTTGTGGATTGTGTTATGCATGAATGTTTCTGCGGGTATTGGCATTATTGGCGCTGCAGCACCCATGTTGCAAGAAACATTTGGTGGCGCGTTAATTGGTCAGTCTGAGATTGGTTTTGCAGACATTAAAAAAGATGAGGCTTCAACTGCTGCCGCTGCAGCCGTTGGTGCAGGCTTTGTCGGTTTGATTTCTTTATTCAATATTTTTGGCCGCATTGGCTGGGCAAGCTCCTCGGACAAGCTTGGGCGAAAACGGACTTATTTTATTTTCTTTGTTCTGGGCGCCATGATGTATTGCGCTGCTACTTATATGGCAGGCATGAAATCACTGGCTTTATTTGTAGCAAGTTTTTGCGTCATTGCTTCCATGTACGGCGGAGGTTTCGCGACGATACCCGCTTATTTGGCAGATATGTTTGGCACGCAGTTTGTGGGTGCAATTCATGGACGCCTGCTCACTGCTTGGTCAACAGCAGGCATTTTGGGGCCAGTGGTAGTGAATTATATGCACGATACGCGTTTAGAAAAAGGCATTCCGTTTGACCAAGTATATGCACCAATATTCTTGGTGTTAGCAGGCTTAATGGTGGTGGGTTTTATTGCTAATTTATTGGTAAAACCTGTAGCAGATAAATACTTTATGTCGGATGCAGAGTTAGCCGAGGTGCATAGAGTTAGCCATGAAAAATCGTTGGGAAATGTTACGAATGTTGTTACTTTGAGCGATGCTGGGCAACATCCTTTATTGGTTAAATTTGCTTGGGCTGCTGTGTTGATCCCGATTAGCTACGGAGTATGGAGTACGGTACAAAAGGCGTGGGCGCTGTTTTCTTAAACTGACTAATAGTGTCAACAAAATAGCGTAAAATAGATATTTTTAGCACTTTAAGAGAAACCATTGAATAAAATAAATATTAATTTAGACGGAATAGGAAAAAAAATTGGCATCGTGCAATCGCGATTTAATAGTGACATTGGCGATGGCTTATTGGCGGCTTGTCATGCGGAACTGTTGAATTTAGGTGTAAAGCCTGAGCATATTCGGATTGCTACCGTACCAGGCGCATTGGAAACGCCACTTATTTTGCAGCACATGGCCTTGAGTGAAAAGTTCGATGCACTGATAGCTTTGGGTGCGATTGTTCGCGGTGAAACTTATCACTTTGAGGTGGTTGCAAACGAGTCCGCGCGAGGAATTTCAGAGGTTCAATTGAATACTGGTGTACCAGTGGCGAATGCGGTGTTAACGACAGACGATGATGAGCAAGCGCTAGCACGCATGCTTATTAAAGGCACGGAGGCGGCACAAGTAGCCATTGAAATGGCTAATTTGGTACGTGCGTTATGAGTAGCGCTAATGCTGAAATTAAAGCAGTTAAAAAACCAAAAGTTAGCCAAAGTCGCCGTAAATCGCGTGAGCTAGTTTTAAAAGCGGTATATCGCGACATGATTAATGCTAGTGAGATAGAGCAGATTATTTTGGATGCACAAGAAGACCCAGAATATAACAAAGCGGATGAGCTGTATTTTAAGCGCTTGTTAGAAGGTGTTACTGATAAAATAGGCGAGCTGGATACTCAGATCTCAACCTTTATTGATAGAAAAATAGAAGAATTGAGTCCTGTGGAGCATGCGATTTTGCGTATTTCGTCGTTTGAGCTTATGTTTGACCCTAGCATTCCATACCGCGTAGCGATTAACGAGGGCGTTGAGTTAGCTAAGCTTTATGGCGGAACAGATGGGCATAAATATATTAATGGTGTGCTGGATAAAGTCGCAGAGACTGCAAGACCACAAGAATTTAGGCGATAATTGTTTGCTAAACATTCAATAATGTTTGAATTTATTTTGGTTTAACCATTAGTGGGTTTGATACTTTGAACGTAAGTAACTCGATAAAAGTAGTGCGAAAAACTGATGTGGGCTTGTTAAGAGAACACAATGAGGATGCGGTTGCGAGCGATCTATCGATAGGTTTGTTAGTGTTGGCTGATGGTATGGGTGGTTATAAGGCGGGCGAAGTGGCAAGTGAGATTGCCGTTTTGATGATTGCTGCGGAAATTACTGAAGCCATGCAAAATAAACCCCAGATGTTTAAAGCCACTTCAAACTTATTACCTGAGTCGCAGATGTTAATGAGCGCAATAGAAAAAACTAATGCTACCATTTATCAAATTTCGCAAGATCAGCCACAATGTGCAGGGATGGGTACAACCTTAGTTGCTGGAATTTTTGCAGATAATAAATTAGTGGTAGGGCATATTGGCGACTCGCGTGCGTATCGGCTGCGTGGAGAGGCTCTGACGCAACTTACTGAAGATCATTCGTTAGTACAAGAGCAAATTAACGCTGGATTGATTACACAAGATCAAGCTAAATTATCGAATAACAAGAATTTGGTTACACGCGCTTTAGGCATAGATCCTGAAGTTGAGCTGGAACTGCAAGAGTTTGATACAGAAGTGAGCGATATGTATTTATTATGCTCAGATGGGCTGTCGGATTTAGTTAATGATGAGGAAATTGCTCAAATTTTGCTCGATGCTAATGGTAATATTGACAACGCTGGAAATAATCTAATTCATGCAGCAAATGAGAAGGGTGGTACAGATAATATTTCTGTCATCATAGCAAAAATAAGAAGAGAGTTTAGATCTGAAAAGGGCTGGGTTAAAAGCTTCTTCAAAAAATAAAGTAAATTTTAAGGCGGATTATGGCGAAGTTACATTTTTCATTTGATGGCAATTCACTGGGTGAATTTTATTTAGATAAAGAACGCACCACAATAGGCCGTCGGCCTGCCAATGATATTCATATTGATAACTTAGCTGTTAGTGGTGATCACGCTGTGATAACAACTATTGGGAACGATTCTTTTTTGGAGGATCTTAGTAGCACCAATGGCACAGTAGTGAACAAAAAACCTGTAAAAAAACATGTGTTACATCATGGGGATGTCATAGAGTTTGGTAAGTATCAGTTAACGTATGAAAACAAAACGCAGGAAAACATGCCAGTTAATAGCAATGGATTTGAAAATACAGTTGTCGTGCGACCTGCAAAATTAGCGGTCTCTACACCAGAGATAAAAGTTGAGCCTGAGCCAGAAGTTAAAAAAACCTTAACAGCGCCCCCTATTGAAAGTGTAAGCTCAGAGACTCAAGATCAAGTCGCTATCAACTCCTCAGGCAATACGCAAAAGCAAGGGTATTTGCGGGTATTAAATGGTGCCAATTCTGGTCGAGAGCTTACTTTGAATAAATCCATGACGACACTTGGTAAACCAGGCGTGCAAGTGGCGGTAATTACCAAGCGGCCTCAAGGCTATTTTGTTGCGCATGTAGAAGGTGATAAGCAGTTGTTGGTGAATGGTAGAAATGTGGGGGCAAAAGCCTATGAGTTAAGTGACCGAGACGTGATAGACCTGATAGATACTCAAATGCAATTCTATTTGGCTTAAGTCACATAATAGATGACTATTCGTTACATTCTTTAGTCGAATTTACGATGCAATCTTTAGATATGTTAAATCAGCTTGAGCGCCTTAATTCTATTGGTGTTGCGCTTTCTGTTGAGCATGATAACAATCGCTTACTTGAGGTGATATTACTGGGCGCCAAAGAGCTCACCAACGCTGATGGTGGAACGCTTTATACGGTAACTGAAGACGCGAAACTCAAGTTTGAGATTATGCGTACGCTAAGTCTAGATATTGCGATGGGAGGTACTACAGGTAAGGAAATCCCATTTCCACCATTGCCAATTTATCTTGAAGATGGTAAGTCAAACACCAACATGGTAGCTGCTTATAGCGTGGTGAATGCTAAAACAGTGAATATTGCTGACGCTTATTTAACTGAGGGATTTGATTTCTCTGGCACAAAAAAGTTTGATGAAAAAACGGGTTATCGTTCAAAATCTTTTTTAACTGTGCCGATGACAAATCATGAAAATGAAATTATTGGAGTTCTGCAATTAATCAATGCAATCGATCCAGTTACCAAAGAGATTATTGCTTTTTCTGAATCACATCAGCGCTTGGTAGAGTCGCTTGCCTCGCAGGCTGCAGTAGCGCTTACTAACCACAATTTAATTGATGGTCTTAAAGGTTTATTTGAATCTTTTATCAAGCTGATTGCTGATGCGATTGATGAAAAATCTCCCTATACTGGTGGCCATTGTCAGCGAGTCCCAGAGCTTACAATGATGCTGGCAGATGCAGCAATTAAGACCAAAGAAGGGCCGCTAAAAAGTTTTACCATGTCCGAAAAAGAGATCTACGAACTTAAAATTGCGGCTTGGTTGCACGATTGTGGCAAAGTGACTACCCCGGAATATGTAATGGATAAAGCGACTAAGTTGGAAACCATTTTTGATCGTATTCACTTAATAGACGATCGGTTTGAGTTGCTAAAAACACAGCGAGAAAATGCGTGTCTGCGTAAAGCGCTTGAGTCTGCAGGTAGTGGCAAGCTGGTAAACGTGCTGAAACTAGAACGTGAGATTGATGGAATAAAGAAACTGCTTGAAGAAGATAAAAGCTTTATCCGTAAAGTAAATTTTGGCAGTGAATCTATGCGGCCAGAGGATTTACAGCGTATCAAAGATATTGCCAATTATGAATATTTAAACGACTCTGGGCATACCGCTAGATTTTTAAGCGAAAACGAAGTTAAAAATTTAACCATTGAGCGCGGTACATTAACGCCAGAGGAGCGCATGATTATTAACAATCACATTGTGGTTACGATTAGCATGCTCGAATCTTTGTCATACCCTAAAGACTTGCGCCGCGTACCCGAATATGCTGGTGGGCATCACGAGCGCATGGATGGTAAAGGCTATCCAAAAGGCTTGACGCGCGAGCAGATGTCGATTCCCGCACGTATGATGGGTGTGGCGGATATATTTGAGGCATTGACTTCTAAAGACAGGCCATACAAGAAAGCGAAAACACTTTCTGAAACACTGACTATTTTAGGCAAAATGCGGCAGGATAATCACATCGATTCAGACATTTTTGATTTATTTATTCGTGAAAAAATTTACCTTAAATATGCCGAGAAATTTTTAGAGCCAGGGCAAATTGACGAAGTCGATGTTGCCAGTATTCCAGGGTATACAAGATAAAAATCAACTAGGGTAAACCTTAGTCTTTTAAGAATTTTTTAGCCGCTTTGATAATTTCGCCAAATTTTTTAGCAGAAACTTCATGAAAAATTTCTCCGTTGGGTATTAAACGTACGTTTGGACCCACGTTGCAATAACCTATACACTGTATTTCTTCTACCTCAATCGACACTTTTTTACTCTGCAATTGTAGCGTTAATGCAGTTAAAATTTCTTTGCTGTCGCGTGTTGCGCATGACGGGTTATTTGAGTTTGCGCGATAGTTAGTACACACTAATATTTTTTTTGGCATCACTTTCAAGCCTCTAACTTTTGAGCATGACAGCCATTCTTATCTAATTTTAGATAACTGCCTTGCTCGTACCAATCGCCCAACACCCAGCGCTCACAGGTGTTGTCATAGACTTTGTGAATGTGTTTTTTTGGGCGGTGCGTATGTCCATGTATGAAAATGAGTGGGTAAGCAAACTCGCGTATTAAATCGTCCACAGCGGCAGCATTCACGTCCATAATCTGCATGCTTTTGGTCGATTTAGCTTGCTCACTTTTTTTACGCAATTGCTCAATGTAGGCAATTCTTGTTGCTAAAGGCTGGCTTAAAAATTGAGTTTTCCAAGCTTCGCTACGTACTTCAGTACGAAATTCTTGATACGCAGTGTCATCGGTGCACAGCGCGTCGCCATGGCTTAATAATACGGATTTTCCGTAAAGCGTGATTAAACTTGGGTCAGGTAAAATTTTAACGCCAGTGGCCTTTTCGAAACCTTCGGCGATTAAAAAATCGCGATTACCATGCATAAAAAACACAGGAATTCCGCTATAAACAAGCCTGTGAAGCGCATGAATATTAGGTTGCAGGCCGTCTGTTTTGATTGCATCATCGCCTGCCCAATATTCAAATAAATCGCCTAAGATATAGAGCGCTTGGGCTTTAACAGCAGTTTTTTCTAAAAACTGAATGAAGGCTTTACTAATATGCGGACGCGAATCACATAGATGTAAATCAGAAATAAATAGGCAGTGATCCATGCGAGAATCGCGAACGTAATCAAATAACGCTGGCTTTTTCGATGGTAACGGATTCAGCTGGCACGTCACGATGTCCTGACTTACTGGTAGTTTTAACTTTTGCGATTTTATCTACAATATCCATGCCTTCGACCACTTTGCCGAACACACAGTAGCCCCAACCGCTTGAAGTTTTTGCTGTGTGATTTAAGAAATCGTTATCTGCGATATTGATAAAAAACTGGCTGCTGGCGGAATCGGGAATCGAAGTGCGTGCCATGGCGATGGTGTATTTATCATTGCCTAAGCCATTATCAGCTTCATTCTTAATTTCATCTTTGGTTTTTTTTTGTTTCATGTCAGCATCAAATCCACCGCCTTGAACCATAAAATCATCAATCACGCGATGAAAAATTACGCCATCATAAAAGCCGCTTTCTACATATTGTAAAAAATTGGCGACGGTAACAGGTGCCTTGTCAGCGCTGAGTTCTAGCGTAATATCGCCAAAATTGGTAGTAAGTTTAACCACAGGGAATCCTTAATAAATTAGAAAATTTTTTGAAGTGCAGAGAATTACTTGGCAATTTCTTTTGTTGCTACATCAAGCAGCTTTACGCTCTTTACGGTGATAGGTTTAGTCGGAACATTTTCGTTTCTGCCAACGAAAGCGGTTGGAACTAGGCCGATTTTTTGTACTACTTCGAAACCGCTGGTGACTTTTCCAAATACGCAATAGCCGATTTGCTCGGGGTCGGGGCTGGTGTAGTTTAAAAATTGGTTATCGACTAAATTCACAAAAAATTGCGCGGTAGCGGAATCAGGATCCATGGTACGCGCCATGGCTATGGTGCCAGGCTCGTTGAGTAAGCCATTGTTGGATTCGTTTACAATAGGCCCACGCGTATTTTTCTCGGTTAAATCGCGCTCAAAGCCGCCACCTTGAATCATGAAGTTGTTCATTACGCGGTGAAAAATGGTGTTTTCATAAAAGCCATCTTTTACATATTGCAAAAAATTTGCCACTGTTTTTGGCGCTTTATCAGGATACAATTCAACCGTAAAGTTGCCTTGAGATGTTTCAAACACTACGCTGGGAGCCGCATGGATATTGGCTTGCAGGACATATAAAAATACAAATAAAACTAACTTAAATCGAACCATTTTATTCACTACGCTGCACCTTCATAAATTATTTTCCACTGTTTATTTTCGTTCACCCAGTATTGGCGTTTGCGCATTTTATTTTGCAAACTCGGGCTTTTAAAATCTTGTTCAAAATTCACCACAATCATGGTTTTCTCAGCGTCGGGGTAAGCAAACATGCTCACATCTTCAATTTTAATGACCACTTTGGGTTTGGCCGCTTGGATGCCACGTTTGTAATCCGCCCATTTTTGTAAATCACCATCGCTATAAAAAAACTTTTTCGAATAATGGCTTAAATACGCATCCGTATCTTGCGCAACCCAAGCCTTACGCCAGTCTTCAATGGCTGCTTGCAAAGCTTGTTTATCTGCGTCTTGTGCTTCCAGCTGTTCGTCCGCTTTATCATTTTCTAGCCACTCAAGGTTATCCGCAATAATAATCGGCGTTTTACCAGTTAGAAAAATAGGGGCTAGTGCGCCTAAATCGGGGTTGCTGACTACAATACAACCATCGCTGGCGCGTGGTGGACGGCTGTAGGTATCTGTGGGTGTGCCGTGCAGCCAAATGCCAGAGCCAGTTTTGTTTTGATGCTGGTCTAATTCATTGGGATAATTGAGCGGATATGCCCCATCACCATACATATCTGCCAGTGGTTGCGTGAGTTTTTGTCCGGCAAAATAAACGCCTAGTGGCGTGCGTTTGTCACCTTGGGCTTGTTTGCCAACGCCATTTTTGCCAACAGTGACATAATAATCCGCTACATATTCTAGACCGCCATCTATTTTTTTGTATAAATATAGGCGTGATTTAACTGTGTCCACCACAATTAAATGCGCTTGCTCTGCACCTAATTTCACCAGCAAATTAGGTTGCTGCGTGGTTTTTTTCTCAGATAAATAGTATTCAATACGCTTGCGCGCCTCATCTCTTAACCCTTCAAGCTCTTCGTTGCCAGGCACAGCGTTAGCCGCATTTGGGTCGCCAAAAGTCGCTAAAGCGCGGCCTTGCGCCGTGAGCAAGTCGCCGCGGATGAGGTAGGCAAGCTTGAAGTTTGGTGCAGTTTTTATAAGTTCATTGATGGTGCCGAAGGCTTGTTTGGTTTTGCCTTCGGTAATTTCCAATAGACTTTTGACCAACAAGCTTTCGACCAAATTACGGCCGAGTTTTTTGCTAAGTAGTTGGTCTGTCATGCTGCCATGGTTGATTGCTGTGGCATTCCAAGGCAGGACGACACAAGCAACTACAAAAACAACTTTTAAAAACTTAAATGGTTGAATCAATAACATCTCAGTCTTTGAGGTAACCTTAACAAATTAATTCGATGCAATTTCTTGATCAATTAACCAAACGCCATTTGTTTTCTTCATCATCAATGTTTTGTCGGTACGGATTGGTTTGCCGCCAGCGCGATAAGTTTGTTTAAAACTCACTTTTGCACTGTCTGCCCCATCTAACGTTACTTTTTGGTTTGCTAACTCAACGTTTATGCTCGCTGGTTTGCTGACACGATCGCGACGAGTCGCTTCCCAAGTTTTGCGGCTTTCCCCTTTGGCTGGTTTAAAACTATCTGTGTAACTGGCTAAATATTTATCTACATCTTTAGCAGACCAAGCGCTCGCCCAGTTGTTCACCGCATCAGTAATATTTTGCTCTTCATTTACAACAGGCTCGGCAGGTTTAGGCGGCTCCACTTTTTTGTCGGCTGGACGAATCGGCTTAGTATCATTTTTATTAGGTTTACTGTCACTTTTAGCCGCAAGTGTGGTTTTATTGCCTGTGCCGAATAAATCTTTAATCATGGCCAATTTACTTTGCGCACGCGCATTACCACTATCTAGCTGAAGCGCCTTGTCATAAGCCTCTGAGGCCATGCGCGCATAAATATCACCCAAATTTTCGTGCGCGGTGGCATAGCTAGGGTGCGTTTTGATGGCAGTTTCCAGTGCTTTTTTGGCTTTATCGTATTGGCCAGCATCGGCATATAATACTGCTAAGTTATTGTATGGCTCTGGTAAGTTAGGATATTTTTCTGTCAAATCGGTAAACGCTTTAATCGCATCATCACGTTTGCCGCTTTCGGCCAGAATAATGCCTTTCATAAACATGGCTTGCGCATCTTTAGGGTTGGCCACCAAGTAAGTGTTAATGCGCTCCAGCGCCGCTGCTTGTTGACCACTTTCGGCCATTTGTGAAATGTCTTTTAGCTCGTCAGCATCGGCAATGTTGACAAACGATAGGGCTAAAATACACGGAGCAAGAAGTTTTAACAGCAAAAGGTTACGAATTGTCATTATGTTGTACTCAAACCAGTTAGTAAAAACGTCATTCTATCAATTACATAGCTAACATCCAATAGCCCGCTTGGTATTAAGTCAATAAATCGCTATTTTTTATCTATTTTGGCCGCATTAACTCATTTATAATGCGCAAATGTTAAAAATTTACAACTCTCTCAGTCGCGATAAGCAAACTTTTACTCCCATCGAAGCAAGCAAAGTCCGCATGTATGTGTGTGGCATGACGGTTTACGATTACTGCCATCTCGGCCATGCGCGCGTGATGGTGGTGTTCGATATGGTAAATCGCTGGTTTCGCGAAAGCCAATACCAAGTGACTTATGTGCGTAATATCACCGATATTGATGACAAAATTATTAAACGTGCGAATGAAAATGGCGAAAGTATTGGTGCGCTCACGCAACGTTTTATTGACGCCATGGATGAAGACTTTGCCAAGCTAGGTGTGCAAGCCCCAGCGCATCAACCGCGCGCTACACAGCATATCGATGGCATGATTACGATGATTTCTGCGCTCATCGAAAAGGACCATGCTTACCAAGCCGCCAATGGCGACGTGTTTTACAGCGTGCGCAGCTTTGCCGATTACGGCAAGTTATCGGGCAAAAGTTTAGATGATTTGCGCGCTGGCGAGCGCGTGGATGTTGATACCAATAAAAAAGATGCGATGGATTTTGTGTTGTGGAAATCGGTTAAACCCAACGAGCCAAATTGGGAGTCGCCATGGGGCAAGGGTCGCCCAGGCTGGCATATTGAGTGTTCGGTGATGAGCGCACATCACTTAGGCGCGCATTTTGATATTCACGGTGGCGGCCAAGATTTACAGTTTCCGCATCACGAGAACGAAATCGCGCAATCTGAAGCCGCAAATAGTTGCAAAATGGCGAATTACTGGATGCATAACGGCTTCGTACGCGTCGATGATGAAAAGATGTCCAAATCACTCGGCAATTTTTTCACCATCCGAGAAGTGCTAAAAAAATACGATGCCGAAGTAGTGCGTTTTTTCATTCTGCGCGCGCATTATCGCAGTCCGCTCAATTACTCAGACCAACATTTGGACGATGCTAAAGCTTCGCTAAAACGCTTATATACTGCCTTGCGTGGTCGCGAAGTGAGTACTAACACAATTGACTGGAAGCATCCGCAAGCCGCGCGTTTTAAAGCAGCAATGGACGATGATTTTAATACCTCAGAAGCGATGGCGGTGTTGTTTGATTTGGCGAGTGAAGTGAATAAAACTCAATCGATAGAAGCGGCAAGTTTGCTTAAAAACTTGGGTGCTGTAGTTGGCTTGTTGCAGCGCGATGCGGATGAGTTTTTGCAAGGAGCAGTATCGAGTCTTACAAGTTCAGTCGTTGACTATGACTTTGTAAGCGGCTCATTAAGTAGTGGTTTTACTGATGTTCAAATTAACGGTTTTATTTTAAATAGGGTTGAAGCTAAAAAATCCAGAAACTTCGCAGAAGCCGACCGTATTCGTAAAGAGCTTGCTGATAGTGGCGTTATTTTAGAAGATACCCCACAAGGCACGACTTGGCGTCGCGCTTAAAAAAGATAAAAAGTAATAAAGGAAACAATCAATGCCAGTAAAACTAACCGCCCCAGAAGCCGCGTCCTTATTGCCTGTCAGAGGCATTAAATTGGGTTTTGCAAAGGCGCATGTGCGCAAGCCAGATCGCAAAGACGTACTGGTGATGACGCTGCCAGAAGGCAGTCGCGTGGCGGGCGTGTTTACACTTAACCGTTTTTGCGCTGCGCCTGTAATTTTATGTAAAGAATTTTTAGCGCAAAAAAATGAAGTTCGCGCACTGCTCATCAACACAGGTTGCGCCAACGCAGGCACGGGTGAAGATGGCTTAAAGCGCGCCAAGCAAAGCTGCGATGCGCTTGCAGGCTTGCTTGGTGTAAAAGCGAATCAAATTTTACCGTTTTCAACTGGCGTGATTTTAGAGCCGCTGCCCGTCGATAAGGTCATCGCAGGCTTGCCAGCGGCAATAGCTAACTTGAAGGAAGATAATTGGCTAAATGCGGCTGAGGCGATTATGACGACGGATATTGTCGCCAAA
>JANMYB010000065.1:0-4344 GCA_031381645.1 Methylotenera sp.
GACAATGCCGCTGTAAAAATCGACGTTCGGGTAGAGTTTTTTGCTGACAAAATAATCATCTTCTAGCGCAATTTTTTCCAACTCCATCGCCAGTTTAAAAATAGGGTCATCGTGCAAACCAAGCTCGTTAAGCACTTCGTAACAGGTTTTTTGCATAATGGCGGCACGTGGGTCCATGCTGCGATACACGCGATGCCCAAAGCCCATCAGCCTGAAGCTGTCTGTTTTATCTTTAGCGCGTTTAATAAATTCGCCTATGCGTGATACATCGCCCATTTCTTCTAACATGGTCAGCGTGGCCTCGTTAGCACCACCGTGTGCAGGCCCCCACAGCGAGGCTATGCCTGCTGAGATGCTGGCGAATGGATTGGCGCCGCTAGAGCCAACTAAGCGCACTGTGCTGGTAGAGGCGTTTTGTTCGTGATCTGCATGCAGAATTAATATCTTCTCGAAAGCTCGCGCCAATACTGGGTTTGGCGTGTATTCCTCGCACGGCGTAGCAAACATCATATGCATAAAGTTCTCAGCATAATTCAGCCTATTTTGAGGCTGCATAAACGGCTGACCCGTATTATATTTGTAGCTCCAAGCCGCAATGGTGGGGATTTTCGCCAGCAAACGATGCGCAGAAATGGCGCGATGTTGCGGGTTATACACATCCATGGCATCGAAATAGAAGGCCGACATGCTGCCAACCACGCCTATCATGACCGCCATGGGGTGCGCATCGCGCCGAAAGCCGCGGAAAATATTGCTAAGCTGATCGTGCAACATGGTGTGACCGTTGATGATTTTGGTGAATTCGCCTATTTGCGCGGTGTTTGGCAGCTCGCCATGCATCAGTAAATAAGAGACTTCTAAAAAGCTGCAGTGCTCGGCAAGTTGCTCAATTGGGTAACCGCGATACAGCAATTGACCTTTTTCGCCATCAATAAAAGTGATGTTCGATTGGCAGGCGGCGGTGGCCATAAAGCCTGGATCGTAAGTAAATACGCCATGTTTGCCAAGAGTGCGAATGTCGATTACATCGTTACCCAGCGTGCCAGAAAGCACGGGTAGCTCGATGGGTTTGGCATCGTTATCGAAGGTAATGGTTGCTTTAGTTGGTTTAGTCATAGTAATTCTTTGTAATCGTTTTATATGATTATACGCAATGATTAAAAAGCTTGCCTATTTGGGATAGACGGCGCCCAATACGCGTAAACCCTTAGCACCTGTGACGGCGGGAAAATTGCTGGGTTTATTGTCTAGCGTTTGTTTCGCCAGCCAAGCAAATGCCACCGCTTCTACCCAATCTACATCAATGCCTAAATCGTTGGTCGAACGTACAGGAACCGCGCCAGAAGCCTTATTAAATAAGCCTTGTAGGCTATCGACTAATAATTTATTGTGCGCGCCACCACCGCATAAATACACTTCATCTACATCGCCACATTTGTTAAGCGCATCGTATATGCTCTGCACAGTGAGCGCGGTGAGCGTGCGCGCAACATCTTGCGGACGTAAATGTGGGTAAAGTTGATGTTGTTTTAGCCAATCATCGTTAAATAAATCGCGCCCCGTGCTTTTGGGCGGCGGTAGCGCGAAATAAGGCTCGGCGAGCATATTGGTGAGCAAACTATCTATCACCACACCGCTGGCTGCCCAAGCGCCATCGGCATCGTAATCTTTGCCAGTTTTTAATTTTGTCCAGCTATCAATCAGCATGTTGCCTGGCCCAGAATCGAAGCCCAAAACTTTGCCATCTTTGCCCAAATAAGTAATGTTGGCGATGCCGCCAATGTTCACAATAGCGCGATTTTTTTGCTTATTTGCAAATAAAGCTTGATGAAACGCGGGCACCAGCGGCGCGCCTTGGCCGCCCGCGGCGACATCGCGGCTGCGAAAATCGCCCACAACGGTAATATTGGTCAGCTCCGCCAATAAGGCAGAATTGCCAATTTGTAGCGTAAACCCAAGCTCGGGACGATGCCGAATGGTCTGGCCGTGGCAGCCTATTGCTGTAATGTCACTTGCGTTTACCTTGGCTTTTTTAAGCAATTCGTTGGTGGCTTTTGCATATAATTCGGCAAGCCTGCAGCCCAATAAACATGCGGCTTCCAGCTCATTGTTTTCAGGTTTATGTAGTGCTAATAATTGCGATTTTATCTCTGTAGGATAAGGCAAAAAGTGCGTATTTTGCAGCGTGCAAGCTTCATTTTCGAAAGCCACTAATGTTGCATCAACGCCATCTAAGCTGGTGCCAGACATAATGCCGATAAATAAATTTGCTTTGGTCATTTTAGTCGCGCGTGGCCATTTGGCTACGGTTGAGCATTTTAATTTGCGCCATATAATCTAAACTTAGGGCATTAAAAACTGGCCTATCTTTCTCATCAATCGGCACGCTGGTCGGCAAAGCTACTTTTAGTGGATCTTTATGTACTTTCCCCACCAAAAATTCGTAATGCAGATGCGGACCAGTAGCCAAGCCCGTCATGCCGACGTAGCCAATAATATCGCTTTGCGCCACTTTTAAGCCTTTACGCAAGCCTTTTGTAAAGGCAGACAAATGACCGTATACAGTGCTAATGCCATTTTTATGCTTAAGTACAATCACGTTGCCATAGCCGCCTTTTTTACCCACAAAATCTACTATACCCTCGCCAGAAGCCTTTACCCGTGTTCCTTGCGGAGCAGCAAAATCAACACCTTGGTGGGCGCGCATGCGTTGTAAAATAGGGTGAAAACGCCCTTTGCTAAATGTTGAACTTATGCGGCTAAACTCAACGGGTGAGCGCAAAAATGATTTATGCAAGGCTTTACCTTCAGGCGTGTAATAAGCAAACTTTTCTTCAGCATCACCAAAACGCACAGCTTGGTAGATTTTGCCTTTGTTAGAAAATTCAACTGCCAACACGTTACCCGTTTTGATAAGCTCGCCAGCGTTGTAATAACCTTCGTAAATGACATTAAATTTGTCGTCTGGCCATAAGTCTTCGTTAAAATCAATTTCACTGGAAAAAATATCTGCAAGCTGTAAGACAATTTGGTCGGATATGCCAGCAGCATCAGTTGCTCCGAATAGAGAATTAACGATGGTGACTGATTTTAAAACACGGCGAATATTTAAGCTGAGTTTTTGGGTAGAAACCTCATAACCATTGGGTGTGAGAGTGACATTTAAAATCGTTTCGTCATCAATTTCATATTCTAGTTGCTGCAATTTACCTGCTAAATCGGCTTTGGTTTTAAGTGTATGTCCAGGCACAAGTTGCGTATTTAGTGCGTCCGCTCTAGGGTCTACCATTAACGCTTTAATGGTTTCTTCATCTTGAATATTCATGCGTTTAAACAAGCTGCCCAGCGTGTCGTCGCGGCGCACTTGATCAATGTGCCAAAATTCAGCATGATTGTCTAAAGAAGTGACCACATTTGGCAAAGTGATTTGCTGCACGATGGATTTTGTTTTTATGTGGTACGGCTCGCCATCGGGTGTTGGGCTAAATGCTGCAACCACGCCAAAAACAGGCAGAAGTAAAGCAACTAACAACCAGAGAAATTTGTTTTGCGTTAAAATAGAAAGCCTAGATTTCATTTTTTGACTTCTCATTGTTTTGTTGCAAACGAGTTTTGCAGCTTAGAAAATGATTTAAAACCTCTCAAATGCTTGACCAATTGCCCAAATGGTAAAACATGGTAACAGAAAAGTTAAACTAGAAAAAAGTAACAAATTGTAAAAAAAGCACATCAATATTATTGGAAAGCACTGTGAATACTGATATTAAACAATCATTGGCGATTATCAAGCGCGGCTGCGACGAGCTTTTAATTGAGGCTGAACTTGTTGAAAAACTTAAAAAAGGCGTTCCGCTACGCATTAAAGCAGGCTTCGACCCGACCGCGCCAGATTTGCATCTTGGTCACACGGTGCTGATTAATAAACTGCGCCACTTTCAAGATTTAGGCCATAAAGTATTGTTTTTGATTGGCGATTTTACGGGCATGATAGGCGACCCAACGGGCAAAAGCGCTACGCGCCCGCCACTTACCAAAGAGCAAGTCGCCAAGAACGCTAAATCGTACGCTACACAAGTATTTAAGATTTTAGATAAAAATAAAACAGAAATTGTATTTAATTCAAGCTGGTTAACCGATTTGGGCGCAGCGGGCATGCTCAAGCTGGCCGCTAGCCTCACCGTGGCGCGTATGCTAGAGCGCGATGATTTTTCTAAACGCTTCAAAGGCAATCAGCCGATTGCAATTCACGAATTTATGTACCCATTATTGCAAGGCTATGATTCAGTTGCACTAAAAGCCGATGTTGAGCTAGGCGGAACAGACCAAAAATTTAACCTATTAATG
>JANMYB010000006.1:0-8576 GCA_031381645.1 Methylotenera sp.
AATTAGGGCATTTTGTAAAGTTTTTTGAGCAATGGTCGCATCACCACGCTTGAACTGAATATCGGCTAATTGCGTGGCAGCAGAATGCGTCAGCGGCTCAATCTGCAGTGCTTTATTGAGATAAAGTTCTGCATTTTTAAGATCATTTTTACGCGCCGAGCAAATGCCTGCATTCGCGTAAGCCAAGTGAGGCGTCGAATACAACGGGTTTTTAACTGCCGTTAAAAAATGACCGATAGACTCATCGTAACGCTTTCTAGCACACAAAAAGCTGCCATAATTATTGTGCGATTCTGAATTGCCAGGCTGCACTTCGAGGGCTTTTTTAAAATTTGCATCGGCTTTAGCGTCTTCGCCTAATGCTGCATAAACTAAGCCTAGGCCGTTATATGCCTGCCCATACTTAGGGTCGATATGGATAGCATGGTTGAATTCATCTAACGCGACTTCTAGCTTATTTTGCTGATAATACGCTGCGCCCAAATCGGCGTGCGCACGCGCACGCGCAGTGAGCTTGCTTTCGCCATACCCTTCGTTTCCGCTAGGCTTCAGCGTCTCGCATGCGCTTAACAACACGCAAATCAATGCAATCAAGCTCATTTTTATTAAATTCATGCAACCGCCTCAATGTTTATCGTCCTATTGCGTTTAATTTTATCCTGCACCTTGCCCGCCAATTGCCCGCAAGCCGCATCAATGTCATCGCCACGCGTTTTGCGCACGGTAACCACATAACCTGCTTGCATTAAAATATCACGAAACACACGGATATGGCTAGGTTTTGATGTTACGTAAGCGCTATTTGGGAACGGATTAAACGGTATCAAATTGAGCTTGCAAGGCACGCTTTTAATCACTTTTAGTAACTCATGCGCATGTTCTACCGTGTCATTCACGCCGTCTAACATCACATATTCAAATGTCACAAAATCGCGCGGCGCTTTTTCCAGATAACGGTTACACGCTGCCATTAAATCTGCAATTGGATGTTTTTTATTGATTGGTACCAACACGTCGCGAAGCGTGTCGTTAGGCGCATGCAGGCTCACAGCCAAAGCAACCGCGCAATCTTCTTTCAGCTTATCCATCACTGGTACAATGCCGCTAGTCGAGAGCGTGACACGACGGCGACTTAAACCATAAGCGCTATCATCAAGCATAATTTGCATGGCAGTGACCACGTTATCATAGTTGGCCAGCGGCTCGCCCATGCCCATCATGACGACATTTGAAATGACACGGTCGTTGGCAGAGAGTAAATCGTAACCACTTTCTGTGCGCAATGATTTATTGGCAATCGCCAGCTGGCCAATAATTTCTGCCACACTTAAATTGCGGTTAAAACCTTGCGCGCCCGTGCTACAAAAGGTGCACGCCAGCGCGCAACCCACTTGGCTAGAAATGCACAATGTTCCACGGTCATCTTCTGGGATAAACACGGTCTCGATACTATTGCCAGCACCAGTTTTCAGGTCGTCTGTGCTTATCAACCATTTGCGTGTACCGTCGTTAGAAACCTGCTCTAACTGCACGCTTGGCAACCTAATTTCGGTTTCTAGCGCCAATTTCTCACGCAAAGGTTTCGCAATATCCGTCATCTGCGCAAAATCATGCACGCCAAAATGATGCATCCAGCGCATCAACTGCTTGGCGCGAAAAGGCTTCTCGCCGACGCTTGCGAAGTAATCGGCGAGTTGTAACTGATTAAAATTTAATAAATTAATCAATGAGTTATTAATTATCCGAAGAAATACTTAATCTCAATTGCAGCGTTATCTGTTGAATCTGAACCATGTACCGCGTTTGCATCAATACTTGTTGCAAAATCCGCGCGAATCGTGCCAGCAGCCGCTTCTTTTGGGTTGGTTGCGCCCATTAAATCACGGTGTTTTAACACTGCATTGTCGCCTTCAAGCGCTGTAATCATCACTGGGCCAGAAATCATGAATTTAACTAAATCGTTAAAAAACGGGCGCGCTGCGTGCACCGCGTAAAAACCTTCTGCTTCGGCTTTGCTTAAATGCGTCATTTTTGCTGCCACGATTTTTAAACCTGCGTTTTCAAAACGCGTATAAATTTGACCAATCACGTTTTTTGCCACTGCATCTGGTTTAATAATGCTAAGGGTGCGTTCTACTGCCATGCTGACTCCAAAAATAAAGTTTAAAATTAACTACTTAGAAAGAAAGCGATTCTAACATTTTTAGCAATTTTTATAAACCATCAATTTGCTGCATTTTATAAATCAAATGCTTAAGAATTGTGGCAAAATCTAGATTAATGATGAATGCCAACCTAAAAACCAACCAATGTATCGCCACTTGCCCTGCGTGTGGCTTGCTATGCGACGACGTGCTACTTGAAAATAAGCAAAATAAACTCAACGTTTTGAACAATAATTGCGCAAAAAGTGTAGCTTTTTTTATGCAAAGTTTAGGCAAAAATTTAAATGAAACTTCGCCTAGAATTGCAGACAAACCAGCCACTTTACAACAAGCCATTATGCACGCGGCTAAACTACTTAAACAAGCCAATAAGCCAGTATTCACTGGCTTAAGCACTGATGTACAAGGCTTTCGTGCCTTGTATAATTTATCACAGAAAACCAATGCTAATCTAAGCCACATGAACGCTACCAGCATGGCGCGCAATATAAAGGTGCTGCAAAGCACGGGCTGGCAAACGACAACGCTGACCGAGGTGAAAAATCGCGCAGACGTAATTGTATGCATCGGCAGCGACATTGTTTCGCATCATCCACGTTTTTTTGAACGCTTCATTCTGAAAGATGGTATATTTATTGGCGCTAAGCAACGCGAAGTTATTTTTATTGGTGAAAGTATTTCAAAAAAACATGCTCTAGAAGGCGTATGGATATTGGGTTGCAGGACATCCGATTTAGCAGACATTACCACGGTTTTGCGCGCTTTGGTCACTGGTAAAACGCTGAAAGCGACTGAAATTGCTGGCGTAAAAGTCAGCGATTTACAATTGGTTGCAGATAAATTAAAAAATGCTAAATACGCCGTGTTGGCTTGGGTAGCGAAGGATTTAGATTTTCCGCACGCCGAATTGACGATTCAAAATATCACCGAAACCGTCGTTACCTTGAATCAAACCACGCGCGCCGCTGGCTTGCCGCTTGGTGGTAGCGATGGTGATACAAGTGCTAATAATGCCAATACTTGGTTAAGTGGTTTGGCTTTGAGCGACGCGCATGTTGAGCATGATTGTATGGTGTGGGTAAATAGTTTTAGTGTCGATAAATTACCACCTAAAACAGATAAGCCATTAATTGTGCTTGGAAATATTAACAGTCAGCTTGAACAAGTGCCTGATGTTTTCATTCCAATCGCCACACCTGGCTTGGATTGCAGCGGTACGTTGTTTCGCGTAGATTCATCTGTCGTTTTGCCACTACAAAAAGTGCGCGAAAATAACTTGCCAACGTTGAGCGAAATTGTGAGCGAAATTGAGAAATTGCTATGATTACGCTGCTTAAAAATGGCAAACTTTACGACCCCGCACACAATAAAAACGGCGTAGTGGACGATATTTATATTAGCGATGGGCGCATTATTGCCAAGCCAAACCAAGCCGAAAAAATCAATCAAACTTATGATTTAACAGGAAAAATTGTAATGGCAGGCGCCATTGATATGCACAGCCACATTGGCGGCGGCAAAGTGAATATTGCGCGCATGATGCTGCCCGAGTTTCAGGAAACAAAGACTTACAGCGAACCTGAAGCGCATATTTGCACACCCAATTGTTCACACAATGCGACCCCTAGCACCACCGATACTGGCTTTAGATACATTGAAATGGGCTACACCGCGGCGTTTGAGCCCGCCATTTTGCCGATTAACGCCCGCCAAGCGCATTTAGAAATGGGCGATACGCCCATGATCGATAAGGGCGGCTACGCCATGCTGGGCAACGATGATTATTTTTTACGGCTTTTAAGTAGCAAAGCGAATCAAAAAGCCATTAACGACTACGTGGCGTGGATATTGGCTGCCACGCAAGCTATTGGCATTAAGGTGGTGAATCCAGGCGGCATTTCAGCGTTTAAGTTTAATCAGCGCAGGCTGGATTTGGATGAACATAACGTGCATTACCAAGTCACCCCGCGTGATATTTTAAAAAGCTTGAGCACGGCGGTGAGCGAGTTGGGGATTGCCAAGCCGTTGCATGTGCACTGTAATAATCTGGGAGTTGCGGGTAATTTTCAAACCACGCTCGATACCATGGGCGCGAGCGATGGCGTGCCAATGCACCTGACGCATATACAGTTTCATAGCTACGGCACAGAAGGCGATAAGAAATTTTCATCTGCTGCTGCGCAAATTGCCGAGGCCTTAAACAAAAATAAACATATTACTGCCGATGTAGGGCAGATTTTATTTGGCCAAACCGTGACGGCCTCGGGCGATAGCATGATGCAGCATTTAAACGCAAAGCATGCTAACCCGAAAAAATCGGTAATTATGGATGTAGAGTGTGATGCAGGCTGCGGCGTGGTGCCATTTAAATATAAAGATAAAAATTACATAAACGCCTTGCAATGGGCAATTGGCCTAGAGATATTTTTATCCACCGAAGATCCATGGCGCATCTTTTTAACGACTGATCATCCCAACGGCGCGCCGTTTACCAGCTACCCGCATTTGATTCGCTTGTTGATGGATAAAAGCTTTAGAAATGAAGCCTTTGCAAAACTTAATTTAGACGCGCAGGCCATGAGTAATCTCACATCATTGAATCGCGAATACAGCTTGTACGAAATCGCCATTATGACACGTGCAGGCGCTGCCAAGCTCATCGGCTTAAATAACTGTGGGCATTTAGGCATTGGTGCGCAGGCCGATATTACCGTTTACACCGAACAAGCCGATTATGAAAAAATGTTCGCCAAGCCAGACTACGTGTTTAAAAATGGCGAGCTGGTGGTGCAAAGCGGCAAAGTTGTAAAAGTGGTATGGGGTGCAACGCATGTCACCAAACCTGCGTTTGATATTGGTGTAGAAAAAGGCTTAAGCGAATACTTTGAAAAATACCATACAATTCAATGTGATAACTTTAAAATTTCGGGTGATGAAATTGCCGAAGATGGTCGCGGTAAAATTGTAGTGCATACACATAAACCCAGCAAAAGGAGCATAAATTGAGCATACATTACGGCAAGCAACAGCGCGCATTACAAGCACAATTTGGTACCGAAAAAATGGCAGACCGCATCGAGCAATTGGCCAGCCACAACGAATTTAACGATGACGCCAAAGGATTTATTGAGCATTCTGAAATGTTCTTTTTAACAACAATAAACGACAAAGGCCAGCCAACGGTTTCATACAAAGGCGGCGATGCGGGTTTTGTAAAAGTGCTTGATTCTAATACACTTATTTTTCCCAGTTATGATGGCAATGGCATGTTTTTAAGCATGGGTAACATCGTGGGCAATGCCAATATTGGTATGTTGTTTATCTCGTTCGAGCGCCCGCACCGCATCCGCGTGCAAGGCATAGCCAGCATTTCACAAGAGCCCGCTTTATTGACGCATTACAAAGAAGCAGATTTTGTGGTGACGGTGAAATTGTCCGAATTGTGGCAAAACTGCCCGCGCTATATCCCAAAAATGGAAAAAGTGCGTACTTCGCGCTATGTGCCGCGCGCCGACTGTGAAACGCCGTTGGCCGAGTGGAAACGTGTGGATTTACTGCAAGATGTGCTACCACCCGCCGATTTAGCTAAGGCGCAGGCCAAAGGTACTATTGATATTATGGAATGGATAGGCAAAATTCAAACTGGCGCGGACGACGCATAAAACTTAAATATGCAAATTAACGGTATAAAAATTGATGACACCTTCGCCGAAGCATTTAACATGCGCGGCACACGTGTGCTCATCACCGCGCTCAATTTAAAATGGGCGTATCACGCCGCCAATGCCATGACGGGCTTTGCCACTAGCGTGATTGGTTGCGGCGTTGAGGCGGGCATTGAGCGCGAATTATCGGCGGATGAAACGCCCGATGGCAGACCAGGTGTTGCTATTTTGATGTTCGCGATGGGCAGCAAAGTGCTCATGCAGCAGCTAGAAACGCGTATGGGGCAATGTGTGCTCACTTGCCCTACGGCGGCCGCATTCGCGGGCATTGCATCTGATGAACCAATCAATTTAGGTAAAAATTTGCGCTATTTTGGTGATGGCTTTCAAACTTCCAAGTTGATAGCTGGAAAACGCTACTGGCGCATTCCCGTGATGGATGGCGAATTTTTGTGCGAGGAAACCACAGGCATGGTGCGTGCAATCGGCGGCGGTAATTTTTTGATTTTAGCCACTTCGCAAACCAGTGCACTAAATGCGGCTGAAACCGCGATTGAAGCCATGAAAAAATTGCCCAACATCATCATGCCATTCCCAGGCGGCGTGGTGCGTAGCGGCTCAAAAGTGGGCAGCAAATATCCAAAAATGTTCGCCTCAACCAACGATGCATTTTGCCCCACGCTGAAAGGCTTGGTGCAAACCGAGTTAAGTGACGATATTGAAAGCGTGATGGAAATTGTAATTGATGGTTTGAGTTTTGACGACATTGCTAAAGCAATGAAGGTGGGCGTTGAAGCTATTTGCGCATTGGGCGAGAAAAGTGGCGTAAAACGCATTTCGGCAGGCAATTATGGCGGAAAGCTTGGGCCGCATCATTTTAAATTGCATGACATAATAAAATGACTGCACTCACTTTCACGCTAAAAACTGTACTTAACTTTAAGCTTAATTGTGCTCGCCTAACACCTAACAATTTAGCTGGTTTATCGCTTACACAAATCAAAAACCTTAGCCTTTTAAATACCAAAAACTCACCAAAAGTAGCTGATTTTTTTGATGTTTCTGGCAATAATGCAGAACATGTCATCTTTAAAAACAGCAACACTCAGCTCAATTACGTTGGCCATAAAATGTTGCATGGCCAAATCACCATTGAAGGCGATTGTGGTGATTTTTTGGGCGCAAATATGCATGGTGGCAACATTATTTGCCATGGCAACGCGGGCGATCGCATGGGTGATCAAATGCGGCGCGGATTGATTTTGATTGATGGCAACGCAGGTGATTATTGTGGCAGCCGCATGATTGCGGGAACAATAGGCGCATATGGAAAAGTGGGGAAGTACGCAGGTTTTGGCATGAAGCGCGGCACAATTTTACTCACGCAGATTCCGACATTACACGCCACAATTCAAGACTGCGGCGTACATACTTTACCGTTTTTAGCTTTATTATTTAGCGCTTTTAAACCATTTTTAACAAAATTCAACGCCATTAAAACCAACCGCGTGCAGCGCTACGCAGGAGATTTAGCCAGCAATGGTAATGGCGAAATTTTAGTCATTTTGCCATAATTGTTGCGAGTGATAAAATAGCCTTTTTGCTTGATTCTGCTTGCTAAATGTCCCAACTAAAACCCAAATTACAATCCAAGTTCCTCACCGCCGCGCTATATAAGTTCGTTCACATTCCTGAGTATAATGCCCTGCAAGCCAATATCCATGAGGCCTGTGTCGCACATCATATAAAAGGCACGATTCTACTCGCGCGTGAAGGCATCAATGGCACGATTGCGGGCTTGCCAGAAAATATCCACAAAGTGCTACATTTTTTGCGTACCGATGCTGTGTTTGAAGGTAAATTTACTAATCTTGAACACAAAGAATCCTACGCGGACGAGCACCCGTTTTACCGCATGAAGGTGAAGCTTAAAAAAGAAATAGTGACGATGGGCGTGCCAAGCGTAAACCCCAACAACACAGTTGGCACTTATGTGAAGCCCGAAGATTGGAACACGCTGATTTCCGACCCAGACGTGATTTTGCTAGATACGCGCAATGATTACGAGGTGCATATTGGCACGTTTAAAGGCGCGGTAAACCCTGAAACGACCACATTTCGCGAGTTTCCCGAATACATCGCGCAAAACCTAGATAAAACTAAACACAAAAAAGTCGCCATGTTTTGCACAGGCGGCATCCGCTGTGAAAAAGCCTCGTCTTACATGCTAGAACAAGGTTTTGATGAGGTTTACCACTTGCAAGGCGGTATTTTAAAGTATCTAGAAACCGTGCCTGAAGCCGAAAGTTTGTGGCAAGGCGAATGCTTCGTATTCGACCAGCGCGTCGCGGTGAAACATGGCCTAGAGGTGGGCGAATACGACCAATGCTACGCCTGTCGTATGCCGCTTTCGCCAGAAGAGCTAAAATCGCCCCAATACACCGCAGGTATTAGTTGCCCGCATTGCTATAGCTCACTCACCGAAGAAAAAAAGAAAAGCCTCACGGAGCGCCAAAAGCAAGTGATTTTGGCTAAACAGCGTGGTGAGCAGCACATAGGTGAGAATAAAGTAAAAACGTAACTTTAAGTCCACTTTTAAATCACAATGTTTAAAAGTGATGTTTGCTTCGCATTCTAGTAAACTCTCGTCTTTTGTTGATTTTAGTTTCATGATGTTTTTCCTGTACAAGTCAGGTCATATTAAATCATTGATTTAATTTATTAAAATTATGAGCTAGTTGAATAG
>JANMYB010000021.1:0-13633 GCA_031381645.1 Methylotenera sp.
CTGGCACACCATCGCCCAAATAGACTAATTTTCCTTCTATCACTGCGCCAGTGTGCATTTCTAGCGATTTGTAATATAAATCGCCCGTGATGCGCGCTTTGGTTTGTAGCTCAATAAAATGGCTAGACTTTACCGTGCCGATGACTTTGCCATTAAGCACGACTTTGGCCGCGCTCACCGCACCTTCAATACGACCGTGCTCGCTAATAATCAGCGTGCTTGGGTTGCCGTTTTGCTCGGCTACATCGCCGCGAATGGCGCCATCGACGCGCAAACCACCGCTAAAGTGCAGGTCACCCTCTATGCGTGTATCAGCACCCACAAGTGTATCAATTCGATTATCAATTTTGTTGGCTTTTTTAAAAAACATTCGCGCCTCTCAACTTATCTTGCTCGTTTACTCACCATATTTTTGTAAAAGAATAAGTCTTCTTTTATCTTAATGTTCTCATCTTGAACGCTTGCAAGCTCTTTGGCAAGGGTATTATTGGTCGCCAGCTCTACTTGTAGCTCGCGCTGCGCGCCCACTAATTTAATCTCTAATTCTTTATTTGCAAGCTTTGTTTCGTATAGTTTTTCGCGCATGTTCTCAGTATCGCGCATCATCCAATACGCGATTGCATAGCCTAAAGCCACACACAAAATAGCCAACAAAGCGCGGAAATACCATGGACGCTGAGAACGCACGGCTACGCGCTTGGCGGTGAGGCCATAATAATTGCGCACTCTACGGTCAACTGGTCTCATAACTATGGCAGCAGCGGCACGACTGTTAAGCCGGCGTTTTCTTCAAAACCAAACATCATATTCATATTTTGTACCGCTTGCCCCGCTGCGCCCTTTACCAAGTTATCTTGCACCACCACAATGGTTAAATAACCCGTATCAGATTGGCTTTGCAGCGCAATACGCAATTGATTAGAGCCTCGCACAGAGCGGGTTTCTGGCATATTGCCTGCTGGCAACACATCCACAAATTGTTCATTTGCATAACGTTTTTCAAACAAAGCCTGACAATCAAGACTGCTGGCTTTGGCAGAAAGTTTCACGTAAATCGTTGAAAGCATGCCTCTAATCATCGACACCAAATGCGGCACAAAAATAAAATCACCCTTTTTACCTGCTAATGCCGTAATTTGCGCATGAATCTCAGGATGATGCCGATGCCCCGCCACGCCATAGGCTTTCATGTTGTCGCTCGCTTCAGAAAACAACGTCGCAACTTCAGCTTTTCTACCCGCGCCCGACACGCCCGACTTGCAATCGGCTATAATTGGCGCAGAGAAATCGATTAAGCCTTGCTCCAACAATGGCGCCAAACCCAATAAAACCGTAGTTGGGTAACAACCTGGGTTACCAATCACCTTGGCTTTTTTAATTTGTTCCCGATACAGTTCTGGAATACCATACACTGCATCTTTTAAAATATCAGCACATGTGTGCGGCATTTTGTACCACTTTTCAAATACGGCAACATCTTGCAACCTAAAGTCGGCAGCCAAGTCGATGATTTTTACATCAGCTTTTAACAAAGCTTCTGCTTGACTCATGGCGACGCCATGCGGTGTTGCAAAAAATACTACGTCGCATGCGCTTAAATTGGCAGTTGCTGGATCGCTAAATTTTAAATCTACATAGCCACGCAAGCTCGGGAACATATCAGCCACGGGCAAGCCAGCCTCACCACGCGAGGTAATCGCTACAAGCTCTGCATGCGGATGCACTGCCAATAGACGTAGCAACTCAACACCAGTGTAACCAGTGCCGCCGACGATACCAATTTTAAGTTTTTTTGCCATGCTTTTAATTTCGTCTATAAAATTAATGCCTAAAACCAAACCTTAAATGAAAAAGGCCGCTAACGCGACCTTTTTTAAATCTTAACCGCTGTGAATTAGCGTTTAGAGAATTGTTTACGGCGGCGCGCTTTGCGTAAGCCCACTTTTTTACGTTCTACTTCGCGTGCATCGCGCGTTACGAAGCCCGCTTGTGAAAGCGCGCTTTTTAGCGTTGCATCGTGATCAATCAAAGCACGTGTAATGCCATGACGCACAGCACCCGCTTGGCCAGATTCGCCACCACCGATGACATTAATCATAATGTCAAAGCTGGTCAGATTGTTAGTCAACTCTAATGGCTGACGTAAAATCATGCGCGCTGTTACGCGAGAGAAATATTCGTCCACAGGTTTATCGTTTACCACGATATTGCCTTTGCCTGATTTTAAAAACACGCGCGCTACTGAGCTTTTGCGGCGGCCTGTACCATAATTATATTTACCAATCATTTTATGCCTTAAATTATTCTATGCTTAAATAGTCAATGCTTTTGGTTGTTGTGCCGCATGCTCATGCTTGTCGCCCGCATAAACTTTCATTTTTTTAATCATTGCATAGCCCAATGGGCCTTTTGGCAACATGCCTTTTACTGCTTTTTCTAATGCGCGACCAGGAAACTTATCTTGCATTTTCGCAAATGTAGTTGTGCTGATGCCACCTGGATAGCCAGAGTGACTATGGTAAAGCTTGCCTTCAGCTTTAGCGCCAGTTACTTTCATTTTGTCGGCATTAATAATCACAATGTAGTCACCAGTATCTGTGTGTGGCGTGTAAATGGTTTTATGTTTGCCACGTAAACGGTGCGCGCAAGCACTAGCCAAACGACCCAATACCAAATCAGTCGCGTCAATCACAAACCAGTCGCGTTGTACTTCGTGCGATTTAGCCGAAAAGGTTTTCCCAGAGAAAATATTCATATCTAACTACCCAATGTGTTGCTATTAAAAACAAGAGGGCGGATTATATGCTTTTGAACAAAGGCTTGTCAATTACCAAGCACAGATTAATGATAGATTTTATTGTTGATTATGATGCATCTTAATATTTGAGGCAATTTTATATAAAATAACTTTATATTTTGGTTAATTTGCCGATAAGTTAATAGTTGGCACACCAATTGCTATACTACTATCATGGTCGAACTGAAAATTAAAAAATAATAAGGGATACTTAACGATAGACAGGTGGACGATATGCAAAACAATTACACACTTAAGCAAGCGGTTATTACCGCATTAACCATGCTTGCCGTTGGCACGCAAAGCCAAGTACTGGCGCTGGGTTTAGGCAATATTGATGTTAAGTCGCATCTTGGTCAACCCTTGCGTGCGAGCATTCAAATTCAGGGTGCTGGTGAGCTAAAAGATAGTACTTGTTTTAGGGTGATTAATGATGCCAGCGCTGAAAATCAGCTCACCAAAGCAAATTTTAATTTATCAAAAGCTGTCGATGATGTCGCGATTTTGACAGTTACCACCAATCAGATTATTAATGAACCGATTGTTAATTTATCGGTAATGGCGGAATGCGACGTGAATATGCGTCGAGATTACGTATTATTGCTAGATCCGATTTTAACTGCTGAACTTGAAACTGCTGCTGAAGAGTTACCGAGTGACAGTACTGAATTTCAAGCAGAAAAAGAAAATCTTACTGTTAAAGCGCCTGTCCAACATCAAGCTGTGAAAGTGGCTGCAAACTCTACAAAAAAGGCTTCTACTAAAAAACGTAAAAATAACAAAAAATCTAATGAAAACATTATATTAACAGCTGGCTATAATACTGAGAAACCTGCAGAACTTGCTACGCCTAGCTCAACTAATAATACCGCGACTGAAACCAAAACACGCTTAAGTATTTCTGCTGGCGATGCCATGAGTTTAGGTGGTGCGGAACTGCGCTTAGATAGGGCGTTACATTTCACACCAGAAACCGCGCCGCAAGCGCTAGCTGCTAATACTGACGCGCTAGATGAAGCAACGGTAATGAGCCATCGTCTCGCCCATTTGGAAAAACAACTCAATTCTTTAGCGCTAATCAACAAAAAATTAAAAACCGAAAATACATTTAAAACTGAGCAACTTGCAGAAGCTAAGTCATTTAAAAATATGCTCGATTGGCTAGGCTATATATTGGGCGGCGTGCTTTTAATTGCCAGCTACACTGTTGCCGACAAATTGCGTCGTCGTCGCCAAGCACAACAGCTTGAAACTGCTCAGCTGGCATGGGAAAACACCAATCTTGCCAGCGCTAATTTAGATGAATTTGATATAGACAACAACATTTTTGAGCTTGACTCAAATGCTGATTCAAGCCAGAAAATGAAGAGCGATGATAAAAAATCAGCTGAAAAACTTAGTGACTTTAAAGACGATGTCGTACCATTTTCAGTTGAAGAGTTTAATTCAGAGCACAACGTGCTAGATCACGCCGATGTGTTTTTATCGCATGGTCGCACCAGCTTAGCCATTCAATTACTGCAAAACCATTTACTCGAATTCCCAAAACAATCGGTGACTATTTGGATGTTTTTACTCGATTTATTGGCCAAAGAGAACTTACAAGCGGTGTATGAGCAAACTGCACTAGAATGCAAAGAGCATTTTAATGTGCTAATTGCTGATTTTTCTAAATCCGAAATTGACTTAAATCAAAGCCTAGAATCATTCCCGCGTATTTCATCAGGCTTGCAACAAGCTTGGGGCACGCCCGCAGCGCTTGTTTACTTGGATGACTTAATTTATAACAGCCGCCTAGAAGTCCGTGTTGGCTTCCATAAAAACGTGATTGAAGAATTGCTTTTATTAAAAAGCGTCGCACAGGAAGAGTTGAAAACTGCTGAAGTGATTCAACTAGACGAGAAAAAATTAGCGATGCTAGAACTTAAAGAAGCACAACTAAACGCCAAAAAAGAAGAGAAACTAAGAAAGATGGATGAAGATGCACTTAAAATGGCGACTGAAAAAGCTACCGAAGCAAAAATATCACCAGTAGAGCGATTTGAATTTAACTTAATTGAATTTAAATAGATTTAATGCGCAAATAATAGTCGGCCGCAAGTCCTAAAAATATCGCCAAACCAATCCAATTGTTATGTAAAAATGCTTTAAAACAATTAGCTTTATCACGATTTTTAATTAAAACATATTGCCTACAGGCCAATAGCAGAGCGGCTCCCAAGCCGATAAAATAATATTTTCCAAAGCCCATAAATTTTCCAATATAAGCTAACAGTGCAAACATAATCGCGTAGCAAATCATCACCGCAACTACATCATATTTGCCAAAAAACAGGGCAGAAGATTGAATGCCGATTTTTAAGTCATCCTCTCTATCCACCATCGCATATTCAGTATCATAAGCGATTGCCCAAAACACATTCGTCGCCAATAAAACCCAAGCCAGTGGCGGAATATAATCATTCACCGCCGCAAATGCCATGGGAATGCCGAAGCCAAATGCTACGCCCAAATAGGCTTGTGGAATCGCCAAAAAGCGCTTGGTAAAAGGATAAGTGGCGGCTAAAAATAGCGCAACGAAAGAAAGTAAAATAGTCGTTTTATTAAACTGCCAGACCAATGCAAAAGCCAGCAGCCCAAAAAAAATAACAAGGGCATACGCTTCTTCCACGCTCACTTCACCTGTTACCAGCGGGCGATTTTTCGTACGCTCAACAAGTCCATCGTATTGTCTATCTGCAATATCGTTCATCACGCAGCCCGCGCTACGCATCAGCACCGCGCCCGTCACAAAAATCAGCAGCGTAATCCAATCTGGAATTCCACGCGCAGCCAACCACAACGCCCACAGTGTTGGCCACAGCAGCAGCAAAATGCCGATGGGTTTATCCAAACGCATCAAGCGCTCATAAACGTCTAGTTTTTTACTTATGCTTTCTAACGTTATTTTGGCAAAATTCATTTTAATAACTGCTCTAAAAAAACTTCGGTGACGAGAATTTTAGCGCAATTTAAACTAAACACCGAACGGCGCGCCCACAATGCTTTTGGTGATGTTTTTATATGCTCTGAAACCCGCATGGATATTGGGTTACATGGCGATAGCTTTTTATATTCCAATGGCGTGCGCTTCACTTTTGGGTTGGCAAACAGCGCCGCGCCAAGCGGTTTATTGCCTAACTTGCCCAAAGCGCGCCAAGCCCCACGCAAACTCGTATGCGGCAACACGCTATGCGCAAACACTACCGGCTGATTGCCTCCCATCAACATCACCTCGCGAATCAGGGCATGCTGATTGGCTTTCAGGCCGAGCAACGCAGACTCATCGGTAAACGCTTTGGCATTTTTTAACAACCCTGGTCGCACCGCAAAATCTTTGTAACGCGCCTTTAAACGCGCCGTGAGCGAGCCATTATCAATCAACCATTTTCGATAAGCGCCGCATAACATCGGCTTTTTAAGCCACTGCTGACGAGGATGAGAACGATTTTGTTGAATTTTCACGGATGAATTATCGCACAATATCCATGCACTAAAAGCCAGTATGTATGCGAGCTCTAAACAGGCGCTTATGAACTTGTAGATAAATTTTACCGAGACGTTGGTGTTTTCTGTAGCCTTCACGAAGCATCTGCAATACACACAATATTTAGAGAAATTTAAAAAAGGCTATATTACTTCTGACAATATTGATACTGAATTAGAGTACGCAAAGCTAAACATAAGTAGCGCTCAAGCAGAGATTCAAAGGCTTAAGGAATTTCGATAATTGGCGAAACTGGATTCCCATTTTCTCCAGAATAACAATGCTAAATTTTAATCTTTGACAGTAAAATTTCACATGTTTTTCATCCCCTTTGCCGCGCCTTCGGCTTGAGCGGCAGATGGTAAGCGGCGAGGACTGTTTGAACGAAGTGAGTTCCGCAGCCGCCCAGATGCGGCGCTAAGACCGAAGGATGAAGCGGCAGCGGGGTGCCGTTTTCTTGGGTTACTTTCTTTTCAGGCAGTTAAAAGAAAGTGACTAGGTGTCGGGCTACCCCCGACTTGGCTCAACTTTCACAATCGCCCCTCTCCCCAACCCCTCTCCCGCCTGCGGGCAAGGGACTAAAACATCGGCCCTGCAGCCAAATATCTATGGGCCTTCCATGGCTTGTGTTTTGATGAAATTCAACTAAACTTTTACCAGCTCGACCGCATGGCTCATCCATCTTTCCAAATGTACTTCTACAGCTTGCGGATATTCCTTAATCAGCTTATCCACCATGCTTTTAGCACTTTCTAGCAAATCCGCATCACGTTCTAAATCGGCAATTTTAAGCATTGGTACACCACTTTGGCGTGTGCCTAAAAATTCACCTGGGCCACGTAAGTGTAAATCGGCTTGGGCGATGATAAAACCATCGTTATTTTCAAATATTACTTTTAGTCGAGCACGCGCGGTTTCGGAAAGCTTGTTTTGATAAAGCAAAATACAGGTGCTTTTTGCCGCACCGCGTCCGACGCGTCCACGCAATTGGTGCAACTGACTTAGCCCCGAACGTTCGGCATGCTCAATCACCATCAGGCTAGCATTGGGCACATCAACACCGACTTCTAGCACTGTGGTGGCGACTAATAATTGAATATCCCCTGCGCTAAATTGTGCCATGACAACTTGTTTTTCGGCAGGTCTCATGCGGCCATGCACCAGACCAATCTTAAGTTCTGGAAATTCCGCCTGCATATGCGCAAACGTGTCATTCGCCGTTTGTAACTGTAGCGCTTCACTTTCTTCAATCAACGGACACACCCAATACGCTTGTTGCCCCGCCAAACAAGCCTCGTGCACACGTTGCAAAATTTCATCTCGCCGTTCATCCGATACAAGTTTAGTCACAATCGGCGTGCGGCCTGGTGGCAGTTCATCAATCACCGAGACATCTAAATCTGCAAAATAGCTCATCGATAAAGTGCGCGGAATAGGCGTGGCAGACATCATCAACTGATGCGGCTCTGGCTCCCCTTTTTTGCGTAGAGCTAACCGCTGCTGTACGCCAAAGCGGTGTTGTTCATCAATAATCGCCAAGCCGAGTTTATGAAAATTCACAGCCTCTTGAAATAAGGCGTGTGTGCCAACGGCAAGCTGGGCGAGACCGTTGGCGATGTTTTCCAAAGCAATTTCACGTTCTTTTTTGCTTTGGCTGCCAGTTAACCAAGCAATATTCAGGTTTAGTGGTTTTAACCACATTTCAAATTTTTTAAAATGCTGCTCAGCCAAAATCTCTGTCGGCGCCATCAGCGCCACTTGCCAGCCGTGCTCGATGGCTTGCAACGCGGCCAAACACGCGATGATGGTTTTGCCACTGCCAACATCGCCTTGCAATAGCCGCTGCATGGGGTGCGGCTGCGTTAAATCGTGCGAAATTTCAGCAATCACTTTTTGCTGCGATTTGGTTAATTTAAACGGCAAATGTTGCAATAATTTACCCACTAGAACTTTGGAAGATGCCATGGAAGGCGCGTCAATACTTCGTCTATGGGCATAGTGTTTGCGCATACTCAGTTGCTGCGCTAGCAATTCATCAAACGCCAACCGCCTCCATTCTGGCGTGGTTTTATTTTCAAGCGCAATTAAATTTGCCTCGGGCGGTGGGCTGTGAAGTGCATGGATACTTGCTTTGAAGGCAGGTAGATTTAAGTTTTTATATACCCCTGCAGGCAAAGTTTCAGTAAGCTCATTTTGATTGACAGCAAGCCCAATCGCCTTGCGGATATTGGCTTGCGTAAGCCCAGCAGTAGTCGGATAAACTGGCGTAAGCGTTTCGGCCACTTGCGTAGTTTCACCCACCATTTTGCAGGTGGGATGCACCATTTCGTAACCAAAAAAACCATGGCGAATTTCGCCATATACCCGCAGTTTTTTGCCCACCGCCAACGCAGCAATTTGGCTGGGATAAAAGTGCAAAAAACGTAGCGTTAATTGCCCACTTCCATCTTCTAGCCTTGCAATAAGGGCTTTACGCGGCTTATACGAAACTTCTGCATGCACAATTTCGCCCTCGCATTGTGCAGCATCACCTAAGCGTAAATCACGTATTGCAGTAATGCGTGTTTCATCGATATAACGTAATGGCAAATGCAGTAGCAAGCTTTGAGTATTGCTAATGCCCAACTTGTGCAAGTTGGCAATAAGCGGCTTACTAAAAGCTTTTATTTCAGCGAGATTTGCCAACTTAGTGACTTTTCAGCCAATCCAATACTTGCGATGCATGCTGATTAGGCGGAAACACTGGATAAAACACTTTTTTGATAACATTTTGCGTAACAATTAAAGTGAGTCTTTTATACAAAATGAGTTCGCCGACGTTAAAAGTGGGTAAATTTAGCGTTTGTTTCAGTTTTAAATCAACATCGCTCAGCAAATTGAACGGCAAATGTAGGCGATTTTTAAGCTCACGCTGATATTCTGAAGTTTGCGTGCTTAAGCCAAAAACTTGCGTATTTAAGCACTGAAACTGTTGAAAATGCGCACTAAAATCGCAAGCTTGTGGCGTGCAACCCCGCGCGCCAGGAATTTCATCCCAACCTTCTGGCAACGCAACATTGGGCTGACCTGTGAGCGGATACACGTAAACCACTAATTTCTCGTGATTAAAACTAAAGTTCTCGCCACTGGTAGAAGCTAGTGAAATATCTGGAAAGTGCATACTTTCTAGGTGTGCGGCTTGTCCATCATCAATAGGCACGGACAAACCAGCGGGTAATGTGTTGTAATTGTTACTCACGTACTTCAGCTATTGAATTTTTTCTTCGTTGTGCACACCCTTCACGCGGTTAATGCGCACCACATCGGGTATTTTGCGTAAATTGCGCATGAGCTCGGCTAAATGCACTCGATTGCGCACTTGCACGGTGAAATTCACGTTGGCATATTGGCTGCCATCAGGCTCTTCTATGCTGACATTATCAATATTCGAGCCCACATCCGAAATCCCTGCCGCCAGCTTGGCTAGCATACCGCGCTCGTTCACCACCGCCACGCACACATTCACTTTAAACAATTTTTTATCGTTCGAATCCCACTCCACATCCAGCCATTTATCAGGATCTAACTTAAATTTAAGCGTGGTTGGGCAATCGTGCGTGTGAATAATTAAGCCTTTATCTTTGTTGATAAAGCCTAAAATAGGGTCGCCTGGAATTGGCCTGCAACATTGCGCAAACTGCACTGCCATGCCCTCACTGCCGCTAATGGTAATGCTATCAAGCTTTTTGCCAGTTTTTGGTTTTGTATCTTCAAGTACGTGCAAATCTGGCATACCTGCTGTCAGTTGGTGTGCCACCATCAAACTCACACGTTTGCCTAAGCCAATATCGGTCAAAATTTCTGATTTTTCTTTTGCGCCATAATCGCGCATGACTTTGTGCCAAAGTTTATCTTCAATCGCGCTTGGATCAACATGCAAAGCGCGCAACGCCATATTAAGCATGCGTTCTCCAAGATGCGCGGACTCTGTGGCTTGCAGCGTTTTTAAATAATGCCGAATATGTGAACGCGCCTTACCCGTAACCACATAATTCAACCAAGCGGGATTAGGGTTCGCCAGCGGCGCAGTAATAATTTCGACGTTATCACCATTGTGCATCTCGGTGCGCAGCGGCGCCAGCTCGTTATTAATTTTAACTGCCACGCAGCTATTGCCCACATCGGTATGGACGGCGTAGGCGAAATCCACTGCAGTAGAGCCTTTGGGGAGAGCCAATATTTTGCCTTTGGGTGTGAACACATATACCTCATCAGGAAACAAATCAACTTTAAAATTCTCTAAAAATTCGTAACTGTCATCACTCTCGGTTTGAATTTCTACTAAACGTTGCAGCCATTGGTGGGTTTGTTGTTGCAAAGCGGTCAGGTTAGCATCGGTGGTTTTATACATCCAATGCGCCGCCACGCCCGCGTTGGCAATTTTATGCATATCTTCACTACGAATTTGTACTTCAATTGGCGTGCCAAACGGACCAAACAAAGTGGTATGTAACGATTGATAGCCATTAGCTTTTGGGATGGCAATTAAATCTTTAAACTTGCCTGGAATCGGCTTGTAAAGCGCATGTAGGGCTCCTAGCGCCAAATAACAACCTGGCGTATCTTTCACCAACACTCTAAAGCCATAAATATCGTGAATTTGCTCCAGCGCGGTGGCCTTGTTCGCCATTTTTCGGTAAATACTATATAAATGTTTTTCGCGTCCTGTTACATCGGCTTCAATATGTGCATCAGACATACGTTGTTTAATTGCTTCCAGAATCTTGCTAATCACCTCTTTGCGGTTGCCGCGCCCAATTTTAATAGCCTTAGCAATTACGTGATACCGCATGGGATGTAAATGTTTAAAGCTTAAATCTTCCAACTCTTGGTAAATAAGATTGAGGCCCAATCGATTGGCAATCGGCGCATAAATTTCTAACGTTTCGCGTGCGATGCGTTTTTGCTTTTGCGCATTCATCACGTCCAGCGTTTGCATATTGTGCAATCTATCGGCCAATTTCACCAAAATCACGCGCACATCTTGGCTCATCGCCAGCAACATTTTGCGGAAATTTTCGGCTTGTGCTTGGGTCGCGCTTTGAAATTCAATCTTATCGAGTTTGGTTAAACCTTCAACCAAATCACCGACTTGCTTGCCAAATTTTTTGCTTATTTCTGCAACGGCGACGCCTGTGTCTTCCACCACATCGTGCAATAGCGCGGCCAGCAACGTTGGTAAATCCATATGCAACTTAGCTAATATACAAGCCACTGCCACTGGATGCGTGATATATGGCTCGCCCGTTCTACGGGTTTGGCCTTCGTGCGCAATAGCCGCGTAGCGGTAAGCCGCCCACACTTGTTCTATATCAGCTTGAGTGAAATACTCTTTGAGTAAAAGTGTGAGTTGTGAGGTAGCAGAATCTACTGGCAATAACGGTGACCCAGCAGATTGAAAAGTATCGATGGTTTGTGGGTTAATGCCTAATTTTGTCGCAGTTTTTGGCATTGAATGTCATGCTAAAGGCTTACGGATGTATGCGGTTTAAAATCTCTAAACCCACTTTACCAGCAGCAATTTCACGCAAAGCCAATACCGTTGGCTTATCTTTTTGGTTTGGGCTATGCACAAATGGATCTGAGCCGTTAGCCAATTGGCGCGCACGATAAGCAGCTACCAAGGTTAATTGAAAGCGGTTCGGAATTTTTTCTAAACAATCATCTACAGTAATGCGAGCCATTTTGCTGTCCTTTATGTAAGTCTTTTAAGTTAGTTCTTGAATGAGGGTGGCATAACGCTGCAATTGCGTTTGCGCTTTTAACCTTGTTGCGCGAATAATCGCCATTAAATCTTGCAAAGCCACTTCGAAAGTATCGTTAATTGTAACATAATCGAACTCCACCACATGACTCATTTCTGTACGTGCCGCCTCGACCCGCTTTGCAATGACTTCAGCGCTATCTTGGCCGCGGCTAAATAACCTCTCAGCTAGCGCTTCCACTGAAGGCGGCAGAATAAAAATACTAATAGCATTCTCGTAAAGGTTGCGTACTTGTGCCGCACCTTGCCAATCGATTTCTAAAATCATATCGTAATTAACTAAGCCATTATTTACGAAACTCTGCGAACTGCCATATTTAGCACCATGCACATCGGCGCTTTCTAAAAAGTCTCCTGCATTGAGCATTTCTAAAAATTTTTGTTCACTCACAAAATTGTAATCCACACCATTTTGCTCGCCAGGTCGCGGTTGGCGAGTAGTGTAGGAAACAGAAGGTCTTAGCTGGCTATCTTTAGCAAGCAGCTCATTTACCAAGCTAGTTTTACCCGCGCCAGAAGCGGCGGTGATAATGAATAAATTGCCAGGTATTTTAGTTGCACTCATGCGACTATTTTACTCGATATTTTGAATTTGCTCGCGCATCTGTTCAATCAGCACTTTCAATTCCATCGAAATTTGGCTGGTTTCAATCGCGACCGATTTCGAGCCCAGCGTATTCGCCTCGCGATTCATTTCGTGCATCAAAAAATCCAGCCGTTTACCTGCAGCTGCAGTTGCATTCAAAATGCGTTTTACTTCTTCAATATGGCTGGTAAGGCGCACCAGCTCTTCATCCACATCAATGCGCTGCGCAAATAAAACAATTTCTTGGCGCACGCGCTCGTCATCGTTGCTATTATTCGCCTCGTTCAGTTTGGTGGTGAGTTTTTCTTGATATTGCTTCACTAAAGCGGGCATCATGGGTTTCACTTTTGCCACATGTTGCTCAATTTCTTGTAACCGCGACAAGATGATTACTTTGAGTTTTTCGCCTTCGCGCGCTTTAGCCGCGATTAAATCTTGTAGTACAGTATTTAAAACTGTTTTTAAATCAATTTCTAAGGCATCGGTATCTAGCGCGGCTGTCGCCATTACGCCTGGCATTTGCAAAATCTCCAACATATTGACTGGCTGTGTGTGTGGGAAATATTGAGCGGCTTTTTTTGCATTTTCAGCAATTTGCTGAAGCACACTGTGATTAAGCACTGGTAAGGTTTCCAGAGCATTGTTTCGCACTAAACTCAGCCGACAATCCACTTTGCCGCGCCCTAATTTAGCCTGAATTTGCTCACGTACTGTCGCCTCAAAAACACGCAAATTATCATCTAGTTTGAGCTGCAATTCGAGATAACGATGATTGACCGAACGTAGCTCTAGCAGCAATACGCCACCAGAAGTGTTGTATTCATGCGACGCATAGCCTGTCATGCTGAGTATCATAGCTTACATTCTTAAAGTAATTTGTGATAATTGTATCAAATACCCATGATTTTATGCGAGAATATC
>JANMYB010000028.1:0-27813 GCA_031381645.1 Methylotenera sp.
ATAAGGCTTACTTTCTGCTGCATTTTTTGCATAATGCGCAAAAAATAAAGGTTCGGCTTGCGCAAAAAACTCTGCATCTGGCTCAACATTTTTTTGCCCTGTTAAACAGCGCTTAATCAAGACAATTGCGCCTTCGCCGATGTAACTCTCTACTTGACTGTGCGGCAACGTAGCCCTACCTAAATCGGCCAACATCAAATTTGCCGCTACTGCGATTTCTGGCGCGGTATGCAAAAGCGTGCCGTCAAGATCAATCATGACGGCACTTACTTTAAATTTCACATCGTCAATTTGGCTCAATTACTTTGACTATATGACTAAACGCTAGCAAGAGAAGCGCGCAGTTCAGAGACAATCGTGTTGTAACGATTTTTGTCGGTGTCTTTGCCTTGCGTAAAAATCGCATTGCCTGCGACGAAAGTATCCGCACCCGCTTTGGCGATTTCTGCAATGTTCATTGCGTTCACGCCGCCATCAACTTCTAGCCAAATTTCGCGGCCAGTTTCTTTGGTATAAGCATCAATTTTAGCGCGTGCTAAACGTAGTTTATTTAAAGTTTCTGGAATAAATTTTTGACCGCCAAAACCAGGGTTGACTGACATTAATAACACCATATCGACTTTATCCATGACATGTTCTAAGTAATGTAATGGCGTATGTGGATTAAACACTAAACCCGATTTACAGCCCAAATCGCGCACCATCGCCAGAGTCCGGTCGATATGTTCAGAAGCTTCAGGGTGAAAGGTAATAATATTGGCACCTGCTTTAGCAAAGTCGGGAATAATGCGATCCACAGGCTTTACCATTAAATGCACATCAATAGTGCCGCCTACACGCGCCGCAGTTTCGCGAATCGCTTCGCACACCAATGGGCCAATAGTTAAGTTAGGCACGTAGTGATTATCCATCACGTCAAAGTGCACTAAATCCGTACCAGACGAAATCACGTCATCAATTTCTTGGCCAAGTTTGGCAAAGTTGGCCGATAAAATACTGGGGGCGATTCTAAAAGTTTTACTCATTACGTTAATCCTCAAGCAAAAATATTAAGCTAAATGTTTGTTAAAACGTTATTTTAACGTACTTTTTTATTCTTTCCACGCATCCAGTTTACGTTTTTTTTCTAATCGCTTCAAAGAGTTGGTAAAATAGCCGTATGCAATTATTTACTATCGGCGTAAATCATACCACTGCGCCCATTTCTATCCGCGAAAACGTGGCGTTTTCTGATGCCAATTTGCGCCATGCACTCAGCGATTTAACCGCACGTAACGCGGCTGAGGCGGCGATTTTATCTACATGTAATCGCACCGAAATTTATGTACAATCGGCCAATGCAGAGCCAATTGTGCAATGGCTGGCCAAATATCATCGGCTGGATATTAATAATGTTCAACCTTACACCTACACTTTAAGCGGAGAAAATTCGGTAAAACATGCCTTCCGCGTGGCTTCTGGGTTGGATAGTATGGTGCTTGGCGAGCCGCAAATTTTGGGGCAATTTAAGCAATCGGTGAAAATTGCGCAAGACGCAGGTACACTGGGCACACTGCTACATAAATTATT
Source organism: Methylotenera sp. (assembly GCA_031381645.1). GTDB lineage: Bacteria > Pseudomonadota > Gammaproteobacteria > Burkholderiales > Methylophilaceae > Methylotenera_A. Next base: position 1,570 of record JANMYB010000028.1, read on the forward strand.
CCAACGTACGTTCGAAGTCGCCAAAGAAGTCCGCACCAATACGGATATTGGCGGCAGCTCAATCAGCATGGCGGCAGCGGCGGTTAAGTTGGCGCAACGTATTTTTGGCGATATTTCACAACAAAAAATATTGTTTATTGGCGCTGGTGAGATGATAGAGCTATGTGCTGACCATTTTGCGGCACAAAAACCAAAAAGTATGACGGTGGCAAATCGCACGTTAGAACGCGGCGCAAGTTTAGCTGAAAAAATTGAAGGCAGCGCGATTTTGCTCAATGATTTACCCAATCGTTTGGCTGATTTCGATATTGTCATCACCAGCACCGCCAGTCAGCTGCCGATTGTCGGTTTGGGCATGGTAGAGCGCGCCATTAAAGCACGTCGCCACCGCCCAATATTTATGGTCGATTTAGCCGTGCCGCGCGACATAGAGCCAGAAGTGGCCGAATTGGACGATGTGTTTTTATACACCGTGGATGACTTAGCACTCGTAGTAAGCGACGGTATGGAAAACCGCCAAGCAGCTGCGATGGACGCCGAGATGATTGTAAGTTCGCGCGTTGAAACCTTTATGCAGTGGCTGTCCAAGCGCGATACTGTGCCAACAATCAAAGCCTTACGTGACCAAGCAGAGAGCACGCGTCAGACCGAATTAGAAAAGGCGCTCAAGCTGATTCAAAAAGGCGAAAGCCCTGAAAAAGCGCTGGAAGCTTTGAGTAATGCGCTTACCAACAAATTTCTGCACGCGCCCAGCCACGCGCTTAATCAAGCACATGGCGATGAACACGCCAAATTAGAAAACATCCTCAAGCAACTCTACCAAATTAAGAATTAACCATGAAACCTAGCATGATGACCAAGCTTGCAAATCTCAGCGAGCGCCTAGAGGAATTAAACCGCCTGATGAGCAGCGAGGGCGTGACCAACAACATGGATGCTTATAGAAAACTCACACAGGAACACGCGGAAATCACGCCGATTGTCGAGCAATATCACGTGTTTGAGCAGGCCGAGAAAGATATTAAAGAAGCACAGAGCATGTTAAGCGACCCGGACATGAAAGAATTTGCACAAGAGGAAATTGAAGCGGGTAAAAGCAAATTAGAAGCAGTCGAAGCCGAATTACAAAAACTTTTACTACCAAAAGACCCAAATGATGACAAAAATATCTTTTTAGAGATTCGCGCAGGCACGGGTGGCGACGAATCTGGCTTGTTTTGTGGTGACTTATTTAGAATGTATAGCCGTTATGCCGAGCGACAAAAGTGGAAAGTAGAAATCATGTCCGCCAACGAAAGTGAGGTTGGCGGTTACAAAGAAATTATCGCCAAAATTGAAGGCTATGGCGCATATTCTAAAATGAAGTTCGAGTCCGGCGGGCATCGTGTACAGCGCGTGCCAGATACCGAAACGCAAGGCCGTATTCACACTAGCGCGTGTACGGTAGCAGTATTGGCCGAAGCCGATGAAGTGAATGATGTCGTGATTAACCCTGCGGACATTCGCATTGATACCTACCGTGCTAGCGGTGCAGGCGGCCAACACATTAACAAAACAGACTCTGCCGTGCGCATTACCCACGCACCCACTGGCATTGTGGTGGAGTGCCAAGAAGGGCGTAGTCAACATGCCAACAAAGCGCAAGCCATGGCAGTGTTAGCCGCACGCATAAAAGCCAAACAAGTTGATGCGCAAAATAGTGCAATCGCCAGCGAGCGTAAAAGCTTGATTGGCAGCGGCGACCGTAGCGAGAGAATTAGAACCTACAACTACCCACAAGGCCGTATTACCGACCACCGCATTAATTTAACTTTATACAAAATTGACGCGATTACCGAGGGTGATATGGATGAACTCGTCGGCGCACTTTCGGCAGAGCATCAAGCGGATTTGTTGGCAAGCTTGGGCGAAGACAATTAAGAATGAATATTCATGCAGCTTTGCATGAAGCGCAAACCGCGCTGACTGAATTTGTAAGCGCCTCTGAGGCAAAATCAGAAGCGCAACTTTTATTGCAATACGTGTTAAATGTAAATCGCGCATGGTTAATCGCGCATGAAGATGAAAACATAGCCTCTAGCATCCATCTGGCTTACAGGGCATTAATTTCAAGAAGATTGAACGGCGAACCGATTGCTTATATCTTGGGTTATCGCGAATTTTACGGCTTAAAGTTAAAAGTATCGCCCGATACGCTAATTCCCCGGCCTGATACAGAAACCTTGGTGGATGCGGCGTTGGCTAGGATTCCTTCCGAACCGTCATTCCGACGAAAGTCGGAATTTAGCGACTTTACGACACTAGATTCCGACTTTCGTCGGAATGACGTGTTGAAGATTTTGGATTTAGGCACAGGCACAGGTGCAATTGCGTTAGCAATTGCTAAACACCGTCCAAACGCACTTGTAACAGCAGTAGATGCTAGCCAAGCCGCACTGAATATAGCGATTGAAAATACCAAAAATTTAGAAATTCCCAACGTAACATTTGTTTTAAGTGATTGGTTTAACAGTTTAAAAGACCAAAAATTTGATGTCATTGTCAGTAACCCACCTTATATCGAAGAAAACGACGCGCATTTAAAGCAAGGCGATCTGCCCTGGGAGCCAATATCCGCACTGGTTGCAGGACAGGATGGTTTAGATGATGTTCGCACGATTATTCAACACACGCCGCAACACCTAAACTCGGACGGCTGGCTGATGCTAGAACATGGCTACAACCAAGCTGAGCATGTTGCGGCTTTATTAAGCCAAGCTGGTTTTAGCGAAATTAGCCACGCACACGATTTGGCAGGCATTGCGCGCGTGACATTAGGATGCTATGTCACTAGCAGTCGAGCATAGTATAATCACCGCATGTCAGAAAAAGACCTTTTAATTAACAACTCTGTTGGCATCGTCACCACGCAAACCGCACATTTTAGCGAGCCACTCACGCTAAAAAGCGGCGAAGTGCTGCCGCAATTTGATTTGGTTTTTGAGACTTACGGCACGCTAAACGCCGCGAAAAATAATGCGGTGATTATTTGCCATGCGCTTTCTGGCAATCACCATGTGGCTGGCAAATACGCCGAGACTGACAAAAATGCCGGATGGTGGGATAACTTAATTGGCCCTGGAAAACCGCTCGACACCAATAAATTTTTTGTGATTGGCCTGAATAATTTAGGTGGCTGTCATGGCTCCAGCGGGCCAAACACCTTAAAACCAAAAAGTAAAAAACTATATGGCGCCAGCTTTCCCATCGTTACCGTCGAAGATTGGGTGAATTCACAGGCGCGTTTATTAGACTATTTAGGCATTAAAACACTGGCGGCTGTCATCGGTGGGAGCTTAGGCGGTATGCAGGCTCTGCAATGGACGATTGCATTCCCTGAACGCATAAAACACGCGCTAATAATTGCCGCCGCACCCAATTTAACCGCACAAAATATCGCCTTTAACGAGGTCGCGCGTCAGGCGATAATGACCGACCCTGAGTTTTACGATGGTGATTATTATGCGCACAAAACTGTGCCGCATCGCGGGCTAAGAATTGCCAGAATGCTGGGGCATATCACCTATTTGAGCGATGATGCAATGGGCGAAAAATTTGGTCGCAAGCTTAAAAATACTATCAAATATAGCTTTGATGTGGAATTTGAAATGGAATCATATTTACGCTACCAAGGTGACAAATTCGCAGGTGAGTTTGATGCCAACACCTATTTGCGTATGACGCGCGCGCTGGATTATTACGATCCTGCGCTGGAATTTGACAGCGATTTAAGCAAGGCGCTTAAAAATGTAAAAGCTGAGTTTTTGGTGGTTTCGTTCACCAGCGATTGGCGTTTTTCGCCCGCACGCTCGCGCGAAATTGTAAAAGCTTTGCTGGATAACGAGCTGACTGTGAGTTACGCCGAAGTTACTGCCGCACATGGACATGACGCATTTTTAATGCCAGATACGCATTATCACAATATTTTGCGTGCATATTTACAAAAAATTGAGGTGTAAATATGAATAATAATGTAAATATTACAAAATTTACCAAATTCCGCCAAGATTTTGCCATTATTGCGGGCTGGGTAAATTTTGGCTCAAAAGTACTCGATTTAGGTTGTGGCGATGGTGAGTTACTCACTTATTTGCGCAGTAGCTTAGAAGTAAAAGGTTATGGTGTAGAAAAAGATGATGACAACTGGTTAGCGTGTTTGCAAAACGGCACCAACGTCATCCAAATGGACTTAGAAGATGGTTTATCCGGCTTTGAAAATCAGTCTTTTGATACCGTTGTACTCTCGCAAACCTTACAAGCGATGCATAATACCGAAGAAATTGTGCAAGAAATGCTGCGCGTAGGGCGCGAAATTATCGTCACTTTCCCAAATTTTGGTTATTGGCGCAACCGCATTCAAATTACCAGTGGCAACATGCCAGTATCAAAAACATTGCCATATCAGTGGTTTGATACGCCTAATGTACACCTGTGTACGATTAATGATTTTGACCAATTTTGTAAAAATCACAAAATTTCTGTGATTGAACGCAAAGTGATTACCGAGGGCAGTGAAGTTAATTTTATGCCAAATTTATTAGGTAATTTGGCCATGTATCGCCTAAAGGCTAGTTAGTAGCTTTGTTCAACTGACCAATCGGCAGACGCATCCACCATAGCATTACAACGCCTGGCATCGCCATGGCTACCGAGAATAAAAAGAAGTTCGACCAGCCTAAGCTTTCCGACAAGACTCCCGCGACAGGACTGACATAAATGCGCCCAACCGCCGCCAGTGCTGATAGCAGTGCATAGTGCGTGGCGCTAAACTGGTTGTTACATAAGCTCATCAGCAAGGCTACGAACGCCGCTGTACCCATACCACTAGTGATATTTTCTAATGCAATCGCGCTCATTAGTAGCCTATCGATTTGCGTGGGGTCAAGCACCGACACAAAACCTAAATCAAACGGCATGAGCACAAAGCTGCCCCAAGCCCCTTTGCCCAAAATAGCCAATGCATAAAAACCAAAGTTGGATAACAATTGCAAAATACCAAAACCCATTAAGGCTTGAAAAAGCGTCAACCGAATCATCAGCAAGCCCGCTAAAAATGCGCCAATAATAGTGAGCCAAATGCCGATAATTTTGTTGACTATACCAACTTCTATTTGACTAAACGCCATGCCTTTGAGCAAAAATGGTGTAAATAAGCTGCCCGCAAACGCGTCACCCAGCTTGTATAAAATAATTAAAATTAAAAATGCCCACGCGCCTCGCTGGTTAAAATAGCTTGCAAGTGATTGATTAAGTGTAGCGAATCCTGCTTTTTGAGCTGCCTTCAAACCCAATGGCAGAGCAGCAGCTAGGCTTGCCATTACGTACGCTAGTTGCATCCATTTATTAGCTTCTTGCAAATTAATGCCGGCAAAATTAAATGCAAGGCGCACTAAATACACGCCCACCAGCACGCCCACCAGCATAGCCAAAAAGCCGATTAACTCTTTTTTTGGTTCACTTGCTAAGGGTTTAATATCACTTTTTACAGAAGGCAAAAATAACAATGAAAACACTGCAACGCCCAGCATAATAAACGCCATCACGGCATATACTTTGCCCCAGCTTTGCCATTGCTCGGCCCAAATAAGCGCAATGCCTCCAGAAGCTATCATGCCGATGCGATAACCCAGCACCGACATGGATGCCCCAATGCCACGCTCATCGGTGCGTAATAAATCGGTACGGTAAGCATCAATCACGATATCTTGCGAGGCCGATAAAAACGCGATGAGTAAAGCAACAGTAGCAAATATGCCTGGTTTCAACGCAAACGAAACAGTGGATAAATAATAAATACTCACGGCCAATATAAGTTGTGTGAGCACTAGCCAACCGCGCCTGCGACCAAACAAAGGTAGCTCGAAACGATCCATCAATGGTGCCCACAAAAACTTAAAAGTGTAAGGCATACCAACTAAAGCTAAAAAACCAATGGTGGCAATTGCCACACCATCTGTAGTAAGCCATGCTTGCATGGCCTGACCAGTGAGCGCCAGAGGTAATCCTGAGGCAAAGCCCAGTAATAAAATAGCGACTAATCGGTGAATACGCTGTAGTTGTTGCATCGCTTCTTTCTATAGCTCGGTTTCAATTCAATCAATGCTACATTCTAACTAAACGGCAAATTTGTAGTGAAAATAATCTGTAAGGTTTTGGCAAACACACCGACCAATCTAATAATGTTCAAGGAGAACACCATGTCAACACTTACCAAAATCATCGCTACAGCCCTTATTCTAAGCGGATCTCAGAGCATAAATGCAGCAGAATGTTCTGCCAAAAGTGGAGTGGCGACTGTACCGTTACTCGAACTTTACACTTCAGAAGGTTGTAGCAGTTGCCCACCAGCCGATAAATGGATGAGTAACATTAAAGCTGGAAATGTGACGCCGCTGGCTTTTCATGTAGATTATTGGGACTACATCGGCTGGAAAGATAAATTCTCTAAAACCGAATACTCAGACCGTCAACGTAAAGGTGCGGCTTTTACTGGTGCTGGCTTTGTTTATACCCCACAATTTGTCATGAATGGGCGTGACTTTAAAGGCTGGGATAATTCACGTTTAAATGAAAGCGTTGAAGCAAATCAAAAGCTCGCATCGCGCGCCAATTTAAGTTTAGATGCTGTGCAAGATAATGGGAAAATTACGCTGAAAGTTAGTGCGCAAACGGTGAAGCTGACGGATGCCAAAAACGCAGATGTGTTTATCGCGCTGTATGAAAATAAATTAGTGAGCAAAGTAAATGCGGGCGAAAACAGTGGTCGCGAGCTAAAGCATGATTACGTTGTACGTGAGCTATTTGGCGCATATCAAATCAATAATCAAAACGAATTTAGTAAAAGCTTTACGCTAAGCCCAGAATGGGGGAAACGGGATGCTGGCGCAGTGATTTTTGTGCAAAATAGCCAAACAGGGGAGATTTTACAGAGCTTAGCGCTTAAGTTTTGTAGTAGTTAATTTTTATAGTTAAATAAATAAACGGTTTAATATTAACAAATTTTCATGTCCTGCGAGCTAGTATTCATAAGGGTTGCAGGGGATTTTTTAAAAATTTTGCGTCATTAAACCTTCATTTAACCAGCCTGATAAATACTGCGCAGCCTGCATAGTCGCAGCTTCTTCACTGGTATTTTCTTGAAATTTTTCGCAAAGCTCGCCAAAAGTCGCGCCTGAAATGACGTATTGAATCGCTTGAAATTCTGCTAATTCTAGCGAGCGATAATGCGAGTTCAACTCTTTTCGCCAAACCACACAGGGTTCATCTATTTGCGTCAATTTTGGTGGCGTTTCTTCTGCGTTCAAGGCTTGCCAAAAACGTAATGCATTGTATTTAAACGTGAATAATTGCATAGACGGATGAAATTTGAATGTTAAATCCGCCCAGTTTTCTGGCGGAATACTGGCCAAATCTTGCAAGCCTAATATCGGCGCATCTTGCGCATCAAACGCCAAACCAAGCGCCCATTCAAAAGTTGCCATCTCGGCCACGATTGGATATTGGGGGTAATTTACTTGCAGATGCTCACTCATTTTATCGCCTACCCAGCGCATATTGCGGTAAGTGGATGGGTATTGGTCGATATAACTACGCGCAGCTTGCTCAAATAAATCATCGCCCAGCAAGGCTTTTAAAATTGGATAACTGTTTGATAATGCCTCGATAATACGTAACCGATAAGCATCGTAATAAATGCCAAGGCGTTTTTTTACACCCACCTTTTTGTCGTTTACAATCTGCTTGGTAAACGCCTTACCTTTGCTGCAATCTAGCAAATATGCTTGAAAATCACTCTGTAGTTGAGCTAAATTACTCATTGCCATATGTTTTGTTCTATGTGCTCTGGAAGGCTCATAGATATTGAGCTTGCAAGCATGTTTTTTGAGTCCAAATTACGTGCTATTTGTAACTCTTCTACCAATACTTCTAACGCGGGAATTTTATCATCGCGCTCTATCATGGTAGAAACTTGGCCAAATGTTGAGATTGCATATTCGTATAAATCCCATACAGGGTCTATCACTGGTGCATCGTGCGTATCGATAATATAATCGCCGTGATTGTTGTGGCCAGCCAAGTGAATTTGCTGAATTCTATTAGCTGGAACGCCGTCAATAAAGGCTTTGGCGTTAAAATTATGGTTATAACTACTCACATAAATATTGTTCACGTCCAGCAATAATAGGCAATCTGCGGCTGCGATAATTTGGGTAATAAACTCCCATTCCATCATGCTGGAATCGATATAACTGGCATAGCTAGAAACATTTTCTAACAAAATTTGACGGCCAAGATAATCTTGGACAATTTTCACCCGTTCCGCCACGTGTTTTGCAGTTTCTTCAGTGTAGGGTAGAGGCAATAAATCGTGCATGTTTTGGCCATGCACACCTGTCCAGCAAAGGTGATCTGAAATCCAAGCAGGTTGAACTCTATCCGCCAGCTTTTTTAAATCGCGTAAATAGTTGTAATCGAGATCAGTGGTGGAGCCGATGGATAGTGACACACCATGCATCACCACTGGATATTCGCCACGAATTTTATCTAAAAAATCCAGCGGCTTCCCACCAGGTATCATGTAATTTTCAGACAGTACTTCAAACCAATCTACTTTTGGTTTGGCATCTAAAATAGCGTTGTAATGCTCAGTGCGTAAGCCTAAGCCAAAGCCTAAAAAAGGAAGATTTGCGGGCATTTTTAGCTTTAAAGTGAAAGTAGAGAAGTGAACGGGCATCATAACATGCCCGTTCTTACGAGCAATTAAACTGCGTGACCACCTTTAGCAGAACACTCAGCACCTGTTAAAGCTAAATGACCAACACCTGCGCAAGAATTTTGACCTTTGCATGAGTTTGCTGAGACTTTGCAAGAACCTTGACCTTTACATGCATTTTTAGCTGTTTTGCATGAGTTGTGACCTTTGCATTCGTTACCTGCTGTTTTGCAATCGCTGGTGCCTTTACAAGAATTTACACCCACGCAAGCTACAGAAGAACTGCCGCTTGCCGCGCTACCGCCGTTACTCGCACAGCCAGCCAAAATTAACGCTGCCGCGCCAACCGCCAACAGCGCGCCTTTACCGATTTTTGATGTTGCTTTTGATGAGATTTCTGTAGACATTTTTTGTCTCCTCTAGAGTAATGATTGAATTTGGTAAGCTATGGAATAGACAAGCTTGCCAACTGTAACTCACACGAAACTGCAACATTTCGTCTGAATAACAAACATTAGTCGGGAGGTTTTAAAAAACCTTACAATTAATTGATTAGTATTTAAATATTTATTGCGTGTGAATTGCCTCAACAATGACATCTGCGTTAATTTCTATAGCTGACTCAATTTTAGGCTCTACTACAATTTCATTTGCAGGCAAATTTTGTGCTGTATCGTTCATATCTTTGGCTGGATCAAACTCTTCTATGGTCAAACCAATTTTTGCTGGCAGTTCTTCTTCTACAATCGGGATCGCATCTACCACTAGATTAGCGTCTTCCAGCGGCAATATCGCCAACTCTTCATCCGCAACCATTCTTTGCAGTTGAACCTCACTAATTTGCAAGTCTTGCATCCAGCCATTTTGAAAGCTTGTTGAATCTGGCTCATCAAATTGCAGAACACTGGCGGCAGAGCGCATATCCCAACCTTGATGATTCATCAAATTAAGCGCAATTTCATCTGATTCTACCAACTGCGTCGGTTTCATTCTAGCTAATGCCACTTCGGATCCGACCATAGAGGTGGCGGTAGAAGCGGCGCTGGTAAGTAGCGTGGTGGCTGTTGTAGCTTGTGCGGCTGCCGATGAAGCACCAATGACCGCCAAAGCTGGAAACGCCACGCTTGCAAGCACAGATATGGCAAGTTTAGTATAGGTATTAGTAGCATGATGATCACCAATGACGTGACCCATTTCGCGCGCCATCACAAAACTCAGCGCATCATCGCTTAAATCTAACTCCTGCAAACCTCGAAATAACACCACCTTGCCAGCGCTATTTGACGCAGTACCTACGTTTTTTTTATCGACTACGCCAAAAGTAAATTGCTTCACGCGCTTTTTAATTGTAGGGTAAACGGCATAGGCAGATGCCGATAATTGCGCACCTAACTTTTGCACACGCGCATCAAATTCCTGATTAAAATTACAGCTCTCCGCTACACATGGCGGGGCATCTGGCTTAACCGCAAGTCGCACGCGCATATCAATATCAGAATAAACATCAGTGATGCCGCTGGGAGCCAATATTGGTGAAGATTCTGGCGGTGCTTTAGGTTTGGGTTCTGGCGCAGTTTCGCCCGCCTGCGCAGCACCCAAGCTGAGCAAGTAGAGTGTGACTAATGACGAAATTAAGCTTATTTTAGGCAAAATAAATTTTATATTCAAAGAAAACTTATATTAATCAATACGCTATTGATAATCAACAGTTAATGGCGCATGGTCACTGAAACGTTCATCCTTGTAAATCGTTGACTTGATTGATTTTTTTGCAAATTCTGGCGTAGCAATTTGATAATCGATACGCCAACCCACATTTTTCTCATAGGCCGCACCACGGTTGCTCCACCAGGTATAGCAAGCATCTGTCGTTTCTGGGCAAAGCTTACGATACACATCCACCCAACCAACGCGGTTGAACAAATCGCCCAACCATGCACGCTCTTCGGGCAGAAAACCTGAGTTTTTGCGATTGCCCTTATAGTTTTTTAAATCAATTTCTTGATGCGCAATATTCCAATCGCCACAAATTACTACGTCGCGACCATTTTTAGCGAGCGCTTCCAGATGCGGCAGTATGCGTGCCAACACGCTGAATTTAAACGCTTGACGCCCTTCACCACTTGAACCACTAGGTAAATACAATGAAACTACGCTTAAATTGCCAAATTGGCATTCCAAGTAGCGACCTTCGCTATCGATATCTGCCATGCCTAAACCCTCAATCACCTTATCTGGCTTGACTTTGCAATAGACTCCCACACCGCTGTAACCTTTTTTCTCTGCGTAATGAAAATAACTGTAATAACCTGCTGGCGCAAGCATTTCTGCTGTCATATCCGCCGCTTGTGCTTTCAGTTCTTGCATACAAATCACATCTGCCTCTTGTTTTTGTAGCCAAGTAAAAAAGCCCTTGTTGGTGGCAGAACGTATTCCATTCAAATTCGCAGTTATAATACGCATATCGTCTTTCAGTTAATTTGTGATGACACAGTCTAGCCAAAATCTTTCACAAGCATTTATCGCGTTTTCAATCAAAAAACAGGTGCTAAAATTTGGCGAATTTAAAACCAAAGCTGGCCGCTTAAGCCCGTATTTCTTTAATGCTGGGCTGTTCAATGACGGCGAAAGCTTGCTTAAATTAGGCGAATTCTACGCTGAAAGCATTAAAAAATCAGGAATTGAGTTCGACATGCTGTTTGGACCCGCCTATAAAGGCATTATCTTGTCCGCTAGCATCGCTATCGCACTTGCCAAAAATGGTCACAATGTGCCATATGCGTACAATCGAAAAGAAGCCAAAGACCACGGCGAAGGCGGTGTGATTGTTGGCGCGCCGTTGCAAGGTCGGGTGCTTATCATTGATGACGTCATTTCGGCAGGGACATCCGTGCGCGAGTCCATCGATTTAATCACTCAACATGGCGCCAAAGCTTGTGGCGTGGCTATTGCACTCGATCGCCAAGAGAAAGGTTTGGGCGAACTCTCGGCCGTGCAAGAAGTCCAAAAATTGCATCATTTACCTGTATCTAGCATCGCCAATTTAAGTGACTTGCTAGCATTTGTGATTAGCCAGCCTGCAATGGCACAACATTTGCTTAATATTCGGGAGTACCGACAACAATATGGTGTAAATTAATGCAACGAGTTATTTTTTTATTAGTAGCCGCAATATTTGCTTTATCTAGCAACGCATTTGCCGATAGCAAAAAAATCGTCAAATGGGTGGATGCCAAAGGCGTCACCCATTACGGTGATAAGTTGCCTGCGCAAGAGGCTGGCCGCAAAAACTCAGAAATGAATACGCAAGGCATGATGCTAAAACAAAATAATGTGCCCATAAGTAAAGGTGACGTTGCCGATCAACAAAAACTTGAGCTAGCACGTAAAGACAAGATCTTACTGGCCTCATACACCAAAGCAGAAGAAATTGATTTAGCACGTGACCGCAATTTGCAAATGGATCTAGCCGTATTGCAATCACTAGAGCAGCAAAAAATAAGTGCAGAAAATAGAAGTGCTCGCAACAACAAAACTGCTGAAGGCTTTAAGGCGCGTCAAAAACCCGTACCGCCTTACTTGGTTGAAGAATTAAAGCTGTCGAAATTAGAATCCACTAACATTGATAAACAATTGACACAGCGTAAATTAGTCATGGAAGCCACTAAGGCACGTTATGCAGAAGAGAAAGCTAGATTTATCGCCCTAAAACAACCTGTTGTAATCGACTCTAGTGCTGGTTCTCTTGAATCCATTATTGCCGAAAATCCTACCGCTGCAGGCGCAAAAACTACTGAGCCAGTCACTAAAGAATAAGCTAGTTCGCTAGCTTATTCTTTAAAATTTCATTCACCTGCGCGGGGTTGGCTTTGCCTTTTGAAGCTTTCATACATTGGCCAACCAAACCATTAAAGGCTTTTTCTTTGCCTCCTTTAACTTCTTCCACCATGGTTTGATTAGCCGCTAACACTTCATCGATAATCGCTTCAATGGCACCGCTGTCTGATTCTTGTTTTAAGCCTTTTGCTGCAATTATTGTATCCACTTCACCTTCGCCCGCCCAAAGTGCTTCAAGTACTTGCGTTGCAGCATTCTTAGACACGGTGTTATCTGCAAATCGTCTCAGCAATTGTGCAAATTGACTAGGGCGAAGAGGGCAATTGCTAAATACTAATCCTTCAGCATTTAATTTTGCAGATAATGTACCCATCATCCAATTTGCCACCAGCTTTGCAACTGATTTTAATCCTTCACCATTAAGCTGCAAGAACGGCTTTGAATCATTAAGAAATGGGACTGCTAAACTATTCATTACTACAACAAAGTAATCGGCCACATCACGGCTAGCAGTTAAGGCGGTAGCGTCGTAGTTATTCAAGCCATATTCCGCTTCAAATCTTGCTTTCATGGCTTCCTGCAATTCAGGCATCGTCGCTTGCACACGCACTTTATCGGCCGCCGTCACTTCTAGCGGCAGCAAATCTGGGTCGGGAAAATAGCGATAATCGTTGGCTTCTTCTTTTGAACGCATCGATTTTGTTTCGCCCGTCTCAGGATTGAATAATACTGTCGCTTGCTGAATTTTTCCGCCGTCTTCTAGTGTTTCAATCTGCCATTGCGTCTCGTATTCAATCGCTTGTTGCATAAATTTGAACGAGTTAAGGTTTTTAATCTCACGGCGCGTGCCGAGTTTATCAGTGCCTTTTGGACGTACGGAGACGTTCACATCACACCTAAAGCTACCTTCTTGCATATTGCCATCGCAAATATCTATCCATTGCACTAGCTCGTGTAGTTTCTTGGCATAGGCCACGGCTTCGGCTGCGCTACGCATATCTGGTTCAGTCACAATTTCCAATAAAGGCGTGCCTGCACGGTTTAAATCAATGCCGCTCATACCTTCTACAGCGCCATGCACCGATTTCCCTGCATCTTCTTCCAAATGCGCGCGGGTAATATTAATCACTTTTTCATAAGCTGCGTTTTTGCCGCTGGCTGGTACTTGAATAGTCACCGCGCCTTTGCCGACGACTGGTAGCTCAAATTGGCTAATTTGGTAGCCTTTGGGCAAATCAGGATAAAAGTAATTTTTACGCGAAAATACTGAGCGCGAAGGTATTTCTGCATTAATGGCTAGCCCAAATTTAATAGCACATTCCACCGCTTGTTTATTTAACACAGGCAATACACCAGGTAGGGCGGTGCTCACCTCACAGGCTTGGGTATTGGGTTCTGCACCGTATTTAATAGACGCACCACTAAAAATTTTAGTATTAGTTTTTAATTGGGTGTGGGTTTCTAGCCCAATCACGACTTCCCATTCCATACTATTTCAAACTTTCTGGCATACTCGTGTGCCAATCTGTCACTTGTTGATACGCGTGCGCCACATCTAGCATGCGTGCTTCGTCAAAGTAATTACCCATGAGTTGCAAACCAACTGGCAATCCGTTCGAGAAGCCAGCAGGAATACTCATGCCTGGCAAGCCCGCCAAATTGGTAGCTATGGTGTAAACATCTTGCAAATACATGGCGACTGGGTCATCAGCTTTTTCACCCGCTTTAAATGCGGTGGATGGCGCGGTGGGGCCCATAATAATGTCGCATTTTTTGAAGGCTTGCGTAAAGTCATCGGCGATTAAGCGGCGTATTTGTTGGGCTTTGAGGTAATAGGCATCATAATAACCCGCGCTCAATACATAAGTGCCGATTAAAATGCGGCGTTTCACTTCTGCGCCAAAACCCTCGGCGCGGCTTTTCATGTACATGTCCATCAAGTCATCATATTGCGCTGCACGGTGGCCATAGCGCACACCATCATACCTTGAAAGATTAGAGCTGGCCTCAGCTGGTGCAAGTACGTAATATACGGGGATGGAAAGTTTAGAATTCGGTAGTGAAATATCAATAATTTCTGCGCCGAGTTTTTTATATTCATTTATCGCTACCTGCACAACCCCACCAACATTGGCTTCCAGTCCATCTGCAAAATACTCTTTTGGCAAACCAATACGCAAACCTTTAAGCGGTTGCGCGCCACACATGCTCGCCAAACCACGCGTGTAATCCTCTTTTGGGCGATTTAAACTCGTGGAATCACGTTCGTCAAAACCCGCCATCACGTTAAGCATCAGCGCGCAATCTTCGGCAGATTTTGCCATCGGTCCAGCTTGGTCAAGTGATGATGCAAAAGCAATCATGCCATAACGCGAAACCAAACCATAGGTAGGTTTTAAGCCTGTAAAGCCGCAAAGCGATGCAGGCTGACGAATAGAACCGCCAGTATCAGTACCAGTTGCCGCCGCGCACAAGCGTGCCGCAACTGCCGCAGCAGAGCCGCCGCTGCTGCCACCTGGCACGCAATCATAATCCCATGGATTTTTGACGCCGCCAAAATAGCTAGTTTCGTTGGATGAACCCATGGCGAATTCGTCCATATTGGTTTTGCCCAAATTTACTGCGCCTACAGAATCAAATTGACTGATGACGTGCGCATCGTAAGGTGCAATAAAAGTTTCCAACATTTTTGAGCCGCAAGTAGTGCGCCAACCTTGCGCGCAAAAAATATCTTTTTGTGCCAATGGAATGCCTGTCAACGGTTCAGCTTTGCCAGATGTAATGCGCGCATCAGCCGCTTTGGCCTGCGCTAAAGTTTTGTCTTTATCTAGCGTGATATAAGCGTTAATGCTGGGATTGAGCGCATCGATACGCTGCAAAAAAACTTGTGTGAGCTCGAAGCTAGAGATTTCTTTTTTAGCCAACATTTGGCTAAATTGTTTCAGACTGCTATTAATCATGCTTACTCAATCACTTTTGGCACAAGGTATAAACCATCTTGAACTTGTGGTGCAATTGCCTGAAAGGCCTCTCGCCTATTGGTCTGCGTGACAACGTCTTCACGCAGTCTTTGTGTCACATCTTGCGAATGTGACATCGGCATAATGCCTGCGGTATCCACCGCTTGCATCTGCTCAATTAAGCCTAAAATACCAGAAAGTTTGGTGAGTGTGGCGGCAGCTTCTTGCTCATTAATTTCTATGCGAGCCAAGTGTGCAATGCGTTTAATATCGGTAATATTCAGTGCCATGACAGATTTTCGATTTTAGTTGTAACAATGTGTAAAAGCATCTTAATTTTAAGTGCAATATACGTTATTATACCTTGATTTTAAAGCATGGCTTTAGATGATAAATAAGTCATGTAAACGTTTGCGCAAAGCACAGGACAAAACAATATGTTAGGTTTTATAAATAGTTACTTTTCAAATGATTTAGCTATCGATTTAGGTACCGCCAATACTCTTATTTACGCTAGAGGCAGAGGCATCGTGTTAGATGAACCTTCAGTCGTAGCTATTCGCACCGAAGGTGGCCCAGGTGGCAAAAAAGTACTACTGGCTGTAGGCGCCGACGCGAAGGGCATGCTAGGCCGCGCACCTGCTAACATTCAAGCTATTCGTCCCATGAAAGATGGCGTGATTGCGGACTTCACCATTACTGAGCAAATGCTCAAGTATTTTATCCGCAAGGTACACGATGCACGCTGGTTTTCGCCCAGCCCGCGCATTATTATCTGCGTACCAGTTGGATCAACGCAAGTAGAGCGCCGCGCGATTAAAGAATCGGCCGAGCGGGCGGGCGCAAAACAAGTATTTTTGATTGAAGAGCCTATGGCGGCGGCTATTGGCGCCAATATGCCAGTGGCAGAGGCGACCGGTAGCATGGTAGTAGACATTGGTGGCGGTACGACGGAAGTTGGTGTCATCTCACTCGGCGGCATAGTATATGCAAAATCTGAGCGCGTGGGTGGCGACAAATTCGATCAGGCGATTATTGATTACATTCGTCGTAACTACGGTATGCAAATCTCTGAGCCAACTGCTGAAGCGATTAAAAAGAAAATTGGTTCGGCTTTTCCAGGCTCTGAAGTCTTGGAAATGGAAGTCACTGGCCGCAACTTGGCGGAAGGCTTGCCGCGCAAGTTTACGATTTCTAGTAACGAAATTTTAGAAGCGCTCACCGAACCGCTCAACGCAATTGTTGGTGCTGTAAAATCTGCTCTAGAACAAACACCTCCGGAATTAGGCGCAGATATTGCCGAAAAAGGTATGGTACTGACAGGTGGCGGCGCGCTGCTACGTGATTTAGACAGATTATTGGTGGAAGAAACTGGCTTGCCTGTGATCGTTGCTGAAGACCCACTAACTTGTGTGGCGCGCGGTTGTGGCCGTGCATTGGAAGAAATGGATAAACTGGGTAACGTATTCGCACATGAGTAAAAAATTACCAGTTCAATCCAAATTATCGCGTTGGTATGCTTAAGGGTGTTCATCAAAAGCTAGAAGCCCAACAAACCCCAGCTTTTTTCGTTCGCGGCACCAAGCCATTTTCTCGTATGGTATTTTTTTGCGCACTATCAATCACCATCATGGCGGTAGATGCGCGTCTGAACTATCTGTCTCAAGTGCGTCAAGCGTTTATTGCAGCCTTACATCCACTAGAAATCGTTGCAAACACGCCTGGCGAGTGGTATCGCGATATCAACAAATATTTCTCTGCACACAATCAATTAGTGCAAGAAAATTATGCGCTAAAGCAACAAGCATTTGAACATCAAGTCAAATTACAACGCTTAAACACTATTCAGGCCGAAAACGAGCATTTGCGCAGCTTGCTGAATGGCAACATTCCTATTCAGCCCAAAGCAGTGTTAGGTGAAATTTCACACATGGGGCGCGATCCATTTACGCATGTGGTGGTGGTAAACCGAGGCAGTCATCACAGCATCAAAGCAGGGCAAGCAGTGGTTGATTCTAAGGGCGTAATTGGCCAAGTCACACGTGTGTACCCTTTTACTTCTGAAGTCACCCTGATTACCGATAAAGAGCTTTCTATTCCCATACAAATCGAGCGCAACCAAATGCGTGCTATTGCTTTTGGTGAGGGGAATAACACGCTGGATATTCCCTATTTGCCCACCAATGTCGATATTATAGTGGGTGATAAATTGGTTACTTCAGGTATTGATGGCGTATACCCAGCTGGCTTAGCAGTCGCTACAGTGACAAAAATAGAGCAGAATCCAGAGTCTCCATTTGCAAAAATTATCAGTACACCTATGGCTGGCGTAAGTAATCATTTACAGCTTTTATTGCTAGAGCTACCAGAACCAAAAGAAATCGAAGCACCTAAAGCAGTGCCAGAAGCATCAACTGAGCCCAAAAAAGATAATGTAAAAACTAACACAAAAACTAAGGCCAAAACCAATGCGCCATACTAGTCTAGTCAGTGTTTATCTCACTTTATTAATCGCGCTGTTATGTCAACTTTTCCCTTGGGTTGGTCAGGGTATAATTTTCCGACCAGACTTTATGTTGGTAATTTTGCTTTATTGGCTATTGCGTGCGCCAAATCTTTGCAATGTGGGCGCTGCTTGGCTTGCAGGCCTGTTGGTGGACTTGGCTACAGGCAGTCTACTTGGCCAACACGCATTAAGTTTTACTATTACTGCATTTGTCGCGTTGAGCTACCAGCGCCGATTGGTACTATTTAATGGCTGGCAACTCGCTGGTTACGTATTTGCTTTGTTAATCATAGAGCGCTTTGTGATACTGCTACTGAAGTTATTTGCTGGCAACGAAACCCCTAGCTGGCATTATTTCTTGCCAATTATCGCTGGTTTATTATTATGGCAATTCATGATATTGATGTTTGGTGGACTCACGCGTCCAAAAACCAATTAGTGGTTGACTGCTTTAAATAATGAAATCTAACCGCGAACTTAAAAACTATCAAAACGAGCAGCATAACTTTAAATTAAGACTTAGCGTACTTGGTCTTTTGGTGTTGATAGCGTTTAGTTTACTTGCAATTCGCTATTATTATTTACAAATTAATCGTTATGATTACTACCAAACGTTGGCAGAAAATAATCGCATCTCAATTGTGCCAATAATGCCGAATCGCGGCTTGATTTCTGATAGAAATGGCGTAATTCTAGCGCACAATTTTTTTGTTTATACGCTAGAACTCACGCCTTCTAAAATAGAGAATTTAGATGCCACTATTGCTGACATTGCCCAATTGGTAGAGGTTAGTCCGTCTGATCTTAAGCGCTTTAAAAAACAAAAAGCTGAAAGTCATACTTTCGAGAGTATTCCGCTACGCACTCATTTAAACGAAATAGAAGCAGCCAAGTTTGCCGTCAATCGGTATCGCTTCCCTGGAGTTGAGCTCAAATCGCGTCTATTTCGCCACTACCCCCTTGGCAAGCAAGGCGCACACATGGTGGGCTATATTGGCCGCATTAACGATAAGGATCTCATCAAATTAGCTGAGGCAGACGTGCTTTCTAACTACAAAGGCACCGACCATATCGGCAAAAGCGGTGTAGAACAGTTCTACGAATCGGCATTGCACGGCACGACTGGTTTTCAGCAAGTTGAAATTGATGCTGACGGCAAGGCGGTGCGCATACTTTCCAGCAAGGCGCCCACTTCGGGTAGCAACCTGATTTTATCTGCTGATAGCAAACTACAAGAAATCGCCGAAACAGCATTTGGTGAGCGCCGTGGCGCGCTGGTCGCCATTAAACCTAGTACTGGCGAGGTGCTAGCCTTTGTCAGCATGCCAACTTTTGACTCCAATTTATTCGTGGATGGCATAGACGTTGAAAACTGGAGACTGCTGAACGATTCGCTAGACAAACCACTAATTAATCGTCCATTGCGTGGCGTTTATCCGCCAGGCTCAACTTTTAAACCTTTTTCAGCATTAGCGGGGCTAGAAAACGGAAAACGGAAACCGCCTTTTAGCATCAACGATGCGGGCTATTTTATGCTGCCACGAAGTAGCCATCGCTACCGCGATTGGAAACCTGGCGGCCACGGCAATGTAGATATGCGCCGTGCGATTACTATTTCGTGCGATACTTTTTTTTATGGTTTAGCAATGGAATTGGGCATCGAAAAACTAGCGGGATTTGTACGGCATTTTGGGTTTGGCCAAAAAAGTGGGATTGATATTGCAGGCGAAGTTGGTGGCTTAATGCCAACGCCAGAGTGGAAAAAACGCCGCTTTAAACAACCTTGGTATATGGGTGAAACAGTTATTGTAGGCATCGGCCAAGGTTACACTTTAGCGACACCCATGCAGCTCGCCCAAGCTACGGCCATCCTGGCCAATAAAGGCGTGGCCATGCGCCCACGCTTGGTTGCCGCGATTGTAGATCCTAAAACCAATATAAGCAAAGCTACACAAGCAATCATTAGCGATAAAATACCTTTAGATGAAGCTAATTTAGAAATTGTGAAACTTGGCATGATAGATGTCACCCTACCTGGTGGCACTGCGGCAAGCGTTGGTGCTAATGCTGGCTATAGCATTGCTGCCAAAACTGGCACCGCGCAAGTGATTGGCATAAAGCAAAATGAAAAATACATCGAAAAAAATATTAACGAGCGTCATCGCGACCACGCATTGTTTATTGCTTATGCTCCCGCAGATAACCCAAAAATTGCGCTCGCTGTCATCGTCGAAAATGGCGGTCATGGCGGCTCTGCTGCAGGGCCAATTGCAAGGAAAGTGATGGATTACTATTTACTAGGAAAATTACCCACCGTTGAATTACCTAAAGAAGCTAAACTGACTACAACTGGCGATACAGCACTCGCACAAGAAGATACCCCTATAGCTGAAGAAGAGCATCATGACTAAGGCGCAAGATGATTAATAAACTATTTCAGGGTATATTCAAACATATCGATACATTCTTAATGGCCTGCATACTATTTACCATGCTAGTTGGCTTATTTGTGCTATACAGCGCCTCTGGCCAGAGCTTAGAAAGAATCAGCGCGCAGTTAGTCAACATCGCAATAGCACTTAGTGTAATGTGGCTTGTCAGCAACATTCAACCACAACATTTAGAGAACATTGCACCGCCTTTGTACATAGTGGGCATATTGCTATTAATTGCTGTGGAACTATTTGGGCATATTAGTCACGGCGCTCAAAGATGGCTAGACTTAGGTATTATAAAAATTCAACCCTCAGAAATTATGCGTATCTCCGTGCCCATGATGTTGGCTTGGTATTTTGCTAAGCGAGAAGCAAGTCCTCGAATTGCTGACTTTGTCATTGCCGCATTTCTGTTGTTAGTACCTGCTGGTTTAATTATGAAGCAGCCCGACTTAGGCACCGCTCTACTTATCTGCGCATCTGGAATTTTTGTGATTTTTTTAGCTGGCTTAAGTTGGCGATTTATTATTGGCGGCGCAGTTTTAGCTGGCGCGATGATGCCAGTTTTTTGGTCTATGTTGCATGATTATCAAAAAAGAAGAATCGAAATATTATTTGATCCTTCGCAAGACCCTTTAGGTGCAGGCTATCACACCATACAGGCAACGATAGCTTTAGGCTCTGGCGGTATGACGGGCAAAGGCTGGCTAAATGGCACTCAGGCGCAATTAGACTTTTTACCTGAACGCACCACTGACTTTATTTTTGCAGTATTTGGTGAAGAGTTTGGCATGGCGGGAAATTTAATATTGCTCATACTATTTAGCTTGATAATCGCTAGAGGCTTAGTGATTGCCGCGCAAGCGAAAAGCACATTCACACGCTTACTTGCAGGTAGCATTACCCTCACCTTTTTTACCTATGCATTTGTCAACATGGGTATGGTAAGCGGCATATTACCTGTAGTTGGTGTGCCATTACCACTCATTAGTTACGGCGGCACGTCAATGGTCACTTTATTATTAAGTTTTGGTATTTTAATGAGCATACAAACGCATAAAAAACTGGTGGCATCAGGCTAACTAAATCAAGGTAAACTTTACACATGAATAAACAAACTTATTGGGTTTTATTTTGCTGCTTATGCTTAGTGGCCTGCGGTGGGAAACGCACTACTAAACCAACGCCAGCTCCCGCGCCACCAATATCAACTACGAAACCGCCTGTGAGCAGCCCTACACCAAGCACTCCACCTACAACTTCAACCCCACAAACTACCGTACCAACCACCCCTCCACCTGACGTGCCTACTAAGCCAGGTGGGTACTACTTAGATGATGGTCCTGAGACAAATCCACCGCAAAATTTAGATGGCATTCCTGACGCCTTACCTAAAAAAGAACCTTTATTAAGCCAATCAAACAAGCCTTATAAAGCACTTGGTGCCAAATATACACCTATGACCAGCTACCAGCCTTATAAAGTGAAGGGCGTGGCTTCTTGGTACGGCAAACGGTTTCACGGCAAAAAAACATCCAGCGGCGAAGTGTACGATATGTATGGCATGTCAGCAGCACATACAATTTTGCCACTGCCCAGTTATGTTAAAGTCACCAACCCTACCAATGGCCGCTCTGTGATTGTGCGAGTGAATGATAGAGGGCCTTTCAAACATAATCGAGAAATTGACTTATCTTACGCAGCGGCTTATAAGCTACGTTTTATTTCAAAAGGCAGCACAGCAGTAGAGGTGGAAGCTATTGACCCCAACAATATAGCTCAATACACACAAACTACAGAAAACACTGCTGTGGAAGTAGGCCTGGAATCCTCACAGGACGAGGCTTCTGAGGCATCTAATATCGATAAGCAAATACCTGGTGTTTATGTGCAAGCTGGAGCATTTAAAAGTGAGGCGAATGCTGAATCGCTGCTTAAAAAAATTCAAAGCTTAGGTATGAGTGAAAATGTAGGTTTGAATCGCGTGTATAATAACGATTTACACCGCTTAAAACTTGGCCCTTATAACAGCAGGTCAGAAGCAGATGAAGCAGCTGCAAACATTCGTCGAAAACTCAATATACCAGCCATTATTATTAATCAATAACTAAACTTATGCGCCTATCCAACATTCAATTATTTTTTGCACTTTTACTACTGCCACTTTTTGGCTGGACTGCACAAATTGCACCGCCGCCCTCATTAGCCGTCAAGGCTTATTTATTGCAAGATTTTAATAGTGGCACACAAATTGCTTATTACAAAAAAGATGAGCGCATAGAACCTGCATCGCTGACAAAAATTATGACTGCTTACGTGACATTCAACGCAATTAAACAAGGTCATTTAAAACTCAACCAAACATTGCCTGTGTCTGAGGCGGCGTGGAAAGTGGAAGGCTCAAAAATGTTCATTGAGCCCAATAAACCTGTCACCGTGGACGAACTTTTACACGGAATGATCATTCAATCAGGTAACGATGCCTCTATCACTTTAGCTTTAGGGGTTGCAGGAACTGAAGTGCAATTTGTGGAAATGATGAATAAGCAAGCTGCGAAACTTGGCATGGCAAACACGCACTTTATGAATGCGACAGGCCTTCCAGATAAAGACCATTACACTACTGCCAATGATTTAGCACTTCTTGCCACAGCGTTGATTCGTGATTTTCCACTGGAATATCACCGACTATATTCTGTGAAAGAATACACTTACAACAAAATTACGCAGCCCAATCGTAATCGATTATTGTGGCTAGATGCCAACGTAGACGGCATGAAAACGGGTCATACCGAATCAGCAGGTTATTGTTTAATTGCCTCCTCAAAACGTGGTGACTGGCGTTTGGTCTCTGTGCTATTAGGCGCAGACTCTGAAGCCATGCGTGCATCAGAAAGTCAAAAGCTACTTAATTATGGTTTTCAGTTTTACGAATCTACTTTAGTGTATAAAAAATCGCAAACAGTGAACACATTACGCGTTTACAAAGGTCAAGATAAAACCGTTGCTGCCGCACTTAACAAAGACTTTTACCTGACCTTACCCAAAGGCGATTATGCACGCGTGAAGGCTAACATGACCAGCCAACACCCGCTAATTGCACCAATTAAAGCCGGGCAAGAAATTGGCAAAATTACTTTTTCTTTAGATGGGAAAATAATTAATGAACAAAAATTAGTCGCCTCAAAAAGTATTGATTTAGCAGGATTCATTGGCCGTATTGTGGATAGCATTAAGTTGATGGTGCGATAACATGGCTCTGGACGACTCAACTGAGACCTTAATTGAATTTCCCTGTGATTTTCCCATCAAAGTGATGGGCGAAACATACGACAACTTTACCGCTGAAATTGTCAAAACAATTACAACTGTTTTACCAAGTTTTGATGCTAGCGGGATTGAAATGCGTGGCAGCTCTGGTGGTAAGTACATTAGCCTAACTTGCACTGTGCATGTCACATCCAAGCCGCAATTAGATGACATCTACCGCGCACTCTCTTCGCACCCATTGGTTAAAGTTACACTTTAATTTTGCATGGAAATTGTTTGCCGAGACCTAGGGCGTACTGATTACCAAAACACACTGCAAGCCATGCAGCAATTTACGGCAAATCGCATGCCTCAAACCCCCGATGAAATATGGCTTACGGAGCATACCTCTGTTTACACTTTGGGTCTAAATCGCAAAAATGTTCGACTGCCCGATAGCAATATTCCAGTAGTTTTGGTGGATAGAGGCGGTAAAATCACCTATCACGGCCTAGGACAAATAATAATTTACTTACTCATTGACCTAAAACGTCGCAATTTAAGCGTGCGACAATTGGTCAGTAAAATTGAAGCTAGCATCATCGAAAGCCTTGCCCAGCATGGCATTTTAGCCGTTGCAAAAGCTGATGCACCGGGCGTTTATGTGATTGACAAAAAAATCGCATCGCTGGGTTTGCGCCTAAAAAATAATTGCTGCTATCATGGCTTAAGTTTAAACGTGGACATGGATTTGCAGCCCTTTAAAGCCATTGACCCTTGCGGCCATGTTGGACTAGAAGTTACCCAAACAAAAGATCTTGGCATTTCCGATTCGTCCGAACAAATGGGTGCGGCACTGCTAAAACGATTACAAGAGAAACTGCAATAATGTCAGAAACTATTCAAATTACTCAAAAAATAGCTGGGGTTGATAAAAAAATCGGTATCAAACAAGTTGACGCCGAGAAAACTTCACGCATCCCCATCAAGATCATCCCACAACCCATGCTGCGTAAGCCTGAATGGATACGCATGAAAGTGCCAGGTAGCCCGCGCTTTCAAGAGATTAAGCGGGTGTTGCGCGAAAATAACTTGCACACTGTGTGCGAAGAAGCTTCGTGCCCCAATATCGGTGAATGCTTTAGCGGCGGCACTGCCACCTTTATGATTTTGGGTGATATTTGCACGCGCCGTTGTCCATTTTGCGATGTCGCACACGGCAAGCCGCTGGCGCCTGATGCACAAGAACCCACCAACCTAGCACGCACCATCGCGCAAATGCAGCTTAAATACGTCGTCATTACATCGGTTGACCGCGATGACTTAAAAGATGGCGGCGCGCAACATTTTGTCGATTGTATTCATGCCGTCAGAGAAGCATCGCCCAACATCAAAATTGAGATTTTAGTGCCCGATTTTCGTGGCCGTTTAGATGTGGCGCTAGAAATTTTACGCAAAGCCCCGCCAGACGTGATGAATCATAATTTGGAAACAGTGCCACGCCTTTATAAGCAAGCGCGTCCAGGTTCAGATTATCAAAATTCGCTGAATTTGCTAAAAATGTTCAGCGAAATGTATCCGCACATTCCCACCAAATCCGGCCTCATGCTTGGGCTTGGCGAAACTGACGATGAAATTTTAGAAGTGATGCAGGACTTACGCACTCATCATGTCAGCATGCTCACACTTGGACAATACTTGCAACCCAGCGCGCACCATTTACCTGTGATGCGCTATGTGGAGCCCTCGATTTTTGAAAATTTTAAGCAAAGTGCTGATGCGATGGGCTTTAATAATGCGGCGAGTGGCCCCATGGTAAGAAGTAGCTACCACGCAGACGCACAAGCGCAACAAGTAATATAGGAAAATAATGGTCCCACATTTAACTACAGCCCTCAGCGGCCCATTACTCAGTTTAGAAAAGCGCATGTTAAGCGACATGCCAAAAATCGAACATTGGTTTCGTACGCAATGGCTAGAGTACGCGTCGCCATTTTATGCGAGCGTAGACTTACGTAATTCGGGCTTTAAACTTGCGCCAGTCGATACTAATTTATTTCCTGGCGGCTTTAACAATCTCAACCCTGAATTTTTAACATTAAGCGTGCAAGCGGCCATGGTGGCGGTTGAGAAAATCTGCCCCGAGGCGCATCGCCTAATGATTATTCCTGAAAATCACACGCGCAATACTTACTACTTGCGCAACGTCGTCGAGCTGGTCGCCATCATGAAAGCAGCTGGGCTGGATGTGCGTGTGGGTACAATAAACCCAGAAATTACAGAACCCACAACGCTACTGGCACATGACGGGCAAGCACTGCTGCTAGAACCAGTGATGCGTGAAGGCAACAGAATTAAGCTCAAAAATAAAGATTTGGGCGATTTTGATAGCTGCGCGATTTTACTTAATAATGATTTATCTGGTGGAATTCCAGAAATCCTCAAAAATCTCGAACAAGATTTAATTCCACCCTTACACGCAGGTTGGCACGTTAGAAGAAAATC
>JANMYB010000060.1:0-6324 GCA_031381645.1 Methylotenera sp.
CGATTTGCTCTACAGCGGTATTAAAGAGCTGCCGCAAGATTTTTGGGATAAACACAGCAAAGCGATGGAGTCTTGGCAAGAAGCTGGGCGCATGTTTTATCGCATTTCTGGCCCATTAGTGAAAACATTTTTAATCAATGAGTTTGTATTTTACGAATTCGATAAGCCTTTCCACGCAATGGTACGCAAACTAGAAAACAACACCGCTGTACTGGAAGTGGTGCATGACCACATGAACCCAAAACATAACGTATGGGGCATTGCCGCGCGCAATCGCGAGCAGAACTACGCACTGAATTTGTTGATGGATCCAGACATTGATTTTGTGACTCTACTTGGCCAAGCGGGTACAGGTAAAACTTTATTAACGCTGGCTGCAGCGCTGACGCAAACTTTAGACAAGAAAATCTATAGCGAAATTATCATGACACGCGTAACAGTACCAGTAGGCGAAGACATTGGCTTTTTACCTGGCACCGAAGAGGAAAAAATGGCGCCTTGGATGGGCGCATTAGAAGATAATTTAGATGTCTTGAATAAAACCGATGAAGATGCTGGTGAATGGGGGCGAGCTGCGACGCAAGACTTGATCCGCACACGTATTAAAGTGAAATCACTTAACTTTATGCGTGGTAGAACATTTTTACACAAATTTTTGATTATTGACGAAGCACAAAACTTAACGCCAAAACAAATGAAAACGCTCATCACCCGCGCTGGGCCTGGCACAAAAGTAGTTTGTTTGGGTAATATCTCGCAAATCGATACACCTTACCTCACCGAAGGTAGCTCTGGCTTAACCTATGTAGTAGACCGCTTTAAAGGCTGGGAACATAATGGTCACGTGACATTAGTACGGGGAGAACGCTCACGCTTAGCAGATTTTGCAGCAGAAGCACTCTAATAATTTAGCCCACTAATTAATTTATAAATGAATAAAGGGTTTTATACACTATTAATTGCGCAGTTTTTTTCTGCTTTAGCAGATAACGCTCTCCTTTTTGCGGCAATTGAGCTACTTACAGAACTAAACTCTCCCGACTGGCACACACCACTTTTACAGCAGTTTTTCGTTATTTCATATATATTACTTGCCCCTTTTGTTGGGTCTATCGCAGATGCTTTCCCAAAAGGTAGTGTGATGTTTTTCTCTAACTCTGTAAAAGTAGTTGGCTGTATCGCTATGATATTTGGTGTGCCCCCACTTTATGCTTACGGTATCGTTGGTATTGGTGCAGCTGCTTACTCCCCTGCAAAGTATGGCATATTGACAGAAATGTTGCCTAGTAATTTGCTGGTGAAAGGAAATGGATGGATGGAGGGCTCTACAGTCACCGCCATTATTGTGGGTGCAATTATAGGGGGGAAATTAGCGAGTGATGACCCACACTTTGCAATGCTCGTAATTACAGGACTATATATCACTGCCGCTTTTTTTAATTACTTTATTCCCAAGCTACCCATAGAAATAAAACTAGAAAGTAAAAGTGCTTTTTACATGCTTAAAGATTTTTGGCATGCATTTATAACGCTTTGGAAAGATCCACTAGGCCAAGTTTCACTTGCTGTTACCACTCTATTTTGGGGTGCGGGTGCCACGTTAAGGCTGGTCGTACTAGCTTGGGCGGCTATAGCATTAAAGTTTGATATTGAACAATCTACGCAACTAATTGCTACCGTAGCGATTGGCATTGCTGTAGGTTCAGTTGTCGCTTCAAAATATATCAAGCTAGAAGAGTCAACCAAAGTATTACCAGCAGGCATCATAATGGGTCTGTTAGTGATTTTAATGGCACTTGTGAATGATTGGCGGATTGCAGCACTGTTATTATTCTTTATTGGTG
Source organism: Methylotenera sp. (assembly GCA_031381645.1). GTDB lineage: Bacteria > Pseudomonadota > Gammaproteobacteria > Burkholderiales > Methylophilaceae > Methylotenera_A. The sequence continues at coordinate 1,845 of JANMYB010000060.1, forward strand.
CATTTAGTGGTTTCTTTGTCGTGCCTCTTAATGCATTGCTACAGCACCGCGGACATCTCTTGATAGGCGCAGGACACTCAATAGCAGTACAAAACTTTAACGAACATATTGGTATTTTAATTATGCTTGGATTTTATTTGCTGATGGTAAAAGCCAACATTGCAATAAGTGTGATTATTGTCGCGTTTGGCCTATTTATCATCCTTAGCATGAGCATAATCAACAGAATATACCGCACGAAAACTACGTCTTAGTAGCCTACTAAACCCTAAGCAGAGTCAATGTAATTTGACTTGCGCCTCTGTGCGGCGAGTAATGAGTTTAGCTAAAGTTTGTAAAACCACTTCAAATACGCCATGCAAAGTCATCAAATGCATTTTATATAATGATTGGTACATCAATCGTGCAAACAAACCCTCAATATACATGCTGCCACCAGAAAGTGCGCCCATTAAGCTACCCACGGTTGAGTAACGTCCTAAATTCACCAATGAGCCATAATCGCGATAACGATAATTGGGCAAGTCTAGATTATTTGCAACACGTTTTTTCATGCTTTTAAACAATAAGGATGCTTGCTGATGCGCGGCTTGCGCGCGTGGCGGCACATTGCCTTCATGTCCAATCCACGGACATGCAGCGCAATCGCCAAAAGCAAAAATACTTTCATCTAACGTGGTTTGTAGAGTTTGTTTTACCACCAACTGATTGATGCGATTGGCTTCTAAACCATCCAGCTGCTTCAAAAAATCTGGCGCTTTAATACCCGCCGCCCAAACTACTAACTCTGAAGAAATAAAACGGCCACTGTGTGTAGTGATACCTTTATCGGAAACCTCAGTGACGCGTTCACCAGTTAACACCTGAACATTTAACCTTTTCAGCTCTAGCTCAACTGCTGTTGAAAGCTTTAGGGGAAGTGCTGGCAATAGACGTTCGCTGGCCTCAATAATCGATATTTTTACATCGCGATCTGCGTCAATTTTGTCCAGCCCATAGGCCGCCAGCTCGCGTGTAGTATTATGCAACTCAGCCGCCAACTCAACGCCAGTAGCACCTGCCCCCACAATCACCACTTCAAGCTGCCCAGACTGAATGGGCGCAACTTGAGTCTGCGCGCGTACTAAAGCATTATGCAAACGGCGATGAAACCTCTCTGCTTGGCCTTGCGTATCCAGCGCGATGGAGTGCTCTAGTGCACCCTTAATGCCAAAATCATTGGTTGTGCTACCTATAGCTATCACCAAGGTATCATATTTAAATATACGGCGCGGAATTACCTCTACACCATCTTCATCTAAAAATGGCTCAACAGTGATCTCTTTTACGGCACGATTTAAACCATCCATACGGCCTAATCTAAAACGAAAATGGTGCCAATGCGCTTGCGCCATGTATTCAAGCTCATGCTTGTCAGGGTTCATGCTGCCCGCAGCAATTTCATGCAACAGCGGCTTCCACACGTGTGTTCTAGTGCTATCAATCAATGTAACAAGCGCTTTTTTCTTTTTACCTAAGCTATCACCTAGCCGCGTTGCGAGCTCTAAGCCGCCAGCACCGCCGCCTACGATAACAATGTGATGCAAATTATTTTCTTCAGTATTTTCCAAGTAAACCTTAAATTGAAAACTGCAATTGTATAAATAAAAACGACTATTGTAATTATACAGTAGTCGTTTAAAATAGCGTGCATCAATCAGCTTGCGGCTGTCAAACACTTAAGCTCAACATTTAATTCATCCAAGGCGTCTCCCCACCGCCTGTATATTGCGTGCGCAACCAACCTATAATTTTCAAAATGGTATCTGTATCTACGCCATCACCTGAATGACCTGGCAATTGATTATGCCATGTCAACATACTGCCTCGAGCAGTTGCACCTTTACCAAGCGTACCGCCTGCAATTGTCTCAAACATACCTTTATCAGTATTGTGTTTTGTATATTCCCATTGTGCATCAATAATGCTTGGTCCCATTAAGCCATTTGCGTTGCCACCATGGCAGCCGCTACAACCCTGAAATGCATATTGCTTTTTGCCTGCCTTAGCCGCTTCAGCATCTTTAGCATAAAGTTTTGTATATGGATTAATACAAGTTTCTATAAACTGTTTTGCTTCTGGCGTATCAGTAGCAACTACCTTAATAAGCAATGGGCTATCATCTTTTGTAGATATAAAATTACATGCCCCACCGCCAGAACTGGCGGCTGTAGCTTCAGCGCTTGCGCTAGCAGATGTATCTGATGCGCCAGTATCAGCCTTGTTACATGCCACTAATGCGGATAGCATTAAAGCAAAAATTACGCTCATTTTTAGATGCTTCATTTATTTCTCCCGAATAATATCTGTAGTATTTGTAATGAAAAAACGGCTACTGTAATTATACAGCAGCCGTTTTATTTGTTATTATTTTCTAAGTTAAAAGTTTATTTTAACCAAGCTTTTTCGCCGTCACCTTTGTACTGAGTACGAATGTAAGCAATCGTCTTCAAGATTTGGTCAGTTGATATGCCATCACCTGTATGGCCTGGCAATTGATTATGCCAGATAAACATGGTGCCGCCAGAAGTGCCTGGTGTACCGCCAGCAATCGATTCAAACATACCTTTATCTGTCGCGTTTTTAGCATACACCCACTTTTGGTCATAAGCACCTTGACCACCAGCAGTATTTTTGCTCAATGATGGCGCCATAATGCCTTCTAATTTACCACCATGGCAACCAGTACAATTGTTGTACCCGTACTCTCTTTTACCTTTTTTAGCCGCTTCGGCATCCGCTGCATAAATTTTAGTATAAGGGTTTACACAAGTTTCTAGAAACTGTTTTGCTTCTGGTGTATCAGTATCCACTGCTTTAATCGCTAATGGCTTACCATCTACAGTAGAAACTAAATTACACGCCGCATTTGCTTGAAATGAAAGTGTAAGACCTGCTAGCGCCAACATAGAAACAACTAAAGTTGACTTGATTGCTTTATTGCCAAACATGTTTTCTCCTAATCTATTTTATACAATATGAGCAACGTCTTACATGCACTTGCATCTCGAACGTTTGCTAATTTAACGAACATCTTTCTTCTTGGTTGACATTATTTTGTCACAAAATAAGAAACACCATTCTACTCGGATTTAGGAACGATTGCACCACGTGCTGCTTCTGATTTTTCGTGTGTAATTTTCACGATGCTATCATCAGCAATAACAGGCACATGAGGCACGCCGTAATCATCTAAAATCTTGTTGATTTTATCTTGGTTACGATCAATTGCCGCGTTAATCATATCCATGCGCTCTTTATCTTTTTTACGCACGCCCATCGATATGTTCCAATACTGCTTACCTTTTGCTCTTTGAATTGGATTACTACTTTCGTATTCAGGGATAAGTCTAACTTCCATTGGTACTGTTGAATTTTTGGCAAAATAACCGCCAATTGGACCCCAAACAATTGCAATATCAATATCTTTTTTAGCCAAATCGTCAATTAAATAGCTTGGCGGTAAATTTAAATCACGCTGCTGGCGATAAGGGCGAGCGTTAGAGATTAAATCATGATCATTCATCGGGATAGTGGCTGGGCTTTGACCTACAACGCCAATGAAGCCTTTTTTCAAATCAGGAGAATCCCAATTAGCAATGTTGTAGTTACTGTCTTTGCGCCATACAAATATGTTACCAGAGCGGTAATAAGGCTTTGATGTACGTAGCGCGTCATTATCTTGCGCGGTACCCATCACCACGTCGCAACGCTTCGCATTTAGGGTGTTGCGCAAAAAGCCCTGACGATCATACCAAAATTGATAGCTTAATTTTTTGCCTAAATCTTTGGCAATAACTTCGGCAATTTTGTTCTCAAAACCTTCTTGTTTTGCATTAGACATCGGCATCAGATCTTGATCTGCACATACTCTAAACTCCGTGCCATCATCTACGCGCTGCGCCTCGCCGCCACGTCCGCTATTAAGATCCAAACCAATCTCATTTTCAGCAAAACTAGTAGTTGCCGAGATTGCCAAAACTACAAATAATCCCGCAACCAAAGTGCGTTGCTTAATATGTTTCAACATTATTCTAATCCTTATTAAAATTACACGTAAATTAATTGCACCACCCCATTGAGAGTGTTGCTAAAAATAAAAGTTCTTATTCATTAATAATTCGAACTATCAATTACAAACCCTAGCATTGTAAACAAATTTTCATTTTTAGCTATACTCTACTGTATAACGGTCTTTAACTAATTTGGATGACCTGCCATTTTTTGCTACTCAAAATAAAAACACCCCGCCGAAGCGAGGTGTTTTATATTGCTTGTATCTAACTAGTAATTAAAATCTAATTATAGTTTGAATACTGTTAATGCACCGCCGCCAGGAGCAGCGTTGTATTTAACAAGTTCAGCATAACCACCAGCAGCACCAAGTGCGTCTGTTGGGTTAGTCATACCAAGGTTCATCGCAACGCCAGCCCAGCCACCA
>JANMYB010000091.1:0-8299 GCA_031381645.1 Methylotenera sp.
CAAAAGTTACACGGGTGCTCAGGTGAAAATTTTAACCGATAGCGCATTTACCAAAGCGCGTATTTTAGATATTGACGACCACAATATTAAACAAGATTTGAACGACGGCTATGTGGTTGTGGTGGCGGGCTTTCAGGGTGCAGATGAATTTGGCAACATTACTACGCTTGGCCGTGGCGGCTCTGACACCACTGGCGTGGCGCTTGCCGCCGCGCTTAAGGCAGAAGAATGCCAAATTTACACCGATGTGGACGGCGTTTACACCACAGACCCGCGCGTAGTGCCCGAGGCGCGTCGTTTAGAAAAAATCACCTTCGAAGAAATGCTCGAACTCGCCAGCCAAGGTAGCAAAGTGCTGCAAATTCGCTCGGTAGAATTTGCAGGGAAATATAAAGTTAAGCTACGCGTACTTTCTAGCTTTGAAGATGAAGGCGACGGAACTCTGATTACATTTGAAGAAGAAAATAAGGACAACAACATGGAAGAACCCATTATTTCAGGCATCGCGTTTAACCGCGACGAGGCCAAAATCACCGTGCTGGGCGTGCCCGACACACCAGGCACTGCCTACAAAATTTTAGGCCCAATTGCCGATGCAAATATCGATGTGGACATGATTATTCAAAACACGGGCGCGGACGGCTTGACGGATTTCTCGTTTACAGTGCACAAAAACGAGATGAATAAAGCTTTGGCTATTTTGCGAGAAAAAGTGCAAAGCTTTATCAAAGCACGTGAAATCATTGGTGATGATAAAATCGCCAAAGTGGCTGTAGTAGGCGTAGGTATGCGCTCACATGTAGGCATCGCCAGCCAAATGTTCCGCACACTGGCTGAGGAAGGCATTAATATTCAGATGATTTCTACCAGCGAGATAAAAATCGCTGTGGTAGTTGAAGAAAAGTATATGGAACTTGCGGTGCGCGTTTTACACAAAGCATTTGAACTGGAAGAAGCTTAAGCCTTAATTAGCTTAGTTTTGATTGATTTATAAGGGCGAATCAAGTAACATCGCGCCCTTGCAATAAAGCGTAATTCGAATCAGAAAAACTGATAAGCGCTACTAAGCCAGCAAGCTGGTAAGTATTGCTAAAAACGGAGAGCTGGCCGAGTGGTCGAAGGCACTTCCCTGCTAAGGAAGCATACGGGCTTAAATCTGTATCGAGGGTTCGAATCCCTCGCTCTCCGCCAGTTTTAACTTTAAGAAACATGCTGTATCACGTATAATACTACGTATGCGCCCATAGCTCAGCTGGATAGAGTACTTGGCTACGAACCAAGGGGTCAGGAGTTCGAATCTCTTTGGGCGCACCATATAATCTAGTATAAAAAAGCTCACTTAAAAGTGAGCTTTTTTATTGATACACACACAAGTTAGCGCATCCCTGGTAGTTTACCACCCATGCCGCGCATCATCTTTGCCATACCGCCTTTACTAAACATTTTCATCATTTTTTGCGTTTTTTCAAACTGTTTCAGCAGGCGATTCACTTCCTGCACTTGCACACCACTGCCATCAGCGATGCGCTTTTTGCGCGTAGCTTTGATTAGCTCAGGTTTTCTGCGCTCTAGCGGCGTCATGCTGTTGATGATACCCTCTATACGGCGCAGCGATTTATCCGCATCTTCATTATTCACTTTGGCGGCCATATTGGCCATTTGCGCGGGCATTTTGTCCATCAGCGCACCCATACCACCCATTTTTCGCATTTGACTCATTTGGTTTTTAAAATCTTCCAAATCAAATTTAGCGCCCGATTTAATCTTCTCGGCGACTTTTTGAGCCTCTGCCATATCGACATTTTTATGCGCTTGCTCAATCAAACCCAGCACATCACCCATACCCAAAATTCGACCCGCCATGCGATCTGGGTAAAACGGCTCTAGACCATCTACTTTTTCACTCACACCGATAAATTTAATCGGCTGGCCTGTCACATGACGCACACTTAACGCCGCACCACCGCGCGCATCGCCATCCAGTTTGGTTAAAACCACGCCCGTGAGCGGCAGCGTGTCACCAAACGCTTTGGCCGTGTTCACTGCATCTTGGCCTTGCATGGCATCAACGACGAACAAAGTTTCGATTGGCATCAACAGCGTGTGCAGCGCTTTAATTTCCGCCATCATCGCTTCGTCAATGCCTAAGCGGCCAGCGGTATCGAAAATCAACACATCATAATAACCACGTTTTGCAAATTGGATGGCTTGCGAGGCAATATCCACGGGCTTCTGCGCGGCATTACTATCAAAGCAATCAATATTTAACTGTTTTGCTAAAGTCTGTAACTGTGTAATCGCCGCTGGGCGATAAACGTCCGCGCTCGCCAATAGCACTTTTTTCTTTTGTTCTTTGAGTAATTTGGCTAATTTGGCTGAAGTCGTGGTTTTCCCCGAACCCTGCAAACCCGCCATGAGGATAATCGCAGGTGGTTGCGTGGCAAGGTTCAAACCCACATTGGCCTTGCCCATCAGCGCGGCCAGCTCATCGTTCACCACCTCAATCACCGCTTGCCCTGGTGTCAGGCTTTGTAGCACTTCTTTTCCTTGCGCGCGCTCTTTAACTTTAGCGATAAAATCTTTCACCACAGGTAGCGCAACGTCGGCCTCTAGCAATGCCATACGTACTTCGCGCATCGCGTCAGCAATGTTGTCTTCCGTCAGCCGCGCTTGGCCGCGCAGGCTTTTAATGACTCCTTGTAAGCGGCCTGTTAAATTTTCTAGCATAGGGTTTCCTTATAATTGATGCAATTTTAACCCAAACACGCGATAATTAGGTATGCAGAAAATGATTCCTTTTTTAGTGGTGGCGTTTATTTATATCGCAGTAGCAGCAGACTTTTGGCGCGATGTGAAAACTAAAAGCGCGCAATCGTTAAAACTGCACTCTGCGATGATTGCTTTAGGCTTGCTAATTCACGCTTGGCTGCTCTACCAAGCCATTTTTGCAGGCGGCTTTAATTTAGGTTTTTACAACGCAGTTTCCGCCATATTTTGGCTAACAGTGCTGGTGTATTGGTTAGCAGATCTAAATCATCAGCTTACTAGCTTGCAAGCATTTGTGCTACCACCTGCGGCCTTATTTGCGATTTTACCTGCGCTTGAGGTAAGTAATCACTTTCTTCCAAATGCAATGCAGCCTTTGTTTGTAGCGCATATTACAATTGCCATATTGGCTTATAGCCTATTTACATTTGCCGCTCTGCATGCGCTCTTGATGGCACTTGCCGAGCGAAGCCTGCACAACAAACCTACCTTAATTAAATTGCCAAGTTTTCCACCGTTGCTTGTCATGGAAAGTTTATTATTTAAGGTCATTACTGTTGGTTTTATCTTACTCACGTCGACTTTAATTAGCGGCATGCTATTTTCTGAACATATCTTTGGTAAGCCTTTACAATTTACGCACAAAATTGTATTTTCAATTGCGTCTTGGGTGATTTACGGTTGGTTGCTATTTGGCCGCTTTAAATTTGGTTGGCGCGGTCGCAAGGCGATTAACCTTACGCTGATTGGATTTGTATTATTACTATTGGCTTATGTGGTGAGCAAGTTTATTTTGCAGATTTTGTTAGGTCGCTAAAGTACTAGCTCAATCCCGCAGACTCATTTGCGGCCAACCTTTTTCCTCAGCCACTTTCTTTAAAGTTTCATCTGCATCCACCGCCACTGGGTTTGTTACCAATTTCATGAGCGGCAAATCATTGTGCGAGTCTGAGTAAAAGTAGCTAATTTCAAAATCTTCCAGTTTTTTGCCGCGCTCGGCCAGCCATTGGTTAATGCGCGTCACTTTGCCTTCTTTATAAGTTGGCACACCGGTCACGCCGCCTGTATATTCGCCATTCAGCATTTCAGGGTCGGAGCCAATTAAATGCTTGATACCATAAGCTGTGGCAATCGGCTTGGTGACAAAGCTATTGGTCGCAGTAATCACTACGCATAAGTCACCCACCGCTTTGTGTTTATCCACAAGCGTCTGCGCCTTATCCGTCATCATGGGTCGAATCACTTCATCCATATATTTAAGGTGTAATTCATCTAAAAACTTTTTAGGGTGCTGACTTAAAGGTACGAGCTGAAATTTCAAAAATTCAACAATATTCAAAGTGCCATTTTTGTAATCCGCATAAAACTGTTCATTGCGGTCATGGTGCGTTTTTTCGTCCAGCAAACCTTGGCGAATCAAAAATAAGCTCCAGTTGTAATCGCTGTCGCCCGCCAGCAACGTATTGTCTAGGTCAAATAAGGCTAAGTTTTGTTTCATATTATTTCTTTATTCTCTGCTGTTAATACTAAATAAACACCCACTAAAATCACTGCTAAGGCCACGTATTCTATCGCTATCACTGTTTCTCCTGCAAACCAAATACCTACCGCAAACGCCACGATTGGATTCACAAAAGTATTGCTACTGGCCACTAGTGGGCGCACAGTTTTAAGCAAATATTGGTAAGCGCTATAGGCAACTACAGAGCCAAACACAATTAAAAATAGCAATGCGCCCCAAGATTTTACGCTAATTTGCGCAGACCAAGTCTCACTCATCAGTAGGCTCAAAGCCAATAAAATCAATCCGCCTGTTAGCATTTGTATGGCAGGTGCCATTAAACCAATAGGTTGCTTTAAGTATTTGCCCCACACCGAGCCAAACGACCAGCTTGCTGCTGCAAATATCAGCAATAATGCGCTTGCCGTATCCCCCTGCAAACTACCTTGTGTATTCAACAATACAATTCCTACAAGACCAATTGCGATGCCTAGCCACTCTTGGCGGGTGATGCAGTGTCCCCAGACAGTAGAGAAAATCGCCATCCAGATAGGTGCCGTGGCAATAGAAAGCGCAGCCACACTGCTACTGACTGTTTGCTGCACATAACATACAGTGCCATGGCCAATGGCGGGTAGCAGCAAGCCGACAATACCAGCCCCACGCCATTCTTGCGCGCTTGGGTTGGCTGCACCCATTGCCCGCAAAATCATATACAGCAAAGCCCCCGCGATGATAAAACGCACTGCACCCATTAAAAATGGCGGAAAACTCTCTATGCCAAACTCAATAGCAAGATAAGTCGAACCCCAAATAAAATAGGTGCAAAATAGCGCAGCCGCAATATAAATCTTTTTATTTTTAGCTGTCATAAAGCTCAATAATAATGCTCAGCAGGCCAATATCTATTTGGTCTGAAGAGCATATGTTTTTTAATAATTTTATACTTGAGGGTTTAACTTTTGCGATTTGGCGTGGAGCTTATTCAAGCCATTTAAATATGCTTTTGCCGAGGCTATGACAATATCTGTATCTGCACCTTGGCCGTTTACAATACGTCCACCGCGAGCCAAACGCACCGTCACTTCACCCTGTGCATCCGTACCACTGGTGATGTTATTTACCGAATACAATTGCAACTCTGCACCGCTATTGACGATGCTTTCGATGGCTTTAAAGCTCGCATCTACAGGACCGCCGCCATCTGATTCTGCTTTTTTCTCGACGCCAGAATCGCTAATGGTGATGTGCGCGTGCGGCACTTCACCAGTTTGCGAGGCCACTTGCAAATACACTAATTTATAGTTTTCAGACTCTTCATGGACAAATTCTCCGCTAACAAGTGCGTGCAAATCTTCATCAAAAATTTCACTCTTTTTGTCCGCCAAATCCTTAAAGCGCGCGAATGCGGCATTAACCGCATCATCGCTCGCCAACTGAATGCCCAATTCGGTCAAACGCGTGCGAAACGCATTGCGACCAGATAATTTACCCAACGTTAATTTATTGGTGTTCCAGCCTACGTCTTCTGCTCGCATGATTTCGTAAGTCTCGCGGTGCTTTAGGACGCCATCTTGGTGAATGCCGCTCTCGTGCGCGAACGCATTGGCGCCAACAATCGCCTTATTCGGCTGCACGGGGTAACCAGTAATAGTGGACACTAATTTACTTGTTGGTACGATTTGCGTGGTATCGATGCGTGTATCCAAATTAAAGAAATCACGGCGGGTTTTAATCGCCATCACCACTTCCTCCAAACTCGCGTTGCCCGCGCGCTCGCCCAAACCGTTAATCGTACATTCTACTTGGCGCGCGCCATTCATCACTGCAGCCAACGAATTCGCCACTGCCATGCCTAAATCGTTGTGGCAATGCGTACTCCAAATAACTTTATCGCTATTTTTTACGCGCTTAATTAAGGTAGCCATACGCTCGCCCCATGGTGCTGGGATTGAATAACCAACCGTATCAGGCACATTGATGGTGGTGGCGCCCGCTTCAATCACCGCGTCAAACACGCGTACTAAAAAATCAATATCGGAGCGCACGGCATCTTCAGCCGAAAACTCTACATCATGTGTATATTCTAATGCCCATTTCACGGCCTGCACGGCGCGCTCCACCACTTGATCCTCCGTCATACGAAGCTTATTTTCCATATGGATTTTGCTGGTAGCAATAAAGGTATGAATGCGGCCATTTTTTTCGTCGTGTTGCATGGCAGGCGTAATCGCTTCACCAGCACGACGCACATCATTCTCGCTAGCGCGAGCGAGCGAGCACACGGTAGAGTTGTGGATTAAACCCGCAATGGTGTGAATAGCATCGAAATCGCCAGGGCTGGCGGCTGCAAAACCTGCTTCAATAATATTCACACCCAATTTTTCAAGCTGGCGCGCAATGCGAATTTTTTCTTCTTTGGTCATGGCTGCGCCTGGGCTTTGTTCGCCATCGCGCAAGGTAGTATCAAAAATAATAATTTGGTTCATGTTCATTCCAATATGCAATAGATAAATTTTACCCGTCGCATGCAAAATGCGCGAGCGTGAAAATATTTAAATTTGGGGTGGTTTAGTGTGCGCTGACGCGCAGCAGACGTAGCGCAACTAAAGCGCGTAACGCTATAAGGCTTAATAACAAGCCAGCAAAAACCTGAAATGTGAATGAATTCAACATGACTTCAGTATAAATATTAAAATGTGATTTTTCAAGTGCTATACACTATTCTGTGGGTGCCTTATGGGTGATTTGTGATTTTAACCACAAATAATAACCCGATAGCGCGTACACCAACACCACAGTAAATAGCACCTCTGGCGGGCTGTACGAAACTAACACGAACATCAACACGATGGCTAAAATTGCTACAAATGGTACACTTTCTTTTAAGTTGATGTCTTTTCCGCTATAAAACTTTAGGTCAGAAACCATGCTACCAGCCGCGAAAACCGTCAATCCCCAAGCCATCCATTTCATTTGTATTGCGCCAAAAAATATTTCGCGGCCGCTCACGCCATATTCATAGGCCACCCACACAAAGCCTGCCAAGAGCGCTGCCGAAGCTGGGCTAGGAAGCCCTTGAAAATAACGCTTGTCTTGGTGTTCGTCTTCTAACTTGGTGTTAAAACGCGCCAACCTTAATGCCGCACAAGCACAATAAATAAAGGCCGCAATCCAGCCCAATTTTCCCATGGGTTTTAACGCCCACACATACATAATCAACGCGGGCGCGACGCCAAACGACACCATGTCAGATAAGCTATCGTATTCTGCCCCAAACGCGCTGGTGGTATTGGTCATGCGCGCTACGCGACCATCAAGGCCATCCATTACCATGGCGATAAAAATCGCAATAGCAGATTGCTCAAAGTTAGAATTCATTGCCTGCACAATGGCATAAAACCCCGCAAACAAAGCAGCCGAAGTGAATAAATTTGGCAGTAAATAGATGCCGCGTGCGCGCAAACCCGCTTCATCTGCAGCTTGGCGTACAATGTGTTGTTTAGGCTCTGCCATGTCAATAAATTTCCGAATGATTACAAACAATATAAATCAAGCGCCAATTATGGCGTAAAAAAGTATCTCGTCAAATGAAAAAATATCGGAGCGGCAAAACTTACCGAATCCATTCTATCCATCATACCCCCGTGGCCTTCTATCATGCTGCCCCAATCTTTTGCGCCTAGGCTACGTTTAATCGCGGACATCACCAATCCACCCAAAAAGCCCATTGTGACTATAATCGCCGCCATACCCGCGCTTTGCAGCGGCGTAAATGGTGTTATCCACCACATGGCAGCGCCAATTAAAATGGTGCTTAAACCGCCGCCGATTAAGCCTTCAAGCGTCTTATTGGGGCTCACAATGGGGGCAACTTTTGTTTTACCAAACAAGTTGCCAAACACATATTGCAGCACATCGCTAATTTGTACAATTAGCATAAAATAAAACAGCAACAGCGCATTTTGCGCCTTCAAAGTTGGGGATAGGCAACAATAATAACGCTGGGGCATGGCTAATACAATAAATAGC